>NZ_QCXS01000003.1:900000-1150313 GCF_003260015.1 Nakamurella deserti | reverse complement strand
GGTCCCATCCCGAACCCGGAAGCTAAGCCCTACAGCGCCGATGGTACTGCACCCGCCAGGGTGTGGGAGAGTAGGACACTGCCGAACACACATCCCAGACAAAGGGGCCCCCACCACGGGGCCCCTTTTCTGCATTCCACGGCAACTGTCACCGAGCCCCTCTCTTGCCTATCAAGGTCGTTGTCGGATGGTGCGTCGAAGGGGTACCCGCGTTTGTGAAGGCGGCGCCGGATGGAGCGAGAATTCCGTGTCACGGCGTCGTCGGAACACGAAGTGGTTCTGATCGCACCGCTGGCGACGGACAACCAGTTCAACGGGTCGCTCGCCGGCCGGCCGGCGCAGGTGGGCTTGCGTCCCTGTGACGAAACGAGGGCGATCGCGCCGCGACCTCCATCCGCATGACGGTCATGTGTCCGTTGGCTGGAGGCATAGTTCCGGTTGGCGGTCTCACGAGCCACGCGCGGGCCGATCCGCGTGGTCTGCAGCGTGCCTCTTCGTAGAGATGGTGGACTCCGATCCGGAGCGGGTCGTCACAGCGCCGTCGATTCCGACCGACGGGCAGTCGCCACACGCATGAGCCACTGGGTGTCGTCAGCGTTGATCGAGCATGTGTCGTGTCTTGGTGCTGACGCGCCCGCAGCGCATGTGTGCGCCGCTGTCAGGGCCCCTGAGTACGTCGCGCGCGACCATGCGAGCATGGGTCGTCGAGTGGCGCCCGATGTCCTGCCACCCTCGCATCGTCGTCCGTGGGCAGAGAGTCGTGCGGGGCAGCGGAGCGCGACGACGATCGGCATGGTTGACCTGACCGTTCACGTCTCCAGAGTCTGAGTGGAACAGTGAGGTCTCGCCGTGGACGTCGCTCGAGCCCCCGAGCTGGTCCGGTGAGCGGCTCCGTCGCGACTCTGATGCAACTCGGTAAGGACGCGAATCGTGCGCGGCCGGGACGGCGCTCCAGGACCTCGTGGACGACCGGCTGCACCTCCAACGGCCACAGGGGGACCCCACCGGACAGGTGCTCATGGTGGTCGCCTTGGTCACGCAGCGCATTCCTTGGGTCCGGCTGTCCGACTATGCCGTGAGGGCGAAGGCCCCCGACCTGTCACCGGTCGACCAGGCGTGAGTGCCGCGACGGTTCGGTACACCCTCGCCGGACAGCACAGCGCCCGGGCGAAGGCCCCCGACCTGTCACCGGTCGACCAGGCGTGAGTGCCGCGACGGTTCGGTACACCCTCGCCGGACAGCTCAGCGCCCGGGCGGAAGGCCCCCGACCTGTCACCGGTCGACCAGGCGTGAGCGCCGCGACGGTTCGGTACACCCTCGCCAGTCAGCACAGCGCCCGGGCGAAGGCCCCCGACCTGTCACCGGTCGACCAGGCGCGAGTGCCGCGACGGTTCGGTACACCCTCGCCAGACAGCTCAGCGCCCGGGCGGAAGGCCCCCGACCCGTCACCGGTCGACCAGGCGCGAGCGCCGCGACGGTTCGGTATACCCACGCCGGACAGCACAGCACCCGGGCCGCTCCGACCGGTCACCGGTCGACTACGCGCGAGTGCCGCGACGGTTCGGTACACCCTCGCCAGACAGCACAGCGCCCGGGCCGCTCCTACAAGGAGAGGCCCGGGCGCTGCGTGATACCAGGCGGTCGGTGAGGACCGATCAGACCAGGTCGTACCGGTCCAGGTTCATCACCTTGACCCAGGCGTCGACGAAATCGCGGACGAACTTCTCCTTGGCGTCGTCACTGGCGTAGACCTCGGCCAGAGCGCGCAGCTCGGAGTTCGATCCGAACACGAGGTCGTTGCGGCTGGCCGTCCAGACGACGTCGCCGGCCGCGTTGCGGCCGTCGAAGGTGTCCGGGGTGTCCGGCGATGCGGTCCAGGTGGTGCCGTGCTCGAGCAGGTTGACGAAGAAGTCGTTGGTCAGCGCGCCCGGAGTGGCGGTCAGCACACCCAGCTTCGATCCGCCGGCGTTGGCGTCCAACGCCCGCAGACCGCCCACCAGCACAGTCATCTGCGGTGCGCTCAGGGTCAGCAGGTTGGCCCGGTCGACCAGCAGGAACTCCGCCGGCAGCAGGTTGCCCTTCCCGAGGTAGTTGCGGAAGCCGTCGGCCTTCGGCCGCATCCCCTCGAACGACGGGATGTCCGTCTGCTCCTGGGTGGCGTCCGTACGGCCCGGGGTGAACGGCACCGTGATGTCGTGGCCGGCGATGCGGGCGGCCTGCTCGACCGCGGCCGAACCGCCCAGCACGATCAGGTCGGCCAACGACACGACGGCGGTCCCGGCGGCGTTGAACGCCTGCTGGATGTCCTCCAGCGTCCGCAGCACCTGCGCGAGGGTTTCCGGGTCGTTGGCCTCCCAGTCGCGCTGCGGCTCCAGGCGGATGCGGGCCCCGTTGGCTCCACCGCGCTTGTCGCTGCCGCGGAAGCTGGCGGCCGACGACCAGGCGACCGACACGAGCTGCGCCGTCGACAGGCCGGACTCGAGGATCTGCGCCTTCAGGGACGCGATCGCCTCAGCGTCGATCACCTCGTGCTCCCGCGCGGGCACCGGGTCCTGCCAGATCAGCGTCTCCTGCGGCACCAGCGGACCCAGGTAGCGCTGGATCGGCCCCATGTCGCGGTGGGTCAGCTTGAACCACGCCCGCGCGAAGGCGTCGGCGAAGTGGTCGGGGTCGGCCATGAAGCGACGGCAGATCTCGTCGTACACCGGGTCCACGCGCAGAGCGAGGTCCGACGTCAGCATCGTCGGCTGCCGGTTCAGGGTGCCGTCCTCGGGGTCGGGCACGGTGTTGGCGCCGCCTCCGTCGACCGGACGCCACTGGTGGGCACCGGCGGGGCTGTCGTACAGCTCCCACTCGTAGGCGTAGAGGTTCTCCAGGTAGCTCATGTCCCACTGGGTCGGCGTCGAGTTCCAGGTGACCTCGAGGCCGCTGGTGATGGTGTCGCGACCCTTACCCGAACCGAACGACTGCTTCCAGCCCAGACCCTGCTCCTCGATGGCGGCCCCCTCCGGCTCCGCCCCGACGTACACCGACGGATCGGCTGCGCCGTGGGTCTTGCCGAAGGTGTGACCGCCGGCGATCAGCGCGACCGTCTCCTCGTCGTTCATCGCCATCCGGGCGAAGGTCTCGCGGATGTCCCGGGCCGAGCCCAGCGCCTCGGGGACACCGTTGGGGCCCTCGGGGTTGACGTAGATCAGGCCCATCTGCACCGCGGCGAGCGGGCTCTCCAGCTCCCGGTCGCCCGTGTAGCGCTCGTCGCCCAGCCAGGTCTGTTCCGGACCCCAGTAGACGTCCTCGTCGGGCTCCCAGACGTCGGGACGACCCCCGGCGAAGCCGAAGGTGGTGAAGCCCATGGTCTCCAGCGCGCGGTTGCCCGTGAAGATCATCAGGTCGGCCCACGAGACCGTGCGGCCGTACTTCTTCTTCACCGGCCACAGCAGGCGGCGGGCCTTGTCCAGGTTGCCGTTGTCCGGCCAGCTGTTCAGCGGGGCGAAGCGCTGCATGCCGGCGCCGGCGCCACCACGCCCGTCGCTGAGCCGGTAGGTCCCGGCGCTGTGCCAGGCCATCCGGACCATGAACGGCCCGTAGTGACCGAAGTCGGCGGGCCACCAGTCCTGCGACGTGGTCAGCACCGCGTCGACGTCGCGGGCCAGCTCGTCCAGATCGACGCCGGCGAAGGCGGCGGCGTAGTCGAAGTCCTCGCCCATCGGGTTGGCCACCGCGGGGTGCTTGCGCAGGATCTTGAGATTGAGCTGGTTGGGCCACCAGTCGCGGTTCCCGCCGCCCTCAGTGGGGTGGTTGCGCGGTCCGACGGTCGCGACGGGGCAGCGGGCTTCGCTCTCCGCCGACTGCATGTCGCCGACTTTCGCGTTGTGGGTCTGGGTCACGTGGTTCCTTCCGGGAGGGGACGGGTGGGGCTGGGGAGGGGGCTCAGGCGGCGCTGCACGCGGGGCAGTGGCCCCAGTAGATGACCTCCGCCTCGTCGACGGCGAAGCCGTGGTCGTGGGACGCGGTCAGGCAGGGTGCCTCGCCGACCGCGCAGTCGACGTCGACGATCACCCCGCAGGTGCGGCACACCAGGTGGTGGTGGTTGTCGCCGATGCGTGCCTCGTAACGGGCGACCGAGCCCGACGGCTGGATGCGTCGGAGCAGCCCGGCATCGGTCAGCGCGTGCAGCGAGTTGTAGACCGCCTGCCGTGACACATCAGGGAAGTGGTCCTTCACCGCGGTGATGATGCCGTCCGTGTCGGAGTGCGGGCGCGATTGCACGGCGTCGAGGACCGCCCGCCGCGGACGGGTCACCCGTAGCCCTGCCGAGCGCAGCAGGTCGTCGGTTCGACGGATCGGAGGCACCGACGCAGTGTCGACCCTTTTCTGGACTGAGTCAAGAAAGCCCGGCATGTCCTGCGTGGGTCGTCGGACCGGCGCTGCCTCGACCGGGTGTCTCGGCTACCCGCGCCGGAAGCCGCCGGCCACAGGTGCGGTCCCCGGGTACTCGGCTCGGATTCGGTGTGTCTGCACGGTCGCGGCGGGTGCGGCGCCTTGCGTTTCGCCCCCTGCTGTCGCGTTCGTCCGATTCACATGTCAGACTCGCACCGCGACGGTTCGCAGCCCTACCGAGTGAATGGCGGGGCGCCGGTTCGCTCCAAGGGGGACGACGATGCGCAGATTGAAGTCGATGCTGTTGGCCGGGCTCGTGACGGCCGCCGGCGTGTTCACGGCGACGCCGGCAGTTGCGGACGTCTACTACGCCAACTGCGCGGAGGCGAGAGCCGCGGGAGCGGCCCCGATCTTGGTCGGCCAACCCGGTTACCGCCTACCTTTGGACGGCAACAAAGACGGCGTCGCCTGCGAGACCGGGGGCTCCGGAACCACCCCGCCGCCCCCCACCGGCGCCACGCCGCCGCCACCGCCCGCGAGTGTCGCCCAGACCGACATCGTGAAGTACTCGTGGTCGCCCAACCTGTACTCGGTGACCTTCTATGCGAGCGGCTGGGTGTGGCACAAGCTGACCGGGGCCGAGTGGGCCAACACCGGGTACCGGGCCCCGCGCCTGGCGGGCTGGATCGAGGGCACGGTCATCTTCAAGTACCAGGTGTCGAACGAGATCTTCGCGACGCTCGACGGTTACACCCACAAGCTGACCTTCGCCGAATGGCAGGACATGGGTCTGCGGGCGCCGCTGGAGAAGCGGGGCGGCTACGTCAATCTGTGGTGGGCTCCGCAGGGCATCGCCATCACCGACGGTGTCACCTCGACCGCGGTGACCTACGACGCCTGGGCTGCTGCGCAGTTCCCGACGCCGCAGGCCCTCGGGATCCTCCCCGGTGACCGCATCTGCACCGCGCCGGGATCGCCGAACCTGCTGTTCCAGGGGGCCACCCTGCAGAACCACGTCCTCACCTACGGCGAGTGGGACGCCACCGGCTACCGGCAGCCCAGCTGCTGACACAGGTACGACGAAGGGGCGGGTCCGTGACGGACCCGCCCCTTCGGTGTGTCTGCGGTCAGCTGCCGGGGAACTCGGCTCCGGCGGCCCGGACCGGATCGACCATCGCAGGATCACCCTGCTCCGGATCGTCGCGGGGCTCCTCGGTGTCGGCCCCGGGGCTGACGGCCTGCGTCGGCTCCTCGGTCGGCGTGTGGTCGGGTGCGGTCATGGCGATCTCCGTCCGTTCGGTGGAACTCCGTCACCGACAACGGTCTCCCGCAGCCGGAGGATCGAAACCTCAGGGCACCACCATCACCGGGACCGGTGCCCGTCGCTGCAGCTTGCGCCCCACCGCCCCGGCCAGCCGGTGCAGGATGCTCTTCGACTGCCCGACGACGATGAGGTCGGCCCACTGCTCCTGCGCGGCCTGCAGCAGCCGGGCACTGGGATCACCGAGGCACCGCACGACCTGAACCTCCAGATCCAGGTCGGCGGTCATCTCGGCGACCAGCTCGTCCAACCAGGCGGTGTCCTCCTCGGTGGGGGCTGCCGCCCGGAACCGGCCGGTGACGTCGAAGCGGTAGTCCGTGAACGGCAGCGCGTGCACCAGCAGCAACCGGGCGTGCTGCCGCCGGGCGATCCCGATGGCGTAGGCCAGCGCGTGCGCCGCCGTGTCGGAGGCGTCCACCCCCACCACCACCGTGGACCCGGTCCGGTCCGTGACCTGCTCGCTCATCGTGCGTCACCCGTCTCCGTCGACCTGCGCGGTCACTTCTGCAATGTGGGCTCGGCCGGCGCGACGTCGAGCGTGTTGCGCAGCCGGATCTTCGGCAGGGCCACCGCGGCGATGATGCCGACCACACCGATGCCGGCGGCGATCATGAACGTCAGCGCGGTCGCGTCGCCGTAGGCGACGTGCACGATGCTCTGGATGGCCGGCGGCATGCCCGCGATGTCCAGCGTGCCGGCGGACGCGCCGCCCGCCTGGGCCGGGATGCCGGCGTCGGCCATGCCGGAGGCGATGTTGCCGGTGACGCGGTTGGCCAGCACGGCACCGAGGACCGAGACGCCGATCGTGCCGCCGAGCGACCGGAAGAAGGCGACCGTCGCACTGGACGACCCGAGGTCCTTCAGCGGGACGGTGTTCTGCACCGACAGGACGAGGTTCTGCATGGTCATGCCCACACCGATGCCGACCAGCGCCATGTAGACGCCCATCAGCCACAGCGAGGTCAGGTGGTCGGTGGTGCCCAGCAGCGCGAACCCGGCGACCAGCACGACCGAGCCGGCCACGATGTAGGGCTTGATCCTGCCGGTGCGGCTGATCAGCCGGCCGGAGACGGTGGAGGCGACCAGCACGCCACCCATCAGCGGGATGGTCAGCAGGCCGGCGCGGGTCGGGCTGAAGCCACGGCCGAGCTGGAAGTACTGGCCGAGGAAGAACGCCCCGCCGAACATGGCCATGCCGACGGCGATGCTGGCGACGATGGCCAGGGCCGTGGTGCGCTGGCGGACGATCTGCAGCGGCACGATCGGCTCCGAGCTGCGGCGCTCGACGAGCACGAAGATCACGGCCATCACCAGGGCAGGGCCGACCATCGCGGCCGTCTGCCAGGAGATCCAGTCGAAGGAGTTGTCCACGAACGACACCCAGATGAGCAGCAGGCTCACCGCGACGGCGATCAGGGCCGCGCCGGGGAAGTCGATGTGCACGTTCTCGCGCCGGACGTGCGGCAGGTGCAGCGTCTTGGCCAGCAGCACGAACCCGATGACGGAGAACGGCACGCCGACGAAGAAGCACCAGCGCCAGCCGAGCCACGACGTGTCCACGATGAGACCGCCCAGCAGCGGGCCGCTGACGGTCGCGACGGCCATCACCGCACCCAGGTAGCCGTTGTACTTCCCGCGCTCCCGCGGCGGGATCATCGACGCGATGGCCACCTGGACCAGCGCCTGGAGACCCCCGACGCCGACGCCCTGCAGCACCCGGAAGCCGATCAGCTGCGGCGTGCTCTGGGCGAAGCCGCAGAGGATCGAGCCGATCGCGAACACCACGATGGCCGCCTGGATCAGCGCCTTCTTCGGGTAGAGGTCGGCAAGCTTGCCCCAGATCGGCGTGGTCACCGTCGACGACAGCAGGGTCGCGGTGACAACCCAGGTGTACTGACCCTGGGTGCCGTTCAGCGAGCCGATGATGCGGGGCAGCGCGGTGGACACGACCGTGGCGCTGATCATCGACACGAACAGCACCATCAGGAGGCCGGACAGCGCTTCCAGAATCTCTCGGTGCCGGCTCTTCTCGTCGGGAACGGCCGGTGGCGCGGCTCGGCGGCTGGTGGTCTGGGTCATCGGGTTCCTCGTGCTCGCGTGCGGAAGGCGGCGGACCGCGCGGGGGGAGTTCCCGCATGCGGACCGTTGAGTGCAACTATGCACCTTGCCGTCATATTCCCGCCGCCGGAGGGCCGCACACTCACTAGGCTGAGTGGATGAGTCTGCGCGAGTCCAAGCGGGTCTCCACCCGCGCCGCCCTGGAGCAGTCGGCGTGGTTGCTCGCGGCCAGCCGGCCCTGGTCCGACGTCACGATCGACGACATCACCACCGGAGCGGGCGTCGCCCGCCGCACCTTCTTCAACTACTTCGAGTCGAAGGAGGAGCTGTTCGCCGCGCTGGGGTCGATGCGTCCGGGGGAGTTCCTCGCCGCGGTACGGGCCCGCCCGCTCGACGAGGATCCGTGGGAGATGCTGTGCGGGTCGCTGACGGTCCAGCTGCAGTCCAGTCCGCGGGAGTCGATCGAGCGGATGCGGGCCATGTGGCGCGAGCCCGCGCTGCTCGAACAGCACATCGCCGGACGTCGCTTGCTGGAGCAGAACCTCGTCGACGAGATCCGCCGTCGCCGGCCCGCCCTCGACACCACCGACGCGCTGCTGATGGCCTCGGTCTTCCTCACCGCCACCCGGGTCGCCCTGCAGACGTGGGTGGACGACGGCTCCCCCGGGACGCCGATCGAGTCGTTGACCCGGACGCTGCGCGCGGTGACCGTCACCGTCGGGACGCAACTCGGGGTCTGACCGCAGGTCCGGACGTCAGATCGGGTACGCCCTCGCGGACCGACCCCGGTCGGTCGGCCGTCGGGCCGGCGACGGGCTCGACCCCGGTCAGTCGGCCGTCGGGCCGGCGAGCAACGCGGTGGCGAGTGAGTCGTCGACGATGAGCGTCGTGAGGTAGCCGCCGGCCAGCGCGGCGCGCGCGACGGCGGCCTTGGCCGCACCCGCCGCGATGCCGATGGACACGTCGCGGGTGCCCAGGGCCGCGAGATCCAGGCCCATGGTGCGGTCGTCGAGCTCCACGTCGGCGACGCTGCCGTCCGCGGTGATGAACCGGGAGATCACGTCGCCGACCGCTCCGCCGTCGCGCAACCGCCGCACATCCGCCTCGTCGATGTAGCCCGACGACACGAGGACCGACTCCGTCTGCAGCCGGCCGAGGGAGAACATGGCCACCGGCGCCTCCCGGGCGCCGCGCAGGGTGGCCCGGATCGTGGGCTCGCTCTCCAGGGCACGCCGCACCGACACCCGCCCGACGATCGCGGGCACCTGGAGCAGGTGCGCCCGCCCCCGGCCGCGTTCGCCGAAGCGGTGCATCGTCTCCACCGCGCCGGTGGCGTAACTGCTGATCGGGACGGCACCGTTGAGCTGGAACAGCTCGACGTCACGGGCCCAGCCGTCGCGCAACGCCATCGACACCGCCTGCATCGTGGTGCCCCAGCCCAGCGCCACCGACTCGCGGGTCAGCTCCAGCGACTCCAGGTGCCGGGCGCCCGCCGACGCCACGGCCAGCAGCCGCAACGGGTCCTCGCCGGGTCCGGTGCCGGCGAAGGAGGCGGCGACCACCGCCTCCTTCAGGTCGAACCGGCTCTCGAGCGCGACCTCCAGCTCGGTGAGCCGCACCTGGGGGTGGCGGATGTCGATGCTGACGATGCCGCGGTGCAAGGCGGACGCGAGCAGCCGGCCGACCTTCACCCTGCTGATCCCGAGCCGGTCGGCCACCTCGGCCTGGGTGAGTCCCAGGCGGTAGTACAAGTAGGCCGAGCGAACGGTCAGGCGGTCGTCCATGGTGGTCTTCCCGGCTCCGGAACCCGTGGACGTGAGCGCGCCCATCAGTCCGGGATGTCTGGTGTCCGGCGGACGCCGCGCGGGTGCCGGGGCATCAATCCGCCGTCTGACCCCGGCGGAGGCGGTCGATCAGCACGGCGAGCAGGATGACCACACCCATGATGATCTGCTGGTAGAACGACTTCACGTTCATCAGCGTCATGCCGTTGGACAGTACCGCGATGAACAGGGCGCCGATCAGCGTGCCCACGAGCGATCCGCGGCCGCCCATCAGCGACGTCCCGCCCAGCACGATGGCGGCGATGGCGTTGAGCTCGTAGCCGGACCCCAGGTCGGGCACCGCGCTCTCCAACCGGGAGGCGACGATGAGACCGGCGATGCCGGCGCAGAGACCGGAGATGACGTAGGTCCACAGCACGACCTTGCGGACCGGGATGCCGCTCAGCCGGGCCGCCTCGGCGTTGCCGCCGATGGCCAGCACCTGGCGGCCGAACACCGTGCGGTTCAGCAGGAACCAGCCGCCGACGAACACGGCCAGCATGACGAGCACCGCCACCGGGACGCCGAGGATGTTGCCCTGGCCGATCCAGTCGTAGCCGACCTGGTCCGGGATCAGCGTGGTGCCCCCGGTGCCGACGTAGACCACACCGCGCAGATAGGTCAGCGCGGCCAGCGTGACGATGAACGCGGGCAGGGCGAAGCGGGCGATGAAGACACCGTTGACCGCACCGATCACCGCACCCGCCGCCAGCGCGCACAGGATCGACACCACGGCGGGGAACGAGTTGTCACTCAGGACGATGGCGACCATCGCGCACACGCCGAGCGCCGACCCGACCGACAGGTCGATGCCCGCGGTGAGGATCACGAAGGTGCCACCGGCGGCCAGGATGGCGATCGCGGACACCTGGCGCATGACCTCGAGGAGGTTGTTCACACTCCAGAAGTAGGGCGCGATCACCGCCATCAGGGCGATGATGAGCAGCAGCGCGATGCCCACGCCCAGCTGGTCGCTGCGGTCGAAGAACTGCTTGACCGCGCCGTGGCGCCGGTCCTGGTCGGGCTGTACGCCCGTCGCCGGTGTGGTGGCGGTGCTCATACCTGAGCCTCTTTCTCCTGCAGTGCTGCGGTGGACGGACGGTCGGTCCCGGCCAGCCCGAAGGCGTGTTCCATGACCGTCTCCTCGGTGAGGTGGTCGTTGGGCAGGTCGGCCACGAAGCGGCCCTGCCGCATCACGACGACCCGGTCGGCGAGGCCGAGCAGTTCGGGCAGTTCGGAGGAGATGACGACGATGGCCATCCCCTGGGCGGCGGCGTCGTTGATGATCCGGTAGATGTCGGCCTTGGCGCCGACGTCCACCCCCCGGGTGGGCTCGTCGAGGATCAGCACCTTCGGCTGGGTCCGCAGCCACTTGGAGAGCAGCACCTTCTGCTGGTTGCCGCCCGACAGCCGGCGGACCTTCTGCCCGCGGGGCGAACGGATGCCCATCTGCCCGCGTTCGGTGTCGGCGGCGCGCCGGACCGACGCGCCCCGGACGACGCCGCCCGTCGACACCCGCCCGAAGCTGGCCATCACGATGTTGGCGGCGACACTCTGGCCGAGCACCAGGCCCTGCTCCTTGCGGCTCTCGGGGACCAGCGCGACGCCGGCCCGCATGGCCGCCCGCGGCGAGGACGCGCGGAAGCGCGCACCGTCGACCTCGACGGTCCCGGTCGCCGGCCGGTCGGCCCCGAAGACGAGACGGGCGAACTCCGAGCGTCCCGAGCCGACCAGGCCGGCGATGCCGACGATCTCCCCCGAACGCACCGTGAGGTCGACCGGGCCGATGGACCGGCCGTCGCCGATGCCCTCCACCTGCAGCATCACCCGGCCCGCCGTGGGCCGGTCGCCGGTGAACAGCGCCTCGATGGACCGGCCCACCATCCGGTTGACGATGACCTCCGGCGGTGCCTCGGCGATCGGCAGCGTCTCGACGAACTTCCCGTCCCGCAGGACGGTGACGACGTCGGCGAGCTGCTCGATCTCGTCCATCCGGTGGGTGATGTAGACGATCGCGGTCCCCCGCCGCCGCAGCTCGTGGACGATCGCGAACAGGTTCGCGACCTCCCGGGCCGACAGGGCCGCCGTCGGCTCGTCGAAGATCAGCACCTTGGGGTCGCTGGCGAGCGAGCGGGCGATTTCGATGAGCTGCTGCTGCCCGGTGCTGAGCCGGTCGGCCCGGGTCTGCTCGGAGAAGGTCGCGCCCACCCGGTCGAGCTGCTCGCGGGCCCGGGCCCGGGTCGCCCTGCGGTCGAGCATGGCGACCCCGGTCCGGTACTCCCGGCCCATCGCGAGGTTGTCGGCCACCGAGAGGTTGGGCGCGATCAGCAGCTCCTGGTGCACGATCGCGATGCCGGCGTCCTTGGCCGTGCGGACGTCGAGCGTGCGCTGTTCACCGTCGACCTCGATGGTGCCGGCGTCGGGCGCGTGGATCCCGGCGAGGATCTTCATCAGGGTGGACTTGCCGGCCCCGTTCTCGCCGGCCAGGACGTGGACCTGGCCGGCGAAGAGATCCAGATCGACGCCGTCGACGACGGTGACCCCGGCGAACCGCTTGACGATCCCGCGCAGGCGGACCACCGGCCGTGCGTGTGCTGCCGTCATCGGATCATCCCCAGGGGGTGTAGTCGGCGGCGGTCGCCTTGTCGACGAGCGTGGTGGGGAGCTCGATGAGCGTCTCGGCCGGCTTCTCGCCCTTGTGCAGGGCGTTGCCGATCTCCACGCCCTTGTTGGCCAGCGCGACCGGGTCCTGGGCGGCGGTGGCGGTGATCATGCCCCCGGAGGTGATCGTGTCCACGGCGGCCTTGGCGCCGTCGACCGAGGTGATGATGATCTGCATGTTCTTCTGCTTGGCGGCCAGCTCAACCCCGGCGGCGGTCGGGTCGTTGATCGCGAACATCGCCACGATGTTCGGGTTCGCCGTCAGGATGTCGGTCGCGACCGGCAGCGCCTTGTCGCGGCTGTTGTCACCCCGCTGCTCGGCGACGATGGTGATGTCCGGGTAGTTCTCCAGGGTCTTCTTGCAGCCGGTGACCCGGTCGGAGACGGCCGAGATCGGCGTTCCGTCGAGGATGGCGATGTCGCCCTTGCCGTTGATCTGCTTGGCCAGCGACTCGCACGAGACCTCGCCCGCCTGGACGTTGTTGGTGGTCACCGAGGCGCTGGCGTTCTTGGTCACCGAGTCGATGCCGACCACCGGGATGCCGGCGTCGATGGCCCGCTTGACGGCCGGACCGACGGCGTCGGAGTCGACCGGGTCGATGACGATGAAGTCGACGCCGGAGGTGATGAACTGGTCGATCTGGTTGGACTGGACGGTGACGTCCTCCTGGGCCTCCTGCGAGAGGACCTCGGCGCCGAGGGCCTTGCCCGCCGCGATGACGGTGTTGGACTCCAGGACGAAGAACGGGTTGGTGCTGTTGGAGACGGTGACGCCGATCTTGAGGCCTTCACCGCCACCGCCGCCGGAGGACCCGGAGGCGGCAGGGGCGTCACCGGACCCGCAGGCCGTCGCGGTGAGGAGGAGCCCCAGGGCGACGGTGGGGAACAGGAGCCGGGTGCGGACGGGACGGACAGCTGTGGCCATCGTGATCTCTCTTCTGGGTCGTGGGGGAGCAGGTGGAAGCGCGGATGCGGGGAAGCGGTGGGCAGTGCGGTGTGGGTCGGGTCCGGCCGTCACGGCAGGGCCGGATCCTCGGATTCGGAGAAGGCCTGCAGGCGGCGGAAGACGGGATCGACCTGGTCGCTGAGCAGGTCGAAGATCTCGCGCAGTTCGGCGTAGCGGTGGGAGCGCCCCGCGTCGGGCAGCACCGGCTCGGGCAGCGTGTGCCAGGCCGCGGCCCGCTCGGCGATGTCGGTGATGTGACCGGTGGCGGTGGCGGCGATGAGCGCGTTGCCCAGCAGGGCGCACTCGGCCTTGGGCATCTTGACGAACGGAACGCCCAGGACGTCGGCCTTGATGGAGATCCACAGGTCCGACTTGGACCCGCCGCCCATGGCGCGGACCTCGGTGAGGCGCCGCCCGATGATGGACGGGGCGCGGTCGGCCCAGGCGGCGTACTGGAAGGCGATGCCCTCCAGCACGGACCGGTACAGATGGGCGCGGGTGTGGCCGGCCGTGGTGCCGACCCAGCCGCTGCGCAGATACGGCTTGGCCGGCAGCACCCCGCCCTGGAAGTGCGGCAGCCACAGCAGCCCGCCGGAGCCGACGGACACCTCCGACGCCATCCGCTCCAGGGTGGCGAACGCCTCGTCGGCCGGCGCGGGATCACCGACGATGCGCTGCCGCACCCACTCCGGTCCCATCCCGCCGCCGTTGATGTAGGAGAACGACAGGAACCCACCGGGCACGATCGAGCGCGAGGTCACCATGGACATCCGCTCGACGTCGGGCGCCCAGCGGTCGATGCACATCGTGAACAGGCTCGCGGTGCCGGCGGAGTCCGACGCCTGACCCGGTGTGACCAGGCCGGCCCCCAGGCAGGCGACGATCTGGTCGCCACCGCCCGCGGCGATCGGCACCCCCACCGGGATGCCGGTGGCGGCCGCGGCCGCCGGCGTGACCGACCCGATGATGTCCAGCGGATCCACGATGCGGGGCAGCCGGTCGGCGTCCAGGCCGAAGAGCGCGATGAGTTCCGGTGACCAGGCCGCGTTCCGGGCGTCGGCGAGGTTGGAGAAGCACAGGTTGGACGTGTCGATGTAGGCGTCGGCGACGCCCAGACCGGCGAGCCGCGCGGCGACGAACGGTCCGGGAACCTGGAACGCCGCGGTCCTGTCGTACACCTCGGGCCGGTTCCGCTTGAGCCACCGCTCCTTCGGGCCGTGCGAGTACGTCGGCGGTCCGCCGGAGATGCCGGTGATCCGGGCGGCATGCGGTGCCATGTCGTAGATGTCGGTGCCGCAGCGCGAGTCCAGCCAGGAGTCGAACGGTGCCACCGGGTCGAAATCGGCGCCCACGGCACCGATCCCGGCCATCTGGCTGGAGAACGACACGCCGGCGATGTCGGAGGCACGCTGCGATGCGGTGACGGCGCGGCGGATCGCCGTGTGGGCCTGCCGTTCGATGGCGAGCAGGTCCTGCTCGACGACCCCCGGTCGCGGGGTGTCCAGCGTCGACTCGACCGAGGCGCCGGCGACGATCTGCCCGTCGAGATCGATGACGGCCGCCTTGATCAGGGTGGTGCCCATGTCGCAGGCGACGAAGACGGGTCCGGTCACGGTGCCACCACCACTTTCAGTGCGTCGCCGGCGGCCGACACCCGGAAGGCCTCGGTGATGTCGGACAGTCCGAACCGGTGGGTGACCAGCGGCCGGTACGCGTCGGCGTGCCGGGCCAGCACGGCGAGCGCCTCCACGCAGTCCTGCGTCGTGTTCGCGGTCGAGCCGGTGACGCGGAGTTCCTTGTAGTGCACCAGGTTCGCGTCCAGCGGCAGCTCGCCGCGGCCGCTGGGGAGACCGGCGAAGAAGTTGACCCGGCCACCCAGGGCGGCGGTGCGCAGGCTCTCGGCGAACAACGCCGGCACCGGCGCCGCCACGAGTGTGCAGTCGGCGCCGTGTCCGTCGGTCTCGGCGAGCACCCGGGCGGGCAGGTCCTCGGCCCGCGGGTCGACGGTCACGTCCGCCCCGAAGCGGGCGGCGAGCGCGCGGCGCGCGGCCGAGGTCTGGCTGACGATGATCCGCCGGACACCGAGCTGCTTGGCGAGGATCACCGCGAGCAGACCGATCGGGCCCGCGCCGTGGACGAGCAGCGAGTCGGCCGGGCCGAGCTCCAGGGCCGTGACGCCACGCAGGACCGCGGCCAGCGGCTCCGTGAGGACGGCGACCTCGGGGTCGAGGCCGTCCGGTACCGGGATGACGTTGCCCTGTTCGACGGCGCGTCGCGGGAGCCGCACGGACTCCGCGAACCCGCCGTCGATGGTGAGCCCGGTCGCCGCGTAGTCCACGCACAGGTTGCTGCGGCCGCCGCGGCAGGCCACACAGTGGCCGCAGCCGATGTTGGGTGCCACCGCGACTAGCGTGCCGGGGGTGAGATGAGCGGCGTCCGAACGGTTCTCGCGGACCCGTCCGACGAACTCGTGACCGGGGACGCGCACCGTGCCGGCCGGGAAGAGTCGGTGTTCGCCGCGGGCCATCTTCAGATCGGTGCCGCAGATGCCGGCGAGGACGACGTCGACGACGATCTCGCCGGGTCCGGCCGCCGGAGCGGCGACGTCGGCCAGCGTCAGGGTCGACGGCGCGTGGAATTCGAGAGCGAGCATACCGTCCTGAACTTCATCGGTGAGGAGGTGAACAGATGCTCACGGAGTAAGCAAATGTCGTTGAACCCAGTCAAGGCCGGGCCGTGGGCGGCGTCAACACGATCAACAAGTGTGCGCAACTGCGGGTGCGCGCTGCTCACCTGAGCAGTGCTGCCGCGCGGGGGTCGACGCCGCCCGCCCGCGATCCGGTGCGACGCTCAGATGAGCGCCTTGGTGTGCCAGACGGTCTTGGTCTCGGTGAACACCGTGATGCGGGCCAGATCGGCCGGCGCGGTGCTGTCCGGCGTCGGGCGCAGCACCCGCTTGAGAGTGTCGGCCGCGGTGGTCTCCAGGGCCGTCCAGTCCAGCGCACCGGCCCCGGTGAGGTCGACGGCGTTGACGTCCGCGTGACCGACCAGCCACGGCGACAGCTCGGCCGGCGAACCGGTGAGGACGTTGACCACGCCGGCCGGCAGGTCGCTGGTCGCGAGCACCTCGCTGAGGCTGATCGCCGACAGCGGCGCGTGCTCGTTGGCCACCACGACGACCGTGTTGCCGCTCAGGATGACCGGTGCCACGGTGCTCACCAGCCCGACCAGGGTGTCGACCGGACCCTGCGGCGCGATGACGGCCACCACGCCCGTCGGCTCCGGCACCGACAGGTTGAAGTACGGACCGGCCACCGGGTTGGCGTGGCCGCTGACCTGCACGTACTTGTCGCACCACCCGGCGTACCAGACCCACAGGTCGATCGCCCGGTCGACCTGGGCGTTGGCCGCGGCGACGGACCCGCCCTCCAGATCGGTGATCTCCCGGACGAACTGGTCGCGGCGGCCCTCGAGCAGCTCGGCGATCCGGTACAGGATCTGCCCACGGTTGTAGGCCGTCGCTGCGGACCACTTCTGCACCGCACCGCGGGCGGCCCGGACGGCGTCCCGGGCGTCCTTGCGGGAGGCCTTGGCGGCGTTGGCCACGAACGATCCTTTCCTGGTGCTCACCGCGTACACCCGGCCGGACTCGCTGCGGGGGAAGGCACCGCCGATGAAGAGCTTGTAGGTCTTGTGCACTGCGAGCCTGGTCATTTCAGGATTCCTTTCGCGGCGGCCTCGACCCGGGCCGAGGTCAGGTAGGACATCAGCCCGGGGACGCCGCCCTCGCGTCCGTAACCGGACTCCTTGTAGCCGCCGAACGGGGAGGTGGGGTCGAACTTGTTGAAGGTGTTGGTCCACACCACCCCGGCCTTGAGCCGGTCGGCGACCGCGAGCACGCGGGACCCCTTCTCGCTCCAGATGCCGGCCGACAGCCCGTAGGGGGTGTTGTTGGCCTTCTCGATGGCCTCGGCCGGCGTGCGGAAGCTCAGCACCGACAGCACCGGTCCGAAGATCTCGTCCCGGGCGATCCGGTGGCTGGGGGAGACCCGGGTGAAGATGGTCGGGGGGAACCAGAACCCGCGGTCGGGCAGCGTGCACGGAGCGCTCCACCGGACGGCGCCCTCGGCCACGCCGACGGCGGCGTGTTCGGTGATCGTGGCCAGCTGGGCGGCGGAGTTGATCGCCCCGACGTCGGTGTTCTTGTCCAGGGGATCACCGACCCGCAGTGTCGACAGCCGGACCTTGAGCCGTTCGACGACCTCGTCGTGGACGTTCTCCTGGACGAGCAGCCGCGAGCCGGCGCAGCAGACCTGGCCCTGGTTGAAGAAGATGCCGCTGACGATGCCCTCGATGGCCTGATCGATGGGGGCGTCGTCGAAGACGATGTTCGCGCCCTTGCCGCCCAGCTCCAGCGTCAGCTTCTTGCGTGATCCGGCGACCGCGCGGGCGATGCCCTGGCCGACCATCGTGCTGCCGGTGAAGGCGACCTTGTCGACCCCGGGGTGGGCGACCAGCGCGCCGCCCATGCTGCCTGGCCCGGACAGGATGTTGACCACCCCGGGCGGCAGCTCCGCCTGCTGCAGGATGTCGGCGAACAGCAGCGCGGTCAGCGGCGTCGTGGACGCGGGCTTGAGCACCACCGTGTTGCCGGCGGCCAGCGCCGGCGCGATCTTCCAGGCCAGCATCATCAGCGGGAAGTTCCACGGGATGATCTGCGCGGCCACGCCCAGCCCGCGCGGGTCCGGGCCGAGTCCGGCGTACTCGAGCTTGTCGGCCCAGCCGGCGTAGTAGAAGAACCAGGCGGCGACGGTGGGGATGTCGAAGTCCCGGGTCTCCTTGATGGGCTTGCCGTTGTTCATGCTCTCGGCCACCGCGAGCTCCCGCGACCGTTCCTGCACCAGGCGCGCGATCCGGTACAGGTACTTGGCGCGTTCGGACCCGGGCATCCGGGACCAGGTCTGCTCGTAGGCGCGGCGGGCGGCGGCGACCGCGGCGTCGACGTCCTGCGCGTCGCCGGCGGCCATGGTGGCCAGCCGCTCCCCGGTGGCCGGCGAGATGGTGTCGAAGGGGGTGCCGTGGCCGTCGACGAACTTCCCGTCGATGAACAGGCCGTACTGGTCGCGCAGCGCGACGATGCCCGGGGACTCCGGCGCCGGTGCGTACTCGAGGAAGGTCATGGGGTGTTCCCTGTCAGTCGATGGTGACGTAGTCGGGGCCGGAGTACTGGCCCGTGCGGATCTTCTGGCGTTGCAGCAGCACGTCGTTGAGCAGGCTGGACGCGCCGAACCGGAACAGGTGCGGGGTCAGCCACTCCTCGCCGACGGTCTCGGCCACCAGCACGAGGTGCTTGATGGCGTCCTTGGAGGTGCGGATGCCGCCCGCGGGCTTGACGCCGACCCGCTCGCCGGTGAGCCGGTACCAGTCGCGGACGACCTCCAGCATCGACAGCGTCATCGGCAGGGTCGCGGCCGGCGAGACCTTGCCGGTCGAGGTCTTGATGAAGTCGCCACCGGCCAGGATGGCCAGCCACGACGCGCGGCGGACGTTGTCGTAGGTGTTCAGCTCCCCGGTCTCGAGGATGACCTTCAGGTGGGCGGACGATCCGTCCGCGCGGCGGCAGGCGTGCTTGACCGCTTCGATCTCGTCGTAGACCTCGCCGTACCGGCCGGCCAGGAAGGCGCCGCGGTCGATGACCATGTCGATCTCGTCGGCGCCGGCGGCGACCGCGTCGGCGGTGTCGGCCAGTTTGACGGACAGCGAGGCCCGGCCGCTCGGGAAGGCGGTCGCCACGGCGGCGACGTTGACGCCGTCGTCGCGGCCGGCCGAGTGCGCGGCGCCGAGGGCCTCGACCGCGACCGGGACCAGGTCGCCGTAGATGCAGACCGCTGCCACCCGGGGGGTGCTGAGGTCGCTCGCGTCCGGGGTGAGTGCCTTGGCCACCAGTGACCGCACCTTGCCGGGGGTGTCGGCGCCCTCCAGGGTGGTCAGGTCGATCAGCTCGATGATGCGGTCCAGGGCCCACGCCTTGGACGACGTCTTGATGGAGCGGGTGCCGAGCCCGGCGGCGCGGGCCTCGAGACCGACCGCGTCCACGCCGGGGATGCCGTCGAGGTAGCGACGCAGGTTGGTGTCCGACGCCGGCCCGCGCAGCAGGTCACGCGCGCGGGTGGCGGAGGTCGCGACCGGCGCGACGTGGTCCTTCTGGATGGTCATGGATTCCTCTGGATCGGTGTGGTGGGCGCGGACGGGTGGCGTCCGGGTGCTTCGCGGGGGTGCTCACCGGCACAGGCTGTCGTCGATGAGGTGCTCGGCGGTGAGTTCGTCGGTGATCAGGACCGAGCACAGTCCGTTGGTCACCACCGCCCGGCAGATGTCGTGTTTGGTCTCGCCGGCGATGACCGCGATCGCCCACTTCGCGGCCCGCAGGACGTCCAGCCCGATGCCGACCGTGCGCTCCTCGAGCGCGGGGTCGACGGGGAAGCCGTTGGCGTCGACGAACCGGCCGAGGACGTCGCCGACCGCGCCCTTGTCCCGCAGCTCGTCGAGGTAGGCCGCGGAGATGTAGCCGGTCTCCACCAGCACCGAGGACTTCTCGACCAGACCGGCACTGAACAGCAGCACCGACGCCGCCGCCGCCATGTCGAGGACTCCCCGCACGGTGCGGTCGGACTCGATGGCCCGCTTGGTCTCGACCCGCTCCAGGATCGCCGGGCTCGGCAGCATGCTGGCCGATCCGCCGCCCTTCTGGGCGAGCATCACGGCGGTGTTGGCCGCGGAGCTGGCCCGCCGGTTGAGGCTGACGCCGCCGTTGAGCTGCACGACGTTGACGCCGTTGGCCCAGCCCTGCTTGGCCTGCGAGGCGACCTCGTGCATCGTGCGGCCCCAGCTGACGCCGAGGCTGCGCGGTGCGGGCCGGATGGTCGACAGGTACTCCGCCGCGGCGAGCGCGACCCGCCCGCGGAGGGCGTCCGTGTCGCCCTCGCCCAGGCCCGGGACGACGACCGCGTCCCGCAGGCCGAAGCGGTCGCGCAACGCCCGTTCCAGCGGTTGCCGCCGGGCCCGCGGATGCACGATCTCGATGCGGACGAACCCGCTCTCCCGGGCCTGCGCGATGAGCCGGCCCACCTTCCAGCGGGTGATCTGCAGCAGGGCCGCGATCTCGCCCTGCGTCTTGTCGCTCTCGTAGTACAACTCGGCGGCTTTGACGGCCAGGATTTCGTCTTCTTCGGTCATGGCCTCATTGTCGATCGCGTGCGAGCGACCCTCAGTTGGCGTTCGGCAGGAACAGGACCTTCGAGCTGAAGATCGACCGGTCGGCGAGCTGCTTCATGGTCAGCGGAACGGCCTCCAGACCCAGTTCATGCGTGATCATGAATTCCCACCGCAGGGATCCGTCGGCGAGGCGGGCGGCCGAGTCGGTCCATTCCGATCCCGGGAACGGGGCCGAGAACGAGTTCCAGCTGCCGTGCAGTGAGATCTCGCGCCGCAGGAATGCGCTGAAGGTCGCCTTGTCCAGTTCCACCGGGCTGTGCGGGATGCCGATGAAGGCGGCCGCACCGTGCCGCGCGGCGAGGTTCGGCGCCAGGGCGATCGTCGGCGGCACGCCGGCGGTCTCGATGATCACGTCGAACCCGCGACCGGCCTGGTCCAGCGCCTCCTCCGCCGAGGTGGCGGTCAGGTCGGCCCCGGCGTCGCGCGCCATCTGGGCCTTCTGCTCGTTGACGTCCAGCGCCAGCACCTCCCCGGCGCCGAAGATCTTGGCCCACTGCACCGCGAACAGGCCGATGGGCCCGGCACCCAGCACCCCGACCCGCTTGCCCTCCGTCAGGTTCGTCTTGAGCACGGCGTGCAGCGCGATGGCCGACGGGTCGATCATCGCCGCGGCCCGCGGGTCGAGGCCACGGGGCATCAGCAGGGCGTTGTCGGCCGGGACGTCGACGTACTGGGCGTACGCGCCGTCGCGGCGGCTGCCGAAGTAGTCGTAGTTCTCGCAGAGACTGAAGTTGCCGGCGGTGCAGCTCGCGCATCGGCGGCAGGGCAGCAGCGGCGGCACCGACACCAGGTCGCCCTGGGAGAACCCGGAGACCGACCCGCCGGCGTCGACGACGTGCCCGGAGAACTCGTGGCCGCAGATGAGGGGGTAGCGGTAGGCGCCGGAGAAGTTCATCCGGGGGATGTCGGAGCCGCAGACGCCGCAGGCGGCCACCTTGACCAGCAGGTCGCCGGGGCCGATGGCCGGGATGTCGACCTGCTCCACCCGCACGTCTCCCGGCTCGTACATCAGAGCCGCGGTCATCTGTTCCGTCACCGAGTCGTCCCCTGTCCTGCGTCGTGTGGGCCGGCGCGTGCCTCAGCGCCGGGGCCAACGCTAGGGCGGCGAGCCGGGCTCCGGCACAAATGTTGGCGGTTTTGCTCACATGAGCAACGGGCACCGGGAGCGCGCCACTATTGAGCAGGAGCCGGCGTCGCGGGACCGGTGCGATCGCCTAGCGTCGTGCGCATTCACCGGAGGAGATGCCCATGCCGCAGTGGAGTCCGCAGACCTACCTGCAGTTCGCCGACGAGCGCAGCCGGCCGTTCGTGGACCTGCTGGCCCGGGTGCCGGGCGAGCGCCGCACGATCGTCGACCTCGGCTGCGGCCCCGGGCACCTCACCGCACTGATGCGGTCACGGTGGCCCGCGGCGGAGATCGTCGGGGTCGACTCGTCACCGGAGATGATCGCGACGGCGACCGCGGAGAACACCGACCCGGGTGCCCGTTACGTCGAGGGTGCGATCGGGGAGTGGTTCCCGGACGAGCCGGTCGACCTGATCATCTCCAACGCCGCCTTCCAGTGGGTGCCGGCGCAGCTCGAGATCGTCCCGCGGCTGCGCGAGCACCTGACCCCGGGCGGGGTGCTCGCCTTCCAGGTGCCGAACAACTTCCGCGGACCGAGCCACGTGCTGCTGCGCGAACTCGCCGCCGCGGACCCGTACGCCCGCTACGCCGAGGGGGCGGCGCTGTCCCGCGGGGTGACCGCGGCGACCTACCTCGACCTGCTGGCCGGCCCCGGGTGGACCGTCGACGCCTGGGAGACGACGTACCTGCACGTGCTCGCCGGCGAGGACGCCGTGTTCGGCTGGATGAGCGGCACCGGGGCGCGACCCGTCCTGCAGGCGCTCCCCGACGAACTGCGCCCCCAGTTCGTCGAGGAGTACCGGTCGGTGCTGCGGGAGGCCTACCCGCGGCAGCCCTACGGCACCGTGCTGCCGTTCCCCCGGGTGTTCGTGGTCGTGGCGCAGGACGTGGTGTGAGCCTGCTGCTCCGGTCGGCGGAACCCCATGACCTCGTCGCCGTGCTGGGCCTGTTGGCGCAGGACCGCATGCGGTCGGTGGCCGAACCCACGGAGGTGACCGACCGGCAGCGGGCCGCGCTCGCCGAGATCCTCGCCGATCCCGCCGCCGACCTGGTCGTCGGTGAGCTCGACGGTCGGCTGGTGTGCACGGCGACCGTGAACCACCTCCGTGGGCTGTCCCACGACGGCGGGCTGATCTGCCAGATCGGGGCGTCCGGACGGTGGACGACCTCCGCGGGCGGGGCATCGGCCGGGCGCTGATCAGCTCGATCGTCACGACCGCGCGGGACCGGGGCTGCGCGCGGGTGCAGCTGACATCGAACCGGCGGCGGGAGCGGGCGCACGTGTTCTACGAGCGGCTCGGCTTCACCGCCTCACACCTGGGGTTCACGCTCGAGCTCTGACCGGCGGCGGGTGCCGGCTCGGCTCGGCTCCCGGGGGTCGGGTGGCCCGCCGTCTCCCGGCGGTGGGCTCAGCCCCAGCCGTGCGAGCGCGGATCCGGGGGCAGCCGCGGGTTGAGCAGGTGCGCCACCAGCGCGGTCCAGCCCGTCTGGTGGGTCGCTCCGAGCCCCTCGCCGGTGTCACCGTCGAAGTACTCGCAGAACGACGGGTGCTGCGACCACAACGGGTCGTCGCTGGACTCGATGCGGTCGCCGTCGGCGGGGCGCTTGCCGTCGACCGGCCGGAACAGTGAGATGAGCCCGCTGTCGATGAGGTCCGCGGCCTGCACCAGGGTCTTGAAGTTGCCCGACCCCTTCGGGATCTCGATGGTGAACGAATCGCCGAAGTGCCGTCCGTAAGTGCGCAGCTTGTCGGCCAGCAGCACGTTCACCGGGAACCAGATCGGCCCCCGCCAGTTGGAGTTGCCGCCGAACATGCCGCTGCGGGACTCGCCGGGTTCGTACTCGATCGACACCTGCTGGCCGCCGATCTCGGCGGTGATGACCTGCTTCACCGCCGCCGACAGCGAGCGGATGCCGAACGGCGACAGGAACTGCTCGGTGTCGAACATCCGCTCCAGGATCCGCTTCAGCCGGTCCGGGTCCACCAGCGACAGCAGCATCCGCCGTCCGCCGGGTCCCGACCGGGACAGCAGCGGCCCCATCATCTCCGGCCGCCGGCGCTGCAGCCAGCGCAGCCGGGCGGTGACGTCGGGACACTCCTCGGCGATCCACTGCGGCACCTCGGTGGCCCCGAGGATGGGCAGCAGGCCGACCATCGACGGCACCCGCATGTGCGGCGCCTGCCCGTCCGGATGGACCAGCACGTCGTAGAAGAAGCCGTCCTCCTCCTGCCACAGCGAGATGCCCCGCGACCCGAACTCGCGCATGGCCTGCGCGATGGACAGGAAGTGTTCGAGGAACTTCGTCGCGACGTCGTCCCACGCGCTGTCGTGCCGGGACAGCTCGAGCGCGATCTTGAACATCTGCTGGCAGTAGAACGCCATCCAGCTGGTCGCGTCCGACTGCTCCAGGCGGTAGCCCGGCGGCAGCGGCGCCGAGCGGTTGAACAGGCCGATGTTGTCCATCCCGAGGAAGCCGCCCTCGAAGACGTTCGAGCCGGTCGAGTCCTTGCGGTTGACCCACCAGGAGAAGTTCAGCAGCAGCTTGGTGAACACCCGGACCAGGAACTCGCGGTCGCGGTAGCCGTCGATCCGGTAGACGTGCCAGGCCGCCCAGGCGTGCACCGGCGGGTTCACGTCTCCGAACTCCCACTCGTAGGCGGGCAGCTGGCCGTTCGGGTGCATCGCCCACTCGCGGCACATCAATACGAGCTGTTCCTTGGCGAACGCCGGATCGACATGGGCCAGCGGGATGACGTGGAAGGCCAGGTCCCAGGCGGCGAACCAGGGGTACTCCCACTCGTCGGGCATCGAGATGACGTCGGCCAGCGCCATCTGCCGCCAGTGCTCGTTGCGCACGTACTTGCGGTAGTCGGCGACCGGCGGGCTGTTCGGGTCGCCCTCCATCCAGGCGTTGACGTCGTAGCGGTAGAGCTGCTTGCCCCACAGCAGCCCGGCGTAGGCGCGGCGGGCGATGTGCCGGTCGGCGTCGGAGAGCTCCGGGTGGATGACGTGGGAGTAGAAGTCGTCGGCCTCGGACCGGCGGTCGTCGAACACGGCGTCGAAGCCCGCGCCGAAGGTGGCGTCACCCGGTGCGTCCCGGGACAGCCGCAGCTCCATCGACACCGAGCCGCCGGCCGGGACCGCGTCGAAGTGGTACCAGAACGCCGCCTTGGTGCCCTCCAGGGCGGGGTTGACCGCCTTCAGGTCGCCGTGGACGACGCGGTTGTTGATGCCGTCCTTGGTGTACTTCGACGGATTGGACGGGGCGTCGAACAGCTTCACCGCGTTGGTCTCGTTGTTGCAGAACAGTACGTCGGGGGACCCGGCGGCGGACAGCACGTAGCGGCCCAGGAAGCCCTGGGAGATCTCGATGGCCTCCAGCCCGCCGACGGACAGCGTCGGCGGCAGGATCTGGTGCATCGTGCCCTGCCGGCCGTCCCGGCCCCACGCCCAGGTGTTGCGCAGCCACGCGGTCGGCAGCACGTCGATGGGAGCGGCGTCCGGACCGTGGTTAGTGACGGTGATCCGGATGCACACGTCGTCGGCGTCGGCCTTGGCGTAGCTCATGGTGACGTCGAAGAAGCGGTTGCCGTCGAGGATGCCGGTGTCGCCGAGCTCGTACTCCCGCTGGTCGCGGCCACGGGCGGCGTTCTCCTCACGCAGCTGCTGATACGGGTACTCGGCCTGCGGATAGCGGTAGAGCCACTCCATCCAGCTGTGGGTCGGGGTGCCGTCGATGGCCCACCAGTACTCCTTGACGTCCTCGCCGTGGTTGCCCTCGCCGTTGGTCAGGCCGAAGAGCCGCTCCTTGAGGATCGGGTCCCTGCCGTTCCACAGCGCGACCCCGAAGTTGAGGAAGCCGAACCGGTCGCTGATCCCGCCCAGCCCGTCCTCGCCCCAGCGGTACGCCCGGGCGTTGGCGTGGTCGAACGGGAAGTAGTCCCATGCGTTGCCGTCGGCGGAGTAGTCCTCGCGGACGGTGCCCCACTGACGGCCGGAGACGTACGGGCCCCACATCCGCCAGGGCCCGGACGCCCCGGGGGACTCGGCCAGGCGGGCGTGCTCGGCGGACAGCGGGTGCCGGGCGTCCGCGGCCGCCCGCTCGGGATCGACCGGACCGTTCGGGTAGTAGAAGACGTCCTCAGGATCCCGGGCACCGGCGCCGCCCGGCGGCGTCGGGGAGGCACCGGCGGGCTGCTCGGGCACGGGTCCACCGGCGGTTCCGCGTGGTCGGATCGGGCTCGTCGTCACCGCGTCGATACTGGCCCATCCTGGTCACGAAGTGGTCACCGGGTCCGGTGCGGTACGGGCGCCGGACGGCGAGAGACGCCCGGGTCGTGGACCCGGGCGCCTCTCTGGGGGAGCGTCGGAGGACCTCCGGCCCCGGACGTGACGTCCGTGGCCGCCGAGGTCAGTTGCCGGCGGAACCGAGCGTGACGGTCACGGTCTCGGTGGACGAGCCGCGGAGCACGGTCACCTCGACCTGGCTGTTCGGCGCCGCCGAGCGGATGGTGGCGACCAGGGCGTCCGACGACTCGATCAGGTTGTCGCCGATCTTGGTGACGACGTCACCGACCTTCAGCCCGGCGGCCTCCGCCGGCCCGCCGGCGGTGAGCTCCTTGATCTCCGCGCCGGTCGGGATGGAACCGTCGCCGGCGTCACCGACCGTGGCACCGAGGATCGCGTGCGTGGCCTTGCCGGTGTTGATGATCTCCTGGGCGATCCGCGAGGCGGTGTCGATCGGGATGGCGAAGCCGACGCCGATCGAACCGGACTCGCCGGAACCCGACGACAGGGACGCGATCGCGGAGTTGATGCCGATGATCTGGCCCTGCATGTTGACCAGGGCGCCGCCGGAGTTGCCGGGGTTGATGGCGGCGTCGGTCTGCACCGCGTTGAGCACGGTGCCCGCCGACGCGGCGGTGCTCTGCTGCTGCTGCTGACCGAACGGGTCCTGCTGCTGCGGCTGGCTGTCGGCGGAGGTGGTGCGCACGGGGCGGTTCAGCGCCGAGACGATGCCGCTGGTCACCGTGGCCGACAGGCCGAGGGGACTGCCGATGGCCACCACCGGCTGGCCGACGGTGACGGCGTCGGAGTCGCCCAGCGACGCGGCGGTCAGGCCGCTGACCCCGTCGACCTTGATCACCGCGATGTCACCGGTGGTGTCGGCGCCGACGAGCTCCGCGGTCGCGGTGGTGCCGTCGTTGAAGCGGACCGACAGGGACGTGGCGCCCTCGACGACGTGGTTGTTGGTGAGGATGTAGCCGTCGCTGGTGAGGATCACGCCGGAACCCTCGCCGCCGGAGCCGGACGAGGTGGCGACCACCGACACCACGCTGGGCAGTACCGCGGCCGCGACCGACTCCACGCTGCCGGCGGGGGCGGCGGTGGCCGGCGCACTCGTCTGTGTGAGGGCGTGCGAGATTGAGGACGCGGTGATGGCGCCGCCGTTGGCGTTCTGCCGGAGGTCGGCACCGAGGTAGCCACCGCCGAGGCCGGCGCCCAGCGCCAGCACGAGCGCGCCGGCCACCAGGACACCCGAGCGGCGCTTGCGCGGCCCGTCCGCGGCGGGCGGGGCGGCCGTCACGGTCTGCGGGCCGTGCTGACCGAAGTGCTGCTGGCCGCCGTGCCAACCGGCGCCCTGCTGGCTCCAGCCGCCCGCGTACGACGCCGGCTGGTAACCCGACGGCTGCTGCTGCGGCATCGGCCGGGGCGGGTAATGGCCGCCGGTCTGCGGCATCGGGGTGGCAGGGTAGCCGCCCGTCTGGTGCGGGATCGGGGTGGGCACGACCGCCGGGTGGGTGGCGGTCGGCCCCTCCGGCGCGGGCCGGTCCCAGCCGCGGTCCGCGTCGCCCTGGCGGCGGATCAGCGGGTCGTTCTCGTCGAGCTCCGGCACGTCCCCGTCGACGGGGCGGCCGTCGGACGTACGGCCCGCGCCGGGGTGGCCGTCGGTGCCGTGGGCGTTGCGGTCACCGAAGAACCAGGCGTTGCGCCCGTCCTCCGGACGCGGCTCCGGCGTCCCGTCGGTGGGCGTGGGGTACTGCGAGCCGGCCACCGCGTCGGCGGGGCGGGGCTGCGATTCGGGAGTGCCGGTGGGCTCGTTGCTCATGGGGTCAACGATGCGCCCGCAACGTGTGGGATCGATGAGCGGTGGCTGAGCCACCGCTCAGAGTTCCCGACGGGGGATACGCCGGGGTGGACTCACCCGTCCGGCCCCGTCCGGACGGGTCCGGACAGCGGCGGAACGAAGGCGGTGGCTCCGAGGTGGACTGCCGGTCGGGTGGTGCTCAGCCGGTCGGCGCGGCGGACGGCGGCGTCTCGGGCGGGGTGGTCGCGGCGGGCGGCGGGGCGGCCGCGCCGATCTGCACCGTCACCCGGGAGTTCGCCGCGACCACGCTGCTGGCCTGCGGTGACTGGCCCTGAACCCGGCCGACCTGCGCCGGGTCGGTCACCGTCACCGGGTTGGCCACGAAGCTGCCGGCGAACCCGGCGCCCTGCACCGCGGACTGGGCCTCGGCCTGCGTCTTCCCGCGCAGGTCGGGCATCGTCACCTTGCCCGGCTGGCCGATGTTGACCTTGATGACGCCGTTCTTGTTGTAGTCGGTGTCGGCGCCCGGATCCTGCTTGATGACCACACCCCACTGGCCCGGGTTGTTGGTGTCGATGTAGCTCACCTGGACGGTGTTGCCCTCGGCCCAGCCGGCGGCGATGAGGGCCGCGTTGGCGCTCTTCTCCGACTGCTGCGTCACGCTCGGCACCCGGAACAGCGAGTTGTCCGAGGTGACCAGCGTGACCAGGGTGCCCTTCTGGGCGGCTTCGCCGGGATTCACGCCGGTCATGTCCAGGACCTCGTTGAGCGGCTTCGACGACCCCTGCTGCTGCTGGTAGACCACGAACCCGGACGCCTCGAGCTCGGCCTTGACCGCATCGAACGGCCGGCCGACCACGGCTTCCTTGGCCGGCACCTCGGACGTGGGGACACCCTTTCCGATGGTGACGGTCACGGTGCTACCCGGCTGCACGTCGCTGTCGGCCGTCTTGTCCTGCTCGACGACGAGGCCCTTCTCGGTCGCCGCCGAATCGGCTTCGACGAAGACCGCCACGAGGTTGTTCTTCGCGAGCGCTGCGGTCGCGACGTCCTGTGTCATGCCGCGCAGGTTGGGCACCTTCACCAGCGACTGCGGTGCGCCCACGGTCAGCCGGATCTTGTCGGTCGTCGGCCGGACGGTGCGGCCGCTGGGGTTCTGGTCCTGCACCTTGCCGACCTGGTCCTCGGCGACCTCGACGAAGGTGACCTGCGGGTCGATCTCGAAACCGGCGTCGCGGGCGGCCTCGACCGCCTCGGCCTGGGTCATCCCGGTCAGGGCCGGCACCGGGACCTCCTTGGCCTGCGGCGGCCGCGAGGTCAGCGAGATCGCCATCCAGATGGCGGCGCCCAACACGGCCAGGCACAGCGCGCCGACCCCGACGAACCCCCAGAACCGCTTCCGTCGGGAGGCCTCGTCGTCCGCGTCGTCGATCGGGAGGGGCGCGACGCGGGACGGCGGCGCCAGCATCGACGCCGCCGAGGTCCGGGCCGGGGTGGCCCGCATCAACTCGGTGCGCTCGTCGTCGCTCATCACCGGGGTCGCGTGCACGGCCTGACCGGACAGCGCCCGGACCATGTCGCTGCGCATCTCGGCGGCGGTCTGGTAGCGGTTCAGCGGGTTCTTGTTCAGCGCCTTGAGCACGATGGCGTCGAGCTCGGCGGGCACCTGCGGGTTGACCTCGCTGGGCGGCTTCGGGTCCTCGCGCACGTGCTGGTAGGCGATCGCCACCGGGGAGTCGCCGACGAACGGCGGGGTCCCGGTGAGCAGCTCGTACAGCACGCAGCCGGTGGCGTAGACGTCCGAGCGGGCGTCGACGGTCTCGCCGCGGGCCTGCTCGGGTGACAGGTACTGGGCGGTGCCGATGACCGCCGCGGTGGCGGTCTGGGTGGCGCCGCCGTCGCTCATCGCCCGGGCGATGCCGAAGTCCATGACCTTCACCGCGCCGGCCTTGGTCAGCATGATGTTGGCCGGCTTGACGTCGCGGTGCACGATGCCGTGGCGGTGCGAGAAGTCCAGCGCCGCGCACACGTCGGCCATGATCTCCATCGCCCGGCGGGCCGGCAGCGCACCCTCGCGGCGCAGGATGTCGCGCAGCGTCTGGCCGTTGACGTACTCCATGACGATGTACGGGACGGGGCCGTTCTCGCCCACGGTCTCGCCGGTGTCGTAGACCGCGACGATCGCGGGGTGGTTCAGGCTCGCCGCGTTCTGCGCCTCCCGGCGGAACCGCGCCTGGAACGACGGGTCGCGGGCGAGGTCGGCCCGGAGCACCTTGACGGCGACGTCCCGGCCCAGCCGCAGGTCGCGCCCGCGGTGGACCTCGCTCATCCCGCCGAAACCGAGGGTCTCGCCGATCTGGTAGCGCTCACCGAGCGGTGGGACGACAGCGGTCATGACCAACCTTCACTCTTCAACACGATCATCGATTCTCTCAAAGCGTCGAGCGGGGATGTCCGGGGTGTGAGCAACACCCCGGAACTCGCCGTCCCGGTGAGGGACGACGTCTGGAAGTACAGGGCCGTGCCGACCGCGCCCGCGAGCAGCAGGATCAGCAGCGCGATCAGCACCGACAGCCCGGTGTGCCGCTTCGGCCGCGGCCGTGTCGCGGGCCGCGCCGCCGGCACCGCGGAGGTGACCGGGCGGGGCGGGGCGGCCGCCACCGCGGTCCGGGTCCGTGGGGGCGCGGCGAACACCTGGGTGGGCGGCAGCGCGGCCGCACCGGGCAGCGCGAAGCTACCGGTCGGCGGCGGCGCGTACCCGGCGCGCACGGCGGCGACCGCCTGGGCGAACGCACCGCCGTCGGGGTAGCGCTGCGCGGGGTTCTTCAGCAGCGCGTGCCGGATCAGCTCCACCACGGCGGGCGGAACGTCCGGCGGTAACGGCGGCGGCTCGTTGCGGATCTGGGCCATCGCCACGATCACCGGGTTGTCCCCGACGAAGGGCCGGAACCCGGCCAGGCACTCGTAACCGACGATGCCCAGGGCGTACACGTCCGACGCGGGACGGGCGTCGTCGCCGGCGGCCTGCTCGGGGGACAGGTACTGGGCGGTGCCCATGACCAGGCCGCCCTTCGTGACGGGCACCTGGGAGGCGACCTTGGCGATGCCGAAGTCGGTGATCTTCACCTGCCCGGTCGGGGTGATGAGGATGTTGCCCGGCTTGATGTCGCGGTGCACGAGCCCCCGGGCGTGCGCCTCCTGCAGCGCCCGGCCGCTCTGCTCCAGCACGTCCAGCACCCGGTCCAGCGGTAGCCGCGGGCTGCGGGCCAGCACCGCCGACAGCGGCTCACCACCGACCAGCTCCATCACCAGGAACGCCGTGTCCTGCGGGCCGTCCGGATGCGAGGCGGTCTCGCCGTAGTCGTAGACCGCCGCGATACCCGGGTTGTTCAGCGAGGCGGTGATCTGGGCCTCGGTGCGGAACCGGCCGACGAACTCCGGGTCCGACGTGAGCTCCGACTTCAGGATCTTCACCGCGATGTCGCGGCCGAGGGTCCGGTCGGTGGCGGCCCACACCTCACCCATCCCACCCACGGCGATGCGCCGGGTGAGCCGGTAGCGGTTGCTCAGGACCAGACCTGGGTGCAGGGCCATCTACGACCCCTGCAGGGCGGCCGCGATGACCGACCGGCCGATCGGGGCGGCGACCACCCCGCCGGTGGCGTCGGCACCGACGTTCGCGCCGCTCTCGATGAACACCACCACCGCCACCTGCGGGTTCTCCGCGGGCGCGAACGCCGAGTACGACACGTACGGCGGGTTGGCCTTGGTGTCGCCGGGGTTCACCCCGTGCTCGGCGGTGCCGGTCTTGGACGCGATGTTCACGCCCTGGATCGGGGTGCCGCCGGCGTTGGCCAGCGTCACCTGCTCCGACTCCTGCATCATCGCGGTCAGATCGGCCGCCACCTGCGGGCTGACGGCGTTCTCGTCGGCCACCGTCGGCACCGCCGTGGACAGCTCCGACAGGTCCGGCGCGGTCGTGCGGGCGATCAGGTACGGATCCATCCGGACCCCCTTGTTGGCGATGGTGGCGGCGATCATCGCCGTCTGCAGCGGCGTCAGCGCGACGTCGCGCTGGCCGATCGAGGACTGCGCGACCGCGGCCTGGTCGGCCATCTCACCGAGACGGGAGCCCTGCGCGATCAGCCCGCCGGTGCTCGTCGAGCCGTCGGCGAGACCGACGTCGAACCGGTCCTCGTCGATGCCGAACGCGGCCGCCTGCCGCCGGATGGCGTCCCCACCGAGCTGCATGCCCAGGTCGGCGAAGGCGGTGTTGCACGAGTGGGCCAGCGCGACGGTCATCGTCACGTCCGAGGAGCTGCCGGCACACTCGGCCCGGTTGAAGTTGCGCAGCTGGACGCCGTCCGTCCCGGGCAGCGTGATGGCCCCGGCGCTGGTCAACGGCGTCTGCGGGTTGTACGCGGCTCCCTGGGACAGCGCGGCGGCCGCCACCACCAGCTTGAATGTCGACCCCGGCGGCAGCGTGTCGTCCAGCGCCCGGTTGTCCACCGGGCTCGGCGCGGCCGGGTCGTCGGGGCTGTACAGCGTGTTGTACTCCTCGCGCTGGGCGCCGTCGTTGTGCGTCGCCATCAGGTTCGGGTCGAAGCTGGGCGTGGACGCCATCGCCAGCACCTCGCCGGTCGACGGCCGCAGCGCCACCACCGTGCCGACCACCTGGGCGTCGACGAGCGCCTGGTAGGCGGCCTCCTGCACCCGCGGACTGACCGTCAGCTCGACGTTGCCGCCGCGCGGGTCGCGGCCGGTGAGGAAGTCGCCGAGCCGGTCGACCAACAGGTCGGCGGAGTCGCCGGAGAGCAGGTCGTCCTGGGCGGCCTCCATCCGGGTCGGGCCGTAGCTGAGCGAGTAGTAGCCGGTCAGGCTCGCGTAGGCGGCCGGATTCGTCGGGTACACCCGCTGGTAGCGGTAGGAGTCGTCGGCCTCCACGGACTGGGCGAGCACCACCCCGCCGGCGGCGGTGATCTGGCCGCGCTGCCGGCTGGCCTCCTCGTAGAGGATCCGCTTGTTGTTGGGGTCGTTGCGGTAGCTCGAGGACTTCGCGACCTGGATGTAGGTGATGTTGGCCAGCAGGGCCACCACCAGCACGATGACCGCGGTGGCGCCGCGGCGGATGTTGCGATTCACCCGGTGCCGTCCGGCGGGGTCTTCGGGCCGGTGGCGGCGTCCTCGCGGGTTCCGCGCAGGGCGCTGATCGGGACGGCCTGGGTCATCGCGTCGCTCAACGGCGCGGCCGGCTTCGGCTTCGGGCGGGGCCGCCGGGACGCGTCGGAGATGCGCAGCAGCAGGGCGATCGAGATGTAGTTGGCCAGCAGGCTGGACCCTCCGTAGGACAGGAACGGGCTGGTCAGGCCGGTGAGCGGGATGAGCGCGGTGACGCCGCCGACGACGACGAAGACCTGGAAGGCGAGCGAGAAGCCGAGACCGGCGGCCAGCAGCTTGCCGAAGTCGTCGCGGACGGCCATCCCGATCCGCATGCCGCGGCTGGCCAGGATCAGATAGCAGAGCAGCACCGCGGCCAGCCCCACCAGACCCAGCTCCTCGCCGATGGCGGCGGTGATGAAGTCCGTCGAGGCGAACGGCACGAAGTCGGGACGGCCGGCGCCGAGCCCGGTGCCGAAGATGCCGCCGGTACCCAGCGACAGCAGCGACTGGACCAGTTGGTAGCCGTCGTTGAAGGGATCGGCGAACGGGTCCAGCCAGATGTCGACCCGCTGCTGGACGTGGCCGAAGTTCAGGTACGCGACGTAGGCGCCGCCGGCGAACGCGAGCAGACCGATGACCAGCCAGGACGCGCGTCCGGTCGCGAAGTAGATCATCGCCAGGAACACGCCGAACAGCAGCAGCGCGGTGCCCAGGTCCTTGCCGTAGAACAGCACGCCGAGGGCCACCACGACGGCGATCATGAGCGGTCCGAGGTCACGGGCCCGCGGCAGCACCAGCCCGAGGAACTTCTTGCCGGCCGTGGACAGCACCGTCCGCTTGCTCGCTAGGTAGGACGCCGCGAAGACGATCAGGGCGATCTTGGTGAACTCGGCGGGCTGGATCGACAGCACGCCCGGGATGCGCAGCCAGATGTTGGCGCCGTTGATGGTCGGCGCCAGGCTGGGCGAGATCAGGCCCAGCACCGCGGGGGTGGCCAGGAAGACCAGCCCGACGAACGCCAGCGTGTACGCGTACTGCCGCAGCGCCGAGTGGTGCTTGATCACCATCAGCACGACGAGGAAGAACACCAGCCCGACCCCGGTCCACACCAGCTGCGCGATCGCCTCCGGGCGGGGGGTGTCGTTGCCGCGCAGCGTCGCCCGGACCGCGGCCGCCAGGTCCAGCCGGTGGATCATCACCAGGCCGAGGCCGTTGAGCAGCGCCACCACGGGCAGCAGCAGCGGATCGGCGAACGGCGCCAGCACCCGGACGATGAAGTGCGCGATGGCGAAGACGGTCAGGAACGCGCCGCCGTACCAGGCCAGGTCCCACGACACGGCGCGGTTCTGGTTCAGCTCCACCAGGGTGAGCGCACTGGTGACGATGACCGCGACCAGGACGAGCAGGCCGAGCTCGGCGGCCCGGCCGCTGGGCGGTCGGTGACTGGTGTGCGGGCCGTCCACGGGAACGCGGATGCGGGCGCCGGTGCTGTCGCGGGTGGTCATCATCCGATCCGGCAGTTGATGTCGGGCTGCGGCGTCTGCGCCGACAGCGTGGTCGCCGACACCGAGGTGCCGGTGGCGGGCTGGGTGGACGGCGGGACGGCGGTCGCGGTGCCGTCGGTGGGACCGATCCCCGCGGTCGTCGCCGCCGACGGGTCGGTGCCGTCGGTGGGACCGATCCCCGCGGTCGTCGCCGCCGACGGGTCGGTGGTCGTTGGCGGGACGCCCGGGGTCGAGGTTCCGGTGCCCGGAGGCCCCGGGGTGGGGGTCGGGCTGAAGGTCGAGCACAGCGGGAGCTTCTGGCCGTCGAGGCGGAGCAGGATCTCGCGGGCGTTCTGTAGGTCGCTGGCCGGGATGCCCGCGATCACCTGGTCGCGGGCGGCCGGCACCAGGTCGGTCGTGTGCAGCGGGACGCAACCGGGCGTCGGACCCCAGCACGAGCCTTCCTGCGCCGACGACAGGTCGATGCCGAGGATGGATCCGTCCACGCCGCGGAAGACCGCGACGGAGCCGTTGTTGTCGCCCACGTAGTACTGCGTGCCGACCCAGTTGACGCCGAGGACACCGCCGATCACGAGCAGCGCGGCGATCGCGACGGCCAACCCGACCCGGCGCACCCACCGGCGCGTGCGGCTGGGCCTGCGCACGGCGCGCGACCGGGCGGCGCCGCGGTGGTCGTCGGCGTCGTCGTCCAGATCGTCGAGGTCGTCGTCGTCGAGATCGTCGTCGTCGTCGAGCCCGTCGAGGTCGTCGTCGAAGCGGTCACCGCCCAGCCGGTTCGGGCTGGTGATGGGCTCGGTGTAGCTGCGCTGGGCGGCCTCCGCCGCGGCGCGCTCGGCGGCCAGCGTGGCCACGTCGGGCTCGCGGGGCAGCGCCACCCGGGGCATCCGCTTGGTGAACCGCAGGTCCGAGAGCGGGCCCGTGGCGTCGGCGTCCATCGGGGTGTCCGGCTCGTTCTCCAGCGGCGGGGTCTGGCCGATGTCCACCACGTCGGCGACGATCACCGTGACGTTGTCGGGCCCGCCGCCGCGCAGCGCCAGCTCGATGAGCCGGTCGGCGGCCTCGGCGGTCTCGTAACTGGCCAGGGTGTCGGCGATGGCCTCGGCCGAGACGACGCCGGACAGGCCGTCGGAGCAGATCAGGTACCGGTCGCCGACCCGCGCCTCGCGCATCGTCAGGGTCGGCTCCACGTCGCTGCCGCCGTTGAGCGCCCGCAGCAGCAGTGACCGCTGCGGGTGCTGGGCGGCTTCGGCCTCGGTGATGCGTCCTTCGTCGATGAGCGACTGGACGAAGGTGTCGTCGTGGGTGATCTGTGACAGCACGCCGCCACGCCACAGATAGGCGCGGGAGTCGCCGACATGGGCGATGCCCAGACGCGGCCCGTCGAACATCAGCGCGGTGACGGTGGTGCCCATCCCGTCGAGCTGCGGGTCCTCGGTGACCATGCCGGCGATGGCCTCGTTGCCGTCCTCGGTCGCGTGCTCCAACGGGGTCAGCAGGTCGCGGCCGTTCGGCTCGTACCGGTCCAGCGGCGCGAACGCGGCGACGGCCAGCCGCGACGCCGTGTCACCCGCGACGTGGCCGCCCATCCCGTCCGCGACCACCAGGAGCCGGTTGCCGGCGAACACCGAGTCCTGGTTGTTGGCGCGCAGCAGCCCGCGATCCGTCCGCGCGGCGTAGCGCAGCGTGTGGGTCATCGGAACGGCCCGCCGCTCACGGCCGCAGCTCGAAGACCGTACGGCCGATGCGGATGGGGGTCAGGGCGGGGACGGGCACCGGAGTGCTCACCCTCGTCCGGTCGAGGTAGGTGCCGTTCGTCGAGCCGAGGTCCTCGAGCCAGTAGCTGTTGCCCTGCAACGTGAGCCGGGCGTGCCGGGTGGAGGCGTAGTCGTCGTCCAGGATCAGCGTCGAGTCGTCGGCCCGCCCGATCAGCACCGGGGCGCCGGTCAGCTCGATGCGGGTGCCCGACAGGTGGCCGGCGGTGACGGTGAGCTGGCGTGGCGGCCCGCTCTGCACCGGCTGGGCGGCGACCGCGCGCTCCCGGCGGGCGCGCCGCGAGTCGCGCGGCTCGTTGGTGGCCAGCGCCCGGATGTCGGCCCGGATGGTGCGGATCGCGGCGTAGACGAACAACCACAACAGGAGCAGGAACCCCACCCTGGTGATCTGGAGGACGAACGCGGGCACGGCCCTACCCTCGCTGGCTGAAGACGATGGTGGAGTGACCGAGCCGGATGACGTCACCGTCGGCCAGCTGCCAGGTCTGCACGATGGTGCCGTTGACCGTGGTCCCGTTGGTCGAGCCGAGGTCGTGCATCACCGCGATGTGCCCGTCGAAGTAGACGTCGAGGTGCCGGCGGGACACGGAGGTGTCGGGCAGCCGGAAGGCGGCGTCCTGCCCGCGGCCGACGATGTTGGACCCGGGCTGCAACTGGTAGCTGCGGCCCGAGCCGTCGTCGGCGTGCAGGGCGGCGACGACCTCCGGGTACGCCGGCCGGCGGCCGGGGTACGGCTGGTCGGGATACCGCGGATCGGCGTAGCGGGGGTCACCGAAGCGTGGGTCGTACTGCGTCTCCGGCTGCGGCGCGTAGCCGTGCTGGTACCCCTGGTCGGCGTACTGGTCGGCGTGCGGCTGGCCGTAGTCGCGGTACTCCGGCTGCCGGTAGGGCCCGGCGGGCGGGCCGTAGGGGCCCGGGTACGGCTGCGACGGGGGCGGCGGCTGGTACGGCGGCTGGTCGGGCACGGGGCGGCTCCCGGACGCGGGGACGGGGCGGCGCGGGCCGACGTCCGGGTCGACGATCGAGCTGACCCGGAACTGCCCGGTGTGCAGCGAGGGAGCCTCCTCGAGCTCCACCTCGATGTCGCCGAACGTGTCGTAACCCTGTTCGTCGAGGTACTCGCGGATCGTGTCCGACAGCGCCGTCGCCACCCGCTGCTCGTCCTCGCCGATGCCCTTGCGGTCGGTCGGGCCCAGCCGCACCGTGAAGTGGTTCGGCGCGACCAGCCGGCCACCGTCCTGGGTGAGCTTGCCGTTGGCCTCGTCCTGCAGGGCGGTGATGACCTCGGACGGGTGCACGGTGCCGCCGAACAGGCGCGCGAAGGTGTTGCCGACGGCACCCTGGAGGCGGCGCTCGAAGCTCTGGATGATGCCCATCGGTCACCCCCTGGGAGTCGTCGCACGTGTCGTGCGGTGTGGTCGGCGTGCGGTCTGACTGTGAGGTTAATGGTCGGGGTTGTGGTTGGACCTGCCGCGACGCGACCGGGATCGAGCTGTGACCGCAGCCGTTGGTGGACGTGTGGCGGCGGCGGGAGTTGCGTGGGAGGGGGATTCCGGGGGGTCGCGCCGTGGAGGTGGCCGGGTCGTCGTGGAGTCGCGCGGGGTCGGGCGGGGTGCCGAGTTGCCCACCGGATCGGGGTCTGCCCGTCCTGCGGGGTGAGCAGAGCCCGCTCGGTGGGGCGGCTCCGGCGCGTGTGGTGAGGGGCGGGTGCGTCGGTGCCGCCGGGGTTCGGCATCCGGCGATTTGGGTTGCCGTGGCGGCCGGTGATAATCTCGTCGGGTTGCTCGCGCGAGTGGCGAAATGGCAGACGCGCACGGTTCAGGTCCGTGTGTCCGTAAGGACGTGGGGGTTCAACTCCCCCCTCGCGCACTCTGGTTGAGACAGACGACCAAGCCCCTGACCCGGCGGTGATCCCGCCCGGTCGGGGGCTTGTGTCGTTTTCGGCCCGGCCGTTCCCCGGTCGCCGGGCGGGAACATTCTCCCGCCCACGCCACTCGCACCCCCAGGACCATGACCTGGAGGGTGTGCGGTGACGAAGACCTGGCGCGCGGCGGTGGCGATGACGGTGCTCACGGTGGCGGTGGCGGGGTGCGCGACGGCGACCGGCTCGGCGGTTGCGGCCGTGGACCCGCCGGCGGCGGGTGCCGGCTCGGCGCCGGTGACGCAACACGACGGCTGGACGGTGGGTGGCGCGCTGGCCCTGCTGCCCGCGACGGCGCTGCCCGCGGGGGAGGCGTTCGTGACGGTCGGCGATCTCGTCGGGGCGTCCGGACACGCGGGGGTGGAGCACCCGGCCGGGGCGGCCGGGTCGATCACCGTGCTGGAGTGGGCGTCGGCGGTCAGCGCGCCGCGCGCCGACGCGACGGTCGCGGCGCTGCTGCCGGAGGTGGCCCAGCCCGCTTCGCTGGCTCTCGCGGACGACTTCCGGGCCGAGGTCGGCTGGAACCTGGCCGATGTGGAGACCTTCGCCGAGATCACGGCGCCGCCGGACCGGTTCAGCGTGCTCACCGGCCCGATCGACGAGGCCGACCTGACGGCCGCGATGGGGACGCCGGTCGAGGGCGTGTGGAGTGTCGGCCCGGACGTCGACGGCCGCCAGGATCTGGCCGGGCGGACCGTGGCCCGGCCGCTGGGCGAGGGACTGCGGACGGCGTCGGCCGACGGTGCCGTCGCGGTCTCGCGCGCCACCGCGCCCCTCCGGCAGTGGGTGGCGGGCGGCGGGCGGACCCTCGCCGAGGACCCGTCGCTGGCGGCCCTGGCCGCCGCGCTCGACGAGCGTGAGGTCTACGCGGCGGTGCTGGTGCCGGACGCCACCGACGCGGTGGGGGAGCACGCGGCACTGGCCCCGTTCGGGGCGATGGCCGTCGGGTTGGCCGTCGAGGACGGCGTGCCGGTCCTGGTGGTGGCGTACCGGTACGACACCGCCGCCGCGGCCGCGGGCGACGTCGCCACGCTCACCGACCTGGTGCGGAACGGGGCCGCCGCCGACGGTCGGCCCTGGGCGGACCGGCTCGATGTCGGCGAGGTCAGCGCCGAGGGCGCCGTCCTGACCGGCTCCTTCACCGTGCACGGGCCCCCGTCGGTGGCCTGGCAGCTGATCGCCACCCGGGACGCGCTGGCGACGCACCGCTGAGGCGGCCGGCGGTGTAAACCGGACGCGCGACCGGAGATCAGCGCGCGACCCGCAGCACCCTGGGCGGCCCGCCGGTCGGCGCGACACTGGCGCGCACCTGGGCGGCGAGGTCGGCGGGCCGCTGGGCCCGGCCGAACAGGTAGCCCTGGCCGGTGCGGAAGCCCAGCTCGACGAGGCGGTCGCGCTGGTCCAGGGTCTCGACCCCTTCCGCGACGAGACCCAGCGACAGCCCGCGGGCGATCTGCACGATCGCCGCGGGGATGGTGTCCGCCGCCGGGCCGCGACCGAGGTCCTCGGTGAACGACCGGTCGAGCTTGAGGTGGTCGACCGGGAACCGCCGGAGGTAGTTCAGCGAGGACCAGCCGGTGCCGAAGTCGTCGAGGCCGATCACCACCCCCGCCGCCCGCAACCGGCGCAGCCGGAGCCCGACCTCCTCGTCGTCGATCAGCACGCCCTCCGTCACCTCGACGGTCAGCAGCGCGGCCGACACCGCGGCGCCGACGAGCACCGCGAGGACCTCGTCCTCGATGCCCGGCTGCTGCAGCGTCCGCCCGGAGAAGTTGACCGCCATGTGCAGCGTGTTCCCCGGTACCTCACGCCGCCACGCCGCCAGCTGGCCGACGGCCGCCCTCAACACCAGACGGTCGACGTCGACGATGAGCCCGGATTCCTCGGCGAGCGCCAGCCAGTTCAGCGACGGCACCATCGAGGCGCCGTCGGTCGTCCACCGGGCCAGCGCCTCGAAGCCGCGCAACGTGCCCGTCGACAGGTCCACCACCGGCTGGTACCAGGGCTGCACCGACCCGTCCTGCACCGCGGCCGCCAACTGGTTGCGCACGTCCAGCCGCTCCATCAGCACGGCCGACATCCCCGGCTGATACCGCCGCCATCCACCGCCGGCCCGCTTGGCCGCGTACATGGCGACGTCGGCCTCCCGGAGCAGATCCGACGTCGAACTCCGCCTGCTCTCCGCGGTCGTCACCCCGAGGCTGACCTGGGGCCTCAGAGACCGCCCGGAGAACGACACCGGCTCGTGCAGCGCTGCGAGCAATCCCTCGGCGACCGACTCGAAGGATCCGACCACGAGGATCGCGAATTCGTCGCCACCGAGCCGGGCCACCAGATGCCGGCCTCCGAGGTGGTCCCGCATCCGGCTGCCGAGCTCGCGCAGCAGGAAGTCGCCGGCTTCGTGTCCGAGGCTGTCGTTGATCGACTTGAAGTCGTCCAGGTCAAGGAACGCGACCGACGGTGCCGCTCCACCGTCCCGCCAGGCGCGCATCGCGGTGTCCACCCGGTCGACGAAACGGGTGCGGCTGGCCAACCCGGTCAGCGGGTCCTGGTCGACCCGTTCCCGGAGCTGCGCGGCGACCCGCTCGCGGTCGCCCAGGGCGGCCTCCAGGGCCCGGCTGTGGTCGCGCAGCTGGACCGACCGTTGCTCGGCGATCCGCAGCAGTCCGACACCCCGGGCGACCACCAGCACCAGCAGCAGCGACATCGCGCCGACCGCGAACACCTCACCCACCGGGGCGTGCTCCTCGTTGCCGAGGTGCTGGTGCAGCAACAGTGCCGCGGGAGCGAACGCCGGGATGAGCAGCGCCTGCAGCCGCCGGTGCGTCGACGACCCGGGTGGTCGCTGCATGCGCTCGGTGAGCCGCGTCATCGACGGGTGCAGCGCGGCGGCGCCGAACATCAGGTCGACCAGCAGCCACCCCACGTCCAGCGGCCCACCGGGGACATAGCTGCCGATGGCCTCCTGCATGCCGTAGGCGGTGTCGACCCCGACCAGGGTGACCAGCGCGCCCACCAGCAGCAGATACGACGGGTTCACCGACGCCCGGCCGACGAGCATCCGCAGCACCATCAGCAGCAGGCCGAGGTCCAGCAGGGGATAGAGCAGCGCCACGGTCACCGCGAACGGTGAGCCGTCGCTGCGCACCACGACCGGTTCGATGAGCGGTTCCCACAGGAGGGTGGCGGCACCGATGGTCCAGATCGACGCGTCGACCCACGCCGTGCGGTCAGGGCGGCCCAGCGCGGCCAGCATGCTCCCCAGCATCAGGAACAGCACGGGATAGAAGGCCAGGTACAGCCCGTCGACGAAGGACGGGAAGGGCACCGAGCCGGCGACGTCGGCGTAGATGTCGAACGCGATGTCGCCGGCGAGGCTGATCGTCAGGCCGGCGGCGAGGAGCGACCAGGGGAGCCGGTTCGCCGGCCGGTGCGCGCGTATTCCGTGCAGGATCGCGAGGATCACGACCACGGAGACGCCGCTGTAGAGCCACGACTGGAACCTCTCGGGCACTACCGGATAGGCCAGTGACGCTGCTGCCACCACCGCGCAGTACGCAGCCGTCACCGCACGCACGGGGCCTCCGAGGGTCACGAAAGGACAACCCATCGTAACGATAGGTGACGCATCGTGTCTAGAGGCGACCTGACCCGGCTCGCCCCGTTCCGGTGCTGCGTACCGTGAGCGTCACGGCGACCGAGGAGCGGACATGGGCAGGACCGGCATGATGATCGGCGGCGCGGTGCTGATCGCGCTGGGGGTGCTGTTCACCCTGCAGGGGCTGGGCTACGTCGGCGGATCGGCGATGAGCGGCTCCACGACCTGGGCCGTGCTCGGACCGCTCATCGCGCTGGTGGGAGTGGTGCTGTCGGTGGTGGGGGCCCGGAAGTCGCGGACCCGCTGACCGGGGCCCGTCGGACGACCCGGGGCCCGCTCCCGACGGATCGGGTACGGGCCCCGGCGCGGGGGGTTCAGCGACCGAGTGCGGCGTCGGCGTCGAGCAGCACCTTCGCGGCGACCTCGAGCCCCTCGATGCGGCCCAGCTCGGTGTCCTCGTGCTCGATGTTGACCAGCATGTCGGGGTCGACCTCGTGCAATGCGCGCAGGAACTCCGTCCAGAACGCGGTGTCGTGGCCCTTGCCCAGCGCGACGAAGTCCCAGGCGGCGGGAGTGGGCCATGCGTTGGCCCACTCGTCGCCGCCCAGGTTGGTGCGCGCCTCGTCGGCAGACAGCCGACGGAAACTGTTGTCCAGCACACCGTTGAGAGCGGCGGTGTCGGCGTTGATCCGGACGTCCTTCGCGGCCGCCTGGTAGACCAGACGACCGAGCTTGCGCACGACGGCGACCGGGTCCATCTGCTGCCAGAACAGGTGCGAGGCGTCGAGCTCGACGCCGACGTGCTGCACGCCGGCCCGCTCGACCAGCATCAACACGTCGGCGGTGTTGAAGACCAGGTTCTGCGGGTGCAGCTCCAGCGCGACCTTGACGTCATGGTCGCCAGCGAGCGCGTCGATCTCCTGCCAGAACGGAACGGCGACGCCCCACTGGTAGTCCAGCACGTCCAGCGCGGCGGAGTTCCAGGCGTTGACCACCCAGTTGACCCGGGTCGCCCCGGGCTCGCCGCCGGGCAGCCCGGACATGGTGACCACGCGGTGCTGGCCGAGCCGGTGCGCGAGCCGGATGGAACGGCGGACGTCCTCGGCGTGCTTGTCGCCGATGGCGGGGTTCGGGTGCAGCGGGTTGCCGTTGCAGTTCAGGCCGGCGATGGCCACCCCGGTGCCCTCGAAGAGGCCCAGGTAGTCGTCCCGGGCGGTGTCGGAGACCAGGATGTCGTCGAAGGTCGGGATGTGCACCGGCGGCAGGAAGCCGCCGGAGTTGATCTCGATGCCGGTCAGGCCCAGGTCGGCGACGACCTTCAGCGCCTCGGGCAGCGGACGGTCGTGCAGGATCGCGTTGTAGACGCCGAGCTTCATGCGGACACTCCCTGGGTGGCGACAGTGGCGACGGTGGCACCGTTGTTCGCCGCGGACTCGGCGACGGCGGCGAGCAGTTCCATGTTGTGCACGCCCTCGTCGAAGGTGGCGCAGCGCGGCAGGCTCTCGGACTCCGGGACGCCGGCGACCTCCTCGAGGAAGGCCCGCGCCTGGTAGGCGAAGGCGTCGTTCTGGCCGAAGCCGACGCTGGGGGCGTCCATGGCCAGGCCGCCGGCGATGTAGGGGTGCTCCGGGCCGAGGATGACCTGGCGGTAACCGTTCTGGGCGGACTTCCCCTCGCGCAGGAACAGCTCGATCTCGGCCGGGCGGCGCTGGTCGAACTTCGCGGCGCCGTTCTCGCAGAACACCTCGAAGATGAGGCTGTTGGCGTGGCCGGCGGCGACCCGGGAGACCTCGAGCGCCCCGACGCCGTTCTCGAACGTCGCCGAGAACGCGGCGTAGTCGTCGTTGGTGACCGGCTCGAAGACGTCGGAGACCTCGGCGTGGTCGTGGCCCATCACCGCGCCCAGCGGCACCGGCCGCTCGGTGATGACGGTGGACAGCTGTCCGCCGCTGACCGAGGTCATGGCGCCGCAGAGGAACTCGGACACGTAGGCCAGGTGGCTGCCGACGTCGGCGAGCGCCCCGGAGCCGGGTTCGCCGGCGAAGCGCCAGCTCATCGGGCCGTGCGGGTCGCAGCCGTAGTCGGTCCAGTACCGCCCGGAGAAGTGCAGCACCTCGCCCAGGTCACCGGACCGGATCAGCTCACGGATGTAGGCGATGCCGGGGGTGCGACGGAAGGTGAAACCGACCTTGGCCACCGAGTTCGCGGTGCGGGCGGCGTCGGCCATCGCCCGCGCGTCATCGAGGGTGTCGCTGAGCGGCTTCTCGCACAGCACGTGCTTGCCGGCGGCCAGCAGGCCCTCGACGACCTCGCGGTGCAGCTTGTTGGCGATGACGACGCTGACCACGTCGACGTCCGGGTTCTCCGCGATCGCCTGCCACGAGGCGTCCCAGCGCTGGTAGCCGAACCGCTGGGCGGCCAGCGTGCCGAAGTGCTCGTTGACGTCGCCGATGGAGACCAGGCGGATCTCGGGCAGCGTCGGGCTGTAGAGCGCGGACGCGGTGCGGTAGGCGGCGGCGTGGGCCTTGCCGGCCATGCCGGCACCGATGACGGCGACGCCGAGACTGTCGGCCATTCCATCTCCTTTGACGGGGGTCTTCGCCCGATGGGGCGGGCTGTTGGAGCGCTCCAATGGAGCGCTCCAACAAGGTACGATGAGCGCCCGGGGCTGTCAACCACGTCCCGGCGGTCTCTGTGGGTGACGATGGGACCTCGAGCGATCGGAGTGCGGGTGGACGGGACGGTGACGGGCGGCGTCGGCGACCGGCCGCCGCCGACGATCTACGACGTGGCCCGGGCGGCTGGCGTCAGCAAGTCCCTGGTCTCGCTGGTGCTGCGCGACTCACCACAGGTCAGCGCGACACGACGGGCTGCCGTGCACGCGGCCATCGCGGAGCTGGGTTACCGGCCGAGCCGTGCGGCCACGGTGCTGGCCAGTCGTCGCACCCACAGTGTCGAGGTCCTGATCGACGACTACCGCAACCCGTCCTTCGTCGGGTTGGTCCGCTCGATCCAGGGCGAGCTGTCGGGGCGCGGGTACCACCTCGCGGTCTCCGACCTGCAGCTCACGGCCTCCCAGGCGCGCGCCGACCTCGACAACCTGGCCGCCCGCGCCGACGGCCTCGTGCTGGCCGCCGAGCCCGACAGCGCGCTGCTCGCGACCTGGCGGGGGCCGACGGTGGTGGCCGGCTGGCGCGAGGTGATGCCGCCGCAGGCGGACCTCGTCACGGCCGACGACGAGGCCGGTGGCCGGCAGGTGGTCGCGCACCTCCGTTCGCTCGGGCACCGGCGGATCGGCCACCTGTCCGGGGCCGGCGGTCCGGCGGCCCGTCGGCGGACCGGGTTCGAGGAGGCGGTGGCCGCCGCCGGCGTCGATCTCCGGTTGTCCAACACCGCGGGTGGCACCACCGAGGAGGACGGCTACCGGGCGGTCGCCGCGCTGTGGGACCGGTTCCCCGACACCACCGCGGTGTTCGCGGCCAACGACTCGATGGCTCTCGGCGCGCTGGCGGCGTTGCGTGAGCGCGGTCTGTCCGTGCCGGCCGACGTCTCGCTCGTCGGGTACGACAACTCGCCACTCGCCCAGTCGCGCTACCTCGACCTGACGTCGGTGGACGATCGCAGCGAGACGGTGGGTATCGGCGCGGCCCGGGCGCTGCTCGCCCGGATCGACGACCCCACCCTGCCGACCACCCGCACGCTGCTGGAGCCGGTGCTGGTGGCGCGGGGAACGTCGGCGCCGCCGGCCTCCTGACCGCTCGCGACTCCGGCGGCTCCGGACCCTGCGGACCGGGTCCGATGGGGACGGCGGTCGGCCGGTGGTGCGCACCGCACCCGACCCGCTGGGGCCCGGCGGTGCGCGGCGGGGCGACCGAGGGGTCTCAGCAGGCGTCGGGGTCCATGGTGGCGGTGATGCGGTCGGCGATGACCCCGAGCTGGGCGACCTGCTCGGGGGTGAGCGGGTCCATCACATGGCTGCGGACCGCGTCGACGTGGTCCGGGGCGGCCGCGACCATCCGGGCGCGCCCGTCGTCGGTGAGCGCCATCAGGATGGATCGGCGGTCGTCGGGCGACGGCTCCCGGCGGACCAGTCCCTGCGCCTCGAGTCGCCGCGCCACGTGGGACAGCCGCGAGACCGAGCCGTTGGCGAACGCCGCCAGGTCACTCATCCGCATGCGGTGGTCGTGCCGGTCCGACAACGCGGCCAGCACCATGTACTCGAAGTAGGTGAGCCCGGACTCGCGCTGCAGGCGGCTGTCCAGCGTCGACGGCAGGACGACCATCAGCTTGGCGAGCGACATCCAGGTCGACAGCTCGGCGGCCGACAGCCAGCGGGGTTCCTCCATGCCGTCCACCGTACCCAGTTGTTTGACGGTTCAACTTTCAGCGGCGACCGTCGGCGTGGAAGTTCAACTCATCGACGAGTGGCTGGAGCTGTCCGGAACGTGGTGTGGTGGATCGTCGCCGGGTTGACGGCCGCGGCGTACCTGGGTGCGGGCTATGAAGCTGTCCCAGCCGAGGCAGAAGTTTCAGAGCTCGGGTATGAGCTGGGCCGGGGACTCACGCCGGCCGCCGTGCAGACGATCGGGGCGGCCGAGGTGCCCGGCGCGCTGGGACTGATCCTGCCCGCGGCGTCGGACGTCGCCCCCCGTGCTGGTGCCGATCGTGGCGTCCGGACGCGTCCTGATGATGGTCGGGGCGGTGGTGACCCACGTCCGCCGGCACGAGGCGGGCGCCGCCGTGCCGGGCGCCGTCCTCGGGTTGCTGTCGCTGCTCGTCGCCGTGCTGCGGTTCGGGCCCTACGCCTTCCGAGTCCAGCCCGGCCGGCGGGGTTTGACCGTCCGGCTGTCGGGCACCAGTGAGAGTGCGGATGTCCAACCGGTCGGCAGCCCGCTCTGTCGCGCGGGTCGCGGCGCTGTCCCAGGAGGCCCTGATGCCCCGACCGTCCATCGGTCCCGTGCCCAACTCCGAGCCCGGACGGCTGCCCATCCAGCAGGCGGCGCTCGTGTTCGGAGTCGTGTTCCTCGTCCTCGGCGTGCTGGGGTTCATCCCCGGGATCACCACCGACGCCGGCGGGGCCGACTTCACCGAACACGGCGGACGGTTGTTCGGCGTCTTCGGCACCTCGGGTCTGGACAACCTGGTGCGCCTGGTCTTCGGCGTCCTCGGCGTGGTCCTGGGCCTGCGGTCGGCGTTCGGCAGCGCGGTGTACCTGGGTGTCGGCGGCGTCTTCTACTTCCTGATCTGGCTGTATTCGGTGCTCGCCGATCCGACGGTGAGCAACGACGGCATGGGCATCGGTGCAGCCGACTGGGCACTCAACACGGTGCTGGGTCTGGGCATGGTCGTCGTCGCCGTGATCACCCGGCCGCGCCGGGCCGGCCGGACCCCGGAGCTCAACGACCCGCCCTTCGACGCCAACCCGACGCCCAACTGACGTCCGCCCGCGCGTGACGCGGGACTGTGTGGTGCACTGACGCCCTGCGTCGTTCACCCACAGGGAGATCCGATGGCCGCGTCCGACACCGAAACGTCCGCAACCCGGTCTCCCCGCGAGCAGCCCGCCCTGAAACGGGTGATGGGACCCAAGCTCCTGCTGCTGTTCATCGTCGGTGACATCCTCGGCACCGGGGTCTACGCCCTGACCGGCGACGTCGCCTCCGAGGTCGGCGGCGCGGCCTGGTTGCCGTTCCTCATCGCCTTCGCGGTCGCCATGGTGACGGCGTTCAGCTATCTGGAGCTAGTCACCAAGTACCCGCAGGCGGCCGGGGCGGCGCTGTACACCCACAAGGCGTTCGGCATCCACGTCTTCACGTTCCTGGTGGCGTTCGTGGTGATGTCGTCCGGCATCACCTCGGCGTCGACGGCGTCCCGGGCGTTCGCGTCCAACCTCGTGGAGGGGTTCGAGCTCGACCTCGGCGACAGCGGGGTGCTGTTCATCGCGCTCGGCTTCATGGCGCTGGTGGCGCTGGTCAACTTCCGCGGGGTGGGGGAGAGCGTCAAGGCGAACGTGGTGCTGACGCTCATCGAGCTGTCCGGGCTGCTGCTGGTGATCATGGTCGGGCTGTGGGCGTTCGTCGACGGCGACCCCGACTTCTCCCGGGTGGTGGCGTTCGAGTCGGCGCAGGACAAGGGCACGTTCCTGGCCGTCACCACGGCGACGTCGCTGGCGTTCTTCGCGATGGTGGGCTTCGAGGACTCGGTGAACATGGCCGAGGAGACGAAGGACCCGGTGAAGATCTTCCCCAAGGTCATGCTCACCGGGTTGACCGTCACCGGCATCATCTACGTCCTGGTGGCGATCGTGTCGGTGGCGCTGGTGCCGGTCGGGCAGCTCGCCGACAGCGACACCCCGCTGGTGGAGGTGGTGCGGGCCGGCGCGCCGGGGCTGCCGATCGGCGACATCCTGCCGTTCATCTCGATGTTCGCGGTGGCGAACTCGGCGCTGATCAACATGCTGATGGCCAGCCGACTCATCTACGGGATGGCCAGGCACCGGGTGCTGCCGCCCGTGCTGGGCCGGGTGCACCAGGACCGGTGCACGCCGTGGGTGGCGATCCTGTTCACCACCGGACTGTCGGTGCTGCTCATCACCTACGTCTCGCTGGCGTCGTCGGACGCGGTGGCGGTGCTCGGCGGGACCACCTCGTTGCTGCTGCTCGCGGTGTTCGCGGTGGTCAACGTGGCGGTGCTGGTGCTGCGGCGCGACACCTCGGCGACGAAGTACTTCCGGGCGCCGACGGTGCTGCCGGTCATCGGGGTGGTCGCCTGCGTGTTCCTGGTGACGCCACTGTCGGGCCGGCCGTCCACGCAGTACGTGCTGGCCGGCTGGGTGCTGGTGATCGGGCTGGTGCTGTTCGGGGTGACGCTGCTGATCAACCGGCGGCTCGGGGTGAAGCCCGAGGGGCTCGGAGACGCCGAGGAGCTCCAGGGCTGAGGACAGCGCGTCGGCGGTGCGGCGACCGGCGCACGCCTCGGGAACGGCAGACCCGGCAGGTCCGATCGTCCGCGCGGTCATCACCGGAGATCCGGGAGAGGCCTCCAGGGTCCGAGCTGGCGTGGAACCGGCCCGGGTGGCAGACCGACGTGAGGACGCCCCCTACCCGGCTCTGCGACGGCCACCGCACCACGCCCCGCCCGGGAATCCCGGACGGGGCGAGGTGCGGCGCGGACCCGCTGATCAGTGCGTGGCGCCCACCAGTTCCGGTGCGGGGAACGGTCCCTGGATGGAGCGCCGCAGGTCCTGCCGGGAGATCGGGCCCTTGGGCTGCAGGGGCCGGTCGATGAGGTACCGGACGTAGGCGTACGGGGTGAAGAAGTCCGGCAGCTCCTCCTTCATGGCCGCTTCGATGAACACGTCGCGGGCCTCCTCGACGTGGCGGTGCTCGCGGTCGGTGGTGACCGTCTCGTGCAGGCCGTCGACGACGTGCTCGATGATCTCGTCGACCAGTGCCGGGGTGATGACCAGGCCCTCGGCGGTGCGGGTGCGGTGGTGCAGCCACTGCCAGATCTGGGTGCGCGAGATCTCCACGGTGGCAGCGTCTTCCATCATGGAGTCGATCGCGACCGCGCCGGCGCCGCCGACCCAGGCGTACAGGTAGCGCAGGGCGACGGCGATGTTGGTGCGCACGCCCGAGATGGTGACCCGGCCGGGGGTGGTTCCCAGGCCGAGCAGGTCGTCGGCGGTGATCCGGGCCGGCCAGTGCTGCGCGTCGTCGTGCGGCCTCCCGGTGAACGCGTCCAGGCAGATCCGGACGAGCGCGGGGTGGGCGACCCAGGAGCCGTCGAAGCCGTCCTCGGCCTCGCGGGCCTTGTCGGCGCTGACCTTGGCCAGGGCCTCGCGGGTGGCCTGCTCGTCGTCGCGGGTGGGGACGAAGGCGGCCATTCCGCCGATGGCCTGGGCACCGCGGCGGTGGCAGGTGTCGACGAGTAGCTCGGTGTAGGCCCGCATCATCGGGGTGGTCATGGTGATCGAGGAGCGGTCGGGCAGCACGAACTCCGGTCCGCGGCCGGCGAAGGTCTTGATGTAGCTGAAGATGTAGTCCCAGCGGCCGGCGTTCAGGCCCGCCGAGTGCTCCCGCAGCTCGTACAGGATCTCCTCCATCTCGAACGCGGCCGGGAAGGTCTCGATCAGCACGGTCGCGCGGATGGTGCCGACGGGCAGCCCCAGCAGTTCCTCGGCGCGCAGGAACAGGTCGTTCCACATCCGGGCCTCCAGATGGGACTCCAGCTTCGGCAGGTAGAAGTAGGGGCCGGCGCCGGTGTCGATGAGCCACTGCGCGTTGTGGAACAGGTAGAGCCCGAAGTCGACGACCGAGGCGGGCAGCGGACGTCCGTCGGCGGACAGGTGCTTCTCGCACAGTCGCCAGCCGCGGGGGCGGACCATCACCGTCGGGGTGGTGTCGCCGACCTGGTAGGTGCGGCCGTTGTCGTCGGTGAAGTCGATGGTGCCGCGCAGCGCGTCGTGGAGGTTGAGCTGGCCGTCGATGACGTTGAACCAGCTGGGCGCGGTGGAGTCCTCGAAGTCGGCCATCCAGACCGAGGCGCCGGAGTTCAGCGCGTTGACGGTCATCTTCTTCGTGGGCGGGCCGGTGATCTCGCAGCGGCGGTCGGCCAGGCCCGGTGCGGTCGGGGCGACCTGCCACGACGGGTCGTCCCGGATGCCGGCGGTCTCGGGCAGGAAGTCCGGCTGCTCGCCGGCGGTGATCCGCTTCTGCCGGTCGTCCCGGGCGATCAGCAGCTCCGCGCGGCGACCGGCGATCGCGGCGTCGAGCTTGCCGACGAACGCCAGCGCCTCGGGGGTGAGGATCTCGTCGAAACGGGGGTGCATCTCGCCGCGGATGCTCGGGGTCTTCAGGTTCAACATGGGGGTCTCGTCTCTGGACGGTGTCGCTGTGACAGGGGAGTCGGGGGCGCCGGGTCGGCTCAGTGGAACTGCTGCTCCTCGGTGGAGCCGCTCATCGCGAGGGTGCCGGAGTTCGGATTCAGGGCGGTGGCGACCTTGTCGAAGTAACCGGTGCCGACCTCGGCCTGGTGCTTGACCGCGGTGTAGCCGTTGCTCTCGTCGGCGAACTCGGCTTCCTGCAGCTCGACGTAGGCGCTCATCCCGGACCGGGAGTAACCCTGCGCGAGGTGGAACATCGAGTGGTTGAGCGCGTGGAAACCGGCCAGGGTGATGAACTGGAACTTGTAGCCCAACTCGCCGAGTTCGTCCTGGAACGTGGCGATCTCGTCGTCGGACAACGCCGCCCGCCAGTTGAACGACGGCGAGCAGTTGTAGGCGAACATCTGGTCGGGGAACTCGCGGCGCATCTCGGTGGCGAACTCCCGGGCGAGACCCAGGTCGGGGGTGCCGGTCTCGACCCAGATGAGGTCGGAGTAGGGCGCGTACCGCTTCGCCCGGGCCAGCACCGGCTCGATGCCGTTGCGGACCCGGAAGAAGCCCTCCGCGGTCCGCTCACCGGTGATGAACGCGGCGTCGGTCTCGTCGACGTCGCTGGTGAGCAGGTCGGCGGCGAGCGCGTCGGTACGGGCGATGACCAGGGTCGGCACGTTCTCGATGTCGGCGGCGAGTCGGGCGGCGTTGAGGGTGCGGACGTGCTGGCTGGTGGGGACCAGGACCTTGCCGCCGAGGTGGCCGCACTTCTTCTCCGAGGCGAGCTGGTCCTCCCAGTGCACGCCCGCCGCACCCGCGGCGATCATCGACTTCATCAGCTCGAAGGCGTTGAGCGGCCCGCCGAAGCCGGCCTCGGCGTCGGCGATGATGGGCACCAGGTAATCGGTCCCGGCCTTCCCGGTGGAGTGGTCGATCTGGTCGGCGCGCAGCAACGCGTTGTTGATCCGGCGGACGACGGCCGGCACCGAGTTCGCCGGGTACAGGCTCTGGTCCGGGTAGGTCTGGCCGGACAGGTTGGCGTCGGCGGCGACCTGCCAGCCGGACAGGTAGATGGCGTCGAGCCCGCCGCGGACCATCTGCACGGCCTGGTTGCCGGTCAGGGCACCGAGTGCCCGGGTGAAGGTCTTGTGCTGCAGCTGGTCCCAGAAGCGCTCGGCGCCGCGACGGGCCAGCGTGTGCTCCTCGGTGACGGTGCCGCGGAGGCGCACGACGTCCTCGGCGCTGTAGGTGCGCTCGATGCCCGACCACCGTGCGTCTACCGCCCACTCCGCCCGGAGCGCCTCGGCGTCGGCGGCGATGGTGCCGGCGGGAGCCGTTGCGGCGAAGCGGGTCTCGGTGATCGGCGACGACAGCGTGGCGGTCATGAGCGGTCCTTTCGGGGCCGTGGGAACGGGTGCTCCATCACCGTCGCGTCAAGACCGGGGGTTCACAATGGCATCCCTTCGTAAAGAATCGCCGTTCTTGCGTTATCGTGCAGCAATGACGGATACGGTCGCTGCTGAGGTCGTCGAGACCGCCGCATCACGCGGTGGACGAGCGGTGCCGGCGGTGCCGGCCGGCCCGGATCTGCTCACGGTGGGACGCCGGATCCGGCACCTGCGGCAACAGCGGGCCAGCACGTTGGACGAGGTGGCCGGGGCGGCCGGGATCTCGGCGTCGGCGTTGTCGCTGATCGAGAACGGCAAGCGCGAGGCGAAGCTCTCGGTGCTGTCCGCCATCGCCGGCGCGTTGGAGACGGGGCTGGGTGATCTGCTGGCGGTGGCGGCGCCGAGCCGGCGGGCCGCCCTGGAGATCGAACTCGAGAAGGCCCAGCGGGCCGACTCCTTCGAGGCGCTCCGGATACCCGCGGTGCGGCCGGGTCCGCGGCTGCCCACGGAGGCGCTGGAGGCGCTGGTCGGGCTGCACCGGGCGCTGGCGTCGGTCCAGGCCGAGCGGGCGGCGACGCCGGAGCACGCGCGCCGGGCGAACGCGAAGCTGCGGCAGCGGATGCGCGACCAGGACAACTACTTCGGCGACATCGAGACGGTGGCCGCCGGACTGTTGCAGGCGGTCGGCTACCGGGAGGGCCCCATCACCCGCACCGTGGTCGACCGGATGGCGGCGCATCTGGGGTTCTCGCTGGTGCACACCTCGAACCTGCCGCAGTCGACCCGGACCGTGACCGATCTGGCCAACCGCACCATCTACCTGCCGCAACCCGATGCGGGACAACACGACTCGCGGTCGCTGGCGCTGCAGGCGCTGGGTCACGTGATGCTCGGGCACCGGGTGCCGGGGGACTACGGCGACTTCCTCGAGCAGCGGGTCGAGGTGAACTACTTCGCCGCGGCGCTGCTGATCCCGGAGAAGGGGGCGTTGTCGCTGCTGCGGAAGGCCAAGGCGGCCAAGGACATCGCCATCGAGGACCTGCGGGACGCCTACGCGGTGTCGTACGAGACCGCGGCGCACCGGTTCACCAACCTGGCCACCCGGCACCTGGATCTGCCGGTGCACTTCATGCGGATCTCCTCGTCGGGGTTGATCTACAAGGCCTACGAGAACGACGGGGTGCACTTCCCGAAGGACCCGACCGGGGCGATCGAGGGGCAGCGGGTCTGCCGGTACTGGACCGCTCGGGTGGTGTTCGAGCAGGCGGACCTGTCGGCGGCGTACCAGCAGTACACCGACACCGGCCGCGGAACGTACTGGTGCACCGCGGTCGTCGACCGCACCCCGGCCGGTCTGTTCTCGGTGAGCGTCGGGGTGCCGTACGCCCACGTGAAGTGGATGCGGGGGCGCGAGACGCTGGAACGGTCGCGATCGAAGTGCCCCGACCCGGCGTGCTGCGAGCTGCCGCCCGCCGACCTCGCGTCCCGCTGGGAGGGCAAGGCCTGGCCGAGTGCCCGGGTGCACTCACACCTGCTGGCGGCCATGCCGCCCGGTGTCTTCCCCGGCGTGGACGACACCGACGTGCTGGGCTTCCTGGAGGCGCAGGCGCGCGGGCGGGGGTGAGTGGCGCGTCGCGGGTTTGTCCGCGCGCCCGGCGTGGCATATCGCTTCACACGTTGGAAAACACCGGCGACCGTCGGCGTGCACACTTCACCGCGAGGCGTTGCGCTGCCGACCGCGGAAGGATCAGCAATGAAGGCACTCACCTGGCACGGCAAGCGCGACGTGCGCGTCGAAGAAGTCCCGGACCCGAAACTGCAGGATCCGACCGACGCGATCATCAAGGTCACCTCGACCGCCATCTGCGGCTCCGACCTGCATCTCTACGAGATCATGGGGCCGTTCCTGACGCCGGGCGACATCCTCGGGCACGAGCCGATGGGCATCGTGCAGGAGGTCGGCTCGCAGGTCACCCACATCAAGCCCGGTGACCGGGTCGTCATCCCCTTCAACATCTCCTGCGGCAGCTGCTTCATGTGCAGCCAGGGACTGCAGTCGCAGTGCGAGACCACGCAGGTGCACGACCACGACAAGGGTGCCGCGCTGTTCGGCTACACCATGCTCTACGGCGCCGTCCCCGGTGGGCAGGCCGAGTACCTGCGGGTGCCGCAGGCCCACTACGGCCCCATCAAGGTCAGCGAGGAGGGGCCGGACGAGAAGTTCCTCTTCCTCTCCGACATCATCCCGACCGCCTGGCAGGCCGTGCAGTACGCGAACGTGCCCGACGGCGGCACGCTGGCCGTGTTCGGCCTCGGCCCGGTCGGCCAGTTCTCCGCCCGGATCGGCAAGCACCTGGGTTACCGGGTCATCGGCATCGAGCTCGTCCCCGAGCGCCGTGCGCTGGTCGAGAAGTACGGCGTGGAGACCCTCGACCCCTCGGCGGTCGACGACGTGCCCGATGCGCTGCGGCAGATGACCAAGGGCCGTGGCCCGGACTCCGTGGTCGACGCGGTCGGCATGGAGGCCCACGGCGGGGTCGGCAACAAGCTCACCAAGGTGGCCCAGGCCGCGGCCGGGTTGCTCCCCGGACCCATCGCCCGCCCCGTCTTCGAGACGGTCGGCCTGGACCGCCTCACCGCGCTGCACCAGTCGCTGGACGCGGTCCGCCGCGGCGGCACGGTGTCGCTCAGCGGCGTCTACGGCGGCTCCGCCGACCCGATGCCGCTGATGAACATGTTCGACAAGCAGATCCAACTGAGAATGGGTCAGTGCAACGTCCACCGCTGGGTGGACGACATCCTGCCCCTGGTGAACGACTCCTCCGACCCGCTGGGAACGCTGGACCTGACCACCCACACGGTGCCGTTGGCCGAGGCTCCGTCGATGTACGAGACGTTCCAGAAGAAGCAGGACGGCTGCATCAAGGTCGTGCTCAAGCCCTGACGGTCGCCGTACCACCCGCGCCGCCGTCCCTCGTGAGTCGAGGGGCGGCGGCGCGGCCGTGTCCGGGTGGACGGCGGATCCGCTGACGGCTCACTGTCGGCGGGGGTCACTACGCTGTGCCGGACCGGTGGGGGAGCCGGGGAGAATGCGCAGCGGAAGGGGGACGACGTTGACGCTGTTCGTGCACCGTGCGGAGCGGTCCGACCGTTTGGTCGACGCGCTCGGCGAGCTGCTCGCGCAGCCGCTGGCGGATCCGTTCGCCCTCGAGGTCGTCGCGGTACCGGCCAAGGGCATCGAACGTTGGCTGACCCAGCAGCTCGCCCGGCGGCTGGGACGCCGTGACGGGCGGGCGGACGGCATCTGCGCCGGCGTGCGCTTCCCGTCCCCGACCAGGCTCTTCACCGAACTGCTCGACGTCGGTGACCGTGACCCGTGGGCGCCGGACAGCCTGGTCTGGCCGCTGCTGGACGTCATCGACGCCGCTGCCGGGGAGCCCTGGTGCGAGGTCCTGAGCACCCATCTCGGCGTGGGCGCGGCCGAGGCCGAGCTGGTGCACCGGCGCGGCCGTCGGTACTCCGTCGCCCGGCGTCTGGCCGGACTGTTCTCCGACTACGCGGCCCAGCGGCCGCAGATCCTCACCGACTGGGCCGCCGGCCGGGACACCGACGGGTTCGGTGGCTCGCTGGCGCCGGACCTGAGCTGGCAGCCGGAGATGTGGCGGCGCACCCGCGACCGCATCGCCGGCCCGGACCCGCTCGCCCGGATGGCCGCAGCGCTCGGTGACGGCACCCCCGATCTACCGGAGCGGGTCTCGCTGTTCGGGCCGACCCGGCTGCCGGCGGCCCACCTGGACCTCGTCGACGCGCTGGCCGAACGGCGTGACGTGCACCTGTGGCTCCCGCACCCGTCCCCGGAGCTGTGGCGGCGGATCGCCGCGGTCCACGTCCCGGCGGTCATCCGGCGCGACGCCGATCCGACGATCCTGACGCCCGAACACCCGTTGCTGTCCTCGCTCGGCCGCGACGCCCGCGAGCTGCAGCTCGCCCTCGGCGGCCGGCCGTCGGTCGACCTCCACCATCCCGGCGCCGAGCTGCCGGCCACGCTGCTCGGCCGGCTGCAGGCCGACCTGCGTGACGACCGCCGCCCCGCCGAACGACTCCCACTCGGCGCCGACGACCGCACCGTGCAGGTGCACGCCTGTCACGGGCCGAGCCGCCAGATCGACGTGCTGCGGGAGGTCCTGGTCGGTCTGCTGGCCGACGACCCGACCCTGGAGCCCCGCGACATCCTCGTGATGTGCCCCGACATCGAGGTCTACGCGCCGCTCGTCGCCGCCGCATTCGGCCTCGCCGACGTCGTCGAGCAGGGGCACCCGGCCCACCAGCTGCGGGTCCGGCTGGCCGACCGGGCGCTGGTCCAGACCAACCCGCTGCTGGCCACCGTGGCCAGGCTGCTCGAGCTCGCCGACGCCCGGATCACCGCTTCGCAGCTGCTCGACCTGGCCGCCTGGCCGCCGGTACGGCGACGGTTCGGCTTCAGCGACGACGACCTCGAGACCATCACCCGCTGGACCGCCGACTCCGGCGTCCGGTGGGGACTCGACGCCGCCCACCGGCAGCCGTTCGGGTTGAGCCAGTTCCCGCAGGGCACCTGGAAGGCCGGCCTCGACCGCATCCTGCTCGGCGCGACGATGGCCGACGAGGGCGGCAACTGGCTCGGTCTGGCGCTGCCGGTCGACGACGTCGGCAGCGGCGACGTCGACCTCGCGGGCCGACTGGCCGAGCTGATCAACCGGCTGCACCGCGCCGTGGACCTGCTGACCGGGCCCAAGCCCGTCACCGGCTGGCTCGCGACGCTCGCGTCGGCCGTCGCCGGACTGACCAGCGTCAGCACCGACGACGCGTGGCAGCAGGGCGAGCTCGACCGCGAGTTCGCCGACATCGCGGCCGGCGCCGGACCGGACCCGACCGCACCGCTGCGACTGCCCGACGTCCGCGCGCTGTTGGCCGGTCGGCTGGGTGGTCGGCCGACCCGGGCGAACTTCCGGACCGGCAACCTGACCGTCTGCACCATGGTGCCGATGCGGTCCGTGCCGCACCGGGTGGTGGCCCTGGTCGGTCTCGACGACGGGGTGTTCCCGCGGGCCGCGCACCCGGACGGCGACGACGTGCTCGCCCGCGATCCGGTGGTGGGGGAGCGGGACCGTCGCGGCGAGGACCGGCAGCTGCTGCTGGACGCGATGCTGGCGGCGACCGGGACCGTCGTCATCACCTACACCGGCGCCGACGAGCGCACCGGCGCGGTCCGGCCGCCGTCGGTGCCGATCGGCGAGCTGCTGGACACGCTGGACGACATGGCGGTGACCGCCACCGGCGAGCCGGCCCGCAGCCAGGTGCTGGTCCGGCACCCGCTGCAGCCGTTCGACCTGCGCAACGTCGTTCCCGGTCGGCTCGGCGTGCCGGGGCCGTTCAGCTTCGACCCGGCCGTGCTGGCGTCCGCCCGGGCGGCGGCCGGCCCCCGGGAAGCGGCGCCGGCGTTCCTGGCCCAGCCGCTGTTCGACCTCCCCCCGACCGACCTCGACCTCGGGCGGCTGATCGCGATGCTGCACAACCCCGCCCGCGGGTTCCTCCGGCAACGGCTGGACGTGGCGGTGCGGTTCGAGGACGACGAGCCGTCCGATGCGCTGCCCGTCGAGCTCGACGCCCTGCAGCAGTGGGCCATCGGTGAGCGTCTGCTCCGCGACCGGCTGTCCGGGCAGGATCCGGACACCACGCGGCAGGCCGAGTGGCGTCGCGGGACGCTGCCGCCCGGTCCGCTCGGTCAGCGCATCCTGGGCACCGTGATGGCCGACGTCGACCCACTCGTCAACGCCACCGCCGGGCTGCGGGTGGGGGACCGGACCTCCGCCGACGTCCTCGTCCCGCTGGGGACCCGGCGACTCGTCGGCACCGTCGCCGGGCTGTACGACACCACCGTCGTCGCGATCAGCTACAGCAGGCTCGGCGCGAAGGCCCGCCTGCAGGCCTGGATCCAGCTGCTGGCCCTCAGCGCCACCCACCCCGCGGTGGAGTGGACCGCGGTGACCGTCGGCCGCGGGCCGGGCGCGCCGGAGCAGTCGACGCTCGGTCCGGTTCCCGCCGAGCAGGCGCGCGAGGTGCTCGAGCAGCTGGTCGACCTCTACGACCGCGCCCTGGGGGCACCGCTGCCGCTGCCGCTCAAGACCGGTCTCGCCTACGCCGAGAGCCGCTTCCGGCGCCGCAGCCCGGAGGACGCCCTGAACGCCGCCCGGATGCGCTGGGTGTCGGACAAGTTCCCGGGCGAGGACGCCGACCCGGCGTTCGTCCGGATCTGGGGAGCCGCCGCGCCGTTTGCCGACGTCAACCGCGAACCGTCGCGGCCCGACGAACGCTGGATGCGGGAGCCGTCCCGGTTCACCGAACTCGCCCTGCGGCTGTGGTTCCCGTTGCTGACCGCGGAACGGCGGGAGACGCTGTGAACCCCTTCGACCTGTGTGGCGAGCTACCCACCGGCACCACCGTGCTGGAGGCCAGCGCCGGCACCGGCAAGACCCACACGGTCGGCGCGCTGGTGGCGCGCTACGTCGCCGAGGGGCACGCCCGGTTGCACGAGCTCCTCGTCGTCACCTTCGGCCGTGCCGCGAGCCAGGAACTGCGGGAGCGCGTGCGCGGGCAGCTCGTCCAGGCCGAACGCGGTCTCGCCCGGCCCGACCTGGCCCGCGCCGGCGACGACGAACTGCTCCGGCTGCTCGCCGGGGCCGACGACGCCGAGGTCGCGGTACGGCGTCGCCGGCTGGCCACCGCACTGGCCGACTTCGACAGCGCCACCATCGCCACCACCCACCAGTTCTGTCAGCAGGTGCTCACCGGCCTCGGGGTCGCCGGCGACACCGAGCCGCACGCCCAGCTCGTCGAGGACCTGGACGAGCTCGTGGTCGAGGTGGTCGAGGACCTCTACATCCGGGGCTTCGGGCATGCCCGGGCCGACAGTCCGCTGTTCGACTACGCCGAGGCGCTGGCCCTCGGTCGGGCCGCCATCGGGGACCCGGCGACGCGGCTGGAGCCCGCCGACGCCGATCCGTCGAGTCCGGCCGGCCTGCGCCGGCGGTTCGCCATCGGCGTGCGGAAGGAGGTCGACCGCCGCAAGTCCGACCGCGGCATCCTCGGCTACGACGACCTGCTCAGCCGGTTGTCGGCCGTCCTGGGACCGCAGCACCGGGCGGCCCGCGAGCGGATGCGGGCCCGCTGGCGGTACGTGCTGGTCGACGAGTTCCAGGACACCGACCCCGTGCAGTGGGAGGTCCTGAGCCTGGCCTTCGCGGGCGCGTCGACCCTCATCCTGATCGGCGACCCGAAGCAGGCGATCTACGCCTTCCGCGGCGGCGACATCGCCACCTACCTCGCCGCCGCCGCTGGCGCGGCCCAGCAGTCGACGCTCGGCCGCAACTTCCGCAGCGACGCTCCGCTGATCGACAGCCTGCAGGTGCTGCTCGGTGACGCGGCCCTCGGCGACGAACGCATCGTGGTGCGACCGGTGGTGGCGCACCACGCCGGCTCCCGGCTGGTCGGCGCGCCGAAAGCCGCGCCGTGCCGGCTGCGCGTCATCCGCCGCGAGCAGTTCGGTGAGTCCGGCAGCGCCCGGATCCCGATCAGCAAGGTCCGCCCGTTCATCGCCAAGGACCTGGCCATCGACATCGAGGCCCTGCTCGGCTCGGGGGCCACCTTCGAGGGGGAGCCGCTGGTCGCCGGTCAGGTGGCCGTCCTCGTCGCCACCCACGCGCAGACCGCGATGGTGCAGAAGGCCCTGCTGGCCCGCGGGATCCCCGCCGTCATCGCCGGCAGCGGCAGCGTCTTCGCCACCCCCGCCGCCGACGAGTGGCTGGTGCTGCTGGAGGCCCTGGAACAACCGCACCGCTCCGACCGGGTGCGCGCCGCGGCGCTCACCCCGTTCATCGGCCGCACCGCCGCCGAGCTGGCCACCGCCGGCGAGGAGCTCACCGACAGCTACGGGGGGCAGCTGCGGCAGTGGGCCGACCTGGTCACCCGACGAGGTGTCGCGGCGCTGCTGGAAACGGTGTCCGAGCTCGGCCTGGGCGAGCGGACGCTGCGTCTCCGCGACGGTGAACGCCGCCTCACCGACCTGCGCCACGTCGGTCAGGCGCTGCACGCCGCCGCCGTGGAACACGGGCTCGGACTGGCCGCCCTGGTCGAGTGGCTGCGCGGCCGCCGGTCGGAGGCGGCGAAGGACACCGCCGCCGAACGCACCCGCCGGTTGGAGAGCGACGCCGCCGCGGTCCAGGTGCTGACCCTGCACGCGAGCAAGGGCCTGCAGTACCCGGTGGTGTACCTGCCGTTCGCCTTCGACCGCTGGGTCGGGGAGCCCGGCATCCTGCTGCTGCACGACGCCGCGGGCGAACGCATCCTCGACATGGGCGGGGCCGGCTCGGTGGGGCGTCCCGAGCGGGAACGGCGCGCCGCCGCCGAGGCCGCCGGTGAGTCGCTGCGGTTGTTCTACGTCGGGGTCACCCGCGCCCAGAGCCAGGTGGTGCTGTGGTGGGCGCCCACCGCCAACACCTGGTCGTCCGCGCTGCACCGGCTGATCTTCGGACGCACCCCCGGCCGGTCCACCGTGCCGGACACGGCGCCGGCCGTCGGGGACGTCGAGGCCCACCAACGCTTCGCGACCCTCGCCGCGGCGGGCGGTCCGTCGGTGGAGCCGGCGCTGTTCGTCGACCTGCCCCCCGACCCGCCGCCCGGGGAGGCGCTGCCGGCCCTGGAGGTCGGCCGGTTCCGGCGCGAACTCGACGTCGCCTGGCGCCGCACGTCCTACAGCGCGCTGTCCGCGGCGGCCGACCACGTCCCCGGAGCCGCCGGCTCCGGCCCGGACGTCACCAGCGAACCCGAGACCGGGGAGCGCGCGGACGAGGATCTGCCCGTCCTCGTGCTGCCCGCCGAGCCTCCCGCCGACGACCTGCCGTCGCCGATGGCCGACCTGCCGAAGGGCACCGGCTTCGGCACCCTGGTGCACGCCGTGCTCGAACACGTCGACCCGCTGGCGAGCGACCTCGGGGCCGAGCTGCTCGAGCGCTGCGTCGAGGAGGTGAGTCACCGGCCCGGCCTCGTCGACGCGGCCGAGCTCGCCGCAGCGCTGCTGCCGGTGCTGCGGACCCCGCTCGGGCCGCTCGCCGACGGCCGCACGCTGGCCGACATCGCACTGCCCGACCGGCTCGCCGAACTCGATTTCGAACTCCCGCTCGCCGGTGGCGACCGGATCGAGGCCGACGTCACCCTCGCCGAGCTGGCGCCCCTGCTGCGACAGCACCTCCCCGCCGACGACCCGCTGCTGAGCTACGTCGACCGGCTCGAGACCCCCGAACTCGGCGGACAGGCTCTCCGCGGGTATCTCACCGGCAGCCTCGACCTCGTCGTCCGGCTGCCGGGGCCGCGCTACCTGGTCGCCGACTACAAGACCAACTGGCTCGGCGAGGGCCCCGACACCCCGTTGACCGCCTGGCACTACCGGCCCGACGCCCTGGACCGGGTGATGGCGCAGTCGGACTACCCGTTGCAGGCGATGCTGTACTGCGTGGCGCTGCACCGGTTCCTGCGCTGGCGCCAGCCCGGCTACCGGCCCGAGCTGCACCTCGGCGGGGTGCTCTACCTCTACGTCCGGGGGATGTGCGGTCCCGACACCCCGGTGGTCGACGGACGGGTCAGCGGCGTGTTCGGCTGGCAGCCGCCCGGCGCACTGGTGGCGGCGTTGTCCGATCTGCTCGACGGCGTCCCGGCACCGGCGGGTCGCGCATGAACACCACGAACCCCCTTCTTGCCGCCGGCGCCGCGACAGCGGACGACCGGCTGACCGATCCGTGGGACGCCTCTCTCGCCCTGGGCGCGACCGGCCTGCTCGCCGTGTTCAACGCGGCCGGGATGATCACCGCCGCGGACGTCCACGTCGCGACCAGCGTCGGCCGGCTGGGCAACGAGGCCGACGAGACGGTGCTGCTGGCCGTCGCGCTGGCCGTGCGGGGTCTGCGGCAGGGATCGGTGTGCATCGATCTCGGCGAGCAGATCCGGATCGACCCGACGCTGCCCTGGCCCGACCTCGTCGACTGGTACGAGACCGTCCAGGCCAGCGTGCTCACCACCGGGAACGGCCCCCTGCGCTGGGACCTGGACCTGCTCTACCTCGACCGCTACTGGCGGCAGGAGGTGCAGGTCTGTTTCGACCTGCTCGACCGCGCCACCCGACCGCCTCCCACCGTCGACGCCGCCCGGTTGGCTGCCGCACTCGACCGGCACTTCCCGGACCGTTCCGAGCAGCGCCAGGCGGCCGAGGTCGCAGCGCGCCGCTGGACCACGGTGCTGGGTGGCGGCCCGGGCACCGGCAAGACCACGACCATCGCGCGGCTGCTGGCGGTGCTGATCGACCAGCCCGGCCCGGCACCCCGGGTCGCGCTGGCCGCCCCCACGGGCAAGGCGGCCGCCCGGATGCAGGAGGCCGTGCAGGAGGTGCAGTCCCGCTTCGCGCCGACCGAACGGGACCGGCTCGGAACGGTGACGGCCTCGACCCTGCACCGACTGCTCGGCTCCCGCCCCGGGTCCGGCTTCGGCACCCGCTTCGCCCACGACCGGCACAACCGGTTGCCCTACGACATCGTGGTGGTCGACGAGACCTCGATGGTGTCGCTCACGCTGATGGCCCGGCTGCTGGAGGCGCTCCGACCTGAGACCCGGCTCGTGCTCGTCGGTGACCCCGACCAGCTCGCCTCCGTCGAGGCCGGCGCGGTGCTCGCCGACCTCGTCGCCGGTCTCACGCAGCGCGAACAGCGCACCCCCGCACCGGCGGCCGGCCAGGTGGGCAGCGGCGTCGTGATGCTGACCCGTATCCACCGCTTCGGCGGCGGCATCGCCGAGCTCGCCCACGCGGTGCGGGACGGCGACGCCGACGAGGCCCTCGACATCCTGCTCAGCGAGCTCGACGACGTGTCGTTCATCGACCCGGACGCCGGCGACGACCTCGATGACGTCCGGACCGACGTCACCACCTCGGCCGCGGCCCTGCGCGACGCCGCCGCCGACGGCGACGCACCGGCCGCGCTCGACGCCCTGGACCGGCACCGGGTCCTGTGCGCCCACCGGACCGGCCCCTACGGCGTCGAGGACTGGAGCCGCCGCATCGAGCGGTGGCTGGCCGAGTCCCGCAGCGCCACCCACCAGGCGGAGTGGTACCTGGGGCGACCCGTACTGGTGACCGCGAACGACTACCTGCTCGGGCTCTACAACGGCGACACCGGGGTGGTGGTCGCCGGTAGCGGACCGGACGGGCCCACCGGTGATCTGCGGGTGGCCTTCCGCCGCCAGGGCACCGTGGTGACCTTCGCGCCCAGCCGGTTGTCCGGCCTGCAGACGGTGCACGCGATGACCGTGCACCGCAGCCAGGGCAGCCAGTTCGACCACGTCACCCTGGTGCTGCCCGAGCCGGACTCACCGCTGCTCACCCGCGAGATGCTCTACACCGCGCTCACCCGGGCCCGCGGACACGTGCGGCTGCTCGGTACCGAGGAGTCGTTCCGGGAGGCCATCGCCCGCCGGGCCGCCCGGGCGTCCGGACTGCGGGAGCGGCTGGCCGCCGGACGCTGAAGTCGGTCGGTCACGGCCTCGAGGGCCGGGATCCGATGCGCGCGGACGGTCCACCGATCGGTGGACGCCACGATCCGCCGGTGCGCCGGCCGGCCGGCCGACTGTCCCGGCAGCCGGTCCGTACGACGCTTGATCCATCGCCCGGACGACAGGCCCGGACATCGGATCAAGGAGTCGGACATGCTGCACCTCGTCATCGCCCTCGGGTTCTTCGTCGCGGTCGGCGCGGTGGTCGGCCTGCTCGCGCGGTTCATCACGTTCGACCGCTTCCGGCTCTCGCTGCCCAGGACCATCGCGTTGGGCACCATCGGCGCGGCGGTCGCGCCGCTGGTCCAGTGGTGGGTCCTCACCCCCGAGGCCCGCGCGACCGACAGCAGCAGCTGCCTGGTCTCGGTGCTCGGCGCCATCGCCGCCATGGCGATCTACCGGGCGTGGGTGCCGGCGAGCGCTGCCGCCACCGGTGAGCGGACCGCCTGACACCACCCGCCCCGCCGCCGGGCCACCGCCCCGTCAAGGGCCCGGCAGTCCCACGTCACCCGACGTCCTCGTCCCGCGGTGCACGGGGCGGCACCCCATCCGGAAAGGCCGATACCTCGTGACCGTCCTGATCGGCCTCTTCGTCGCCATCGCCGCGATCTCCGGCCTGCTCACGCGCCTCGTCGTCCCGGGCGCACGGGATCTGCCGCTGCCGCACTCGTTGCTGCTCGGTGCGGCCGTCACCGCCGCGGCCGGATTCGGCTGCTGGTTCGTGGCCACCCCGGTCGTCGACGTCCTCGCCACGCCGCTCGCTTCGACGGTGCCGATGGTCGGTGTCCTCGCGGTCGTCGCCGGGTGGCGCTCCCGGTCCGTCCCGGCCGATCAGTACATCGGCTGACCCGTCGCGTGTCAGGCCGGCGTCCCCGATCCGGTTGTCCGCCGCCCGGTGTCGGCCGCCCGGTCGATCGAGCCGTTCGGCCGAGTGGACGGCGTGTCCGTCCCGCCGGTCGTCCGTCCCGCCGGTCGTCCGTCCCGACGGCCGTCCGTCCCGCCGGCATCTCCGTCACGGCTGACCGGCCGGTCGGGCTGTCGCGACCGAGCGGCCGGGCTGTCCGTCGCGGCTGACCAGCCGGGCTGGCCGTCTCGGCCGGGCTGTCCGTCCGGGCTGTCCGGCCGGCCTGTCCGCCCCGGCCGGCCGGTCCGGCCGTCGTGACCGAGTGGCCGGGCTGTCCGTCCCGGCCGTCCCTCGGCGCGGCGTCCCGACCGTCGGTCCCGATGATCGGCTGTGCGGCCCAGCCGCGCCAGGGGGTACCAGTCCTGCGGTGGCCGGCGTGACCCGCACGTCGACCCACCGGCGTCGACGCCGCCCGGGCAGCCTCTGGGCACCCCGGGGTAGCGTCGCCCCCCGCACCCGACCGAAGGAACCCGACGTGTCGCACCCGTCCGACAGCTACGACTTCCGACCCACCGGCGCCGCCGTCCCCACCCCGCAGGCCGACCCCGCCGCGATGGTCGTCGGTGACCGTCACCGCATCACCGTGCTGACCGCGGGCCTGGTCCGCCTCGAATGGTCGGCCGACGGCAGGTTCGAGGACCGGGCCTCCACGCTCGCCCAGCACCGTGATCTGCCGGTGCCGTCGTTCACCGTCACCGAGACCGACGCCGCCCTGGAGATCGTGACCGACCGGTTCCATCTCGTCTACGACCGCGGTCCGTTCACCGCCGCCGGCCTCTCCCTGCAGGTCAGGGGCAACACCACCACCTACCACTCGGTCTGGCGCTACGGCGAACCCGTGCCCGACCTCCGCGGCACCGCGCGCACCCTGGACAACGTCGACGGGCGGCTGCCCCTCGAGCACGGGGTGGTCTCCCGGCAGGGTTTCGCCGCGCTCGACGACTCGCACTCGATGGTCTTCACCGCTGACGGGTGGGCGGCCGCCCGCAACGGCGCGAACCTCGACCTCTACGTCTTCGCCTACGGCCTCGACCACACCGAGGCGGTACAGGCCTTCTACGCCCTCTCCGGTGGCCAGCCGGTGTTGCCCCGGTGGGCGCTGGGTAACTGGTGGAGCCGCTACCACCCGTACAGCGCCGACGAGTACCTGGCGTTGCAGGACCGGTTCGCGGCCGAGGACCTGCCGTTCTCGGTCGCCGTCATCGACATGGACTGGCACCGCGTCGACGACGTCCCGGAGATCCACGGCAGCGGCTGGACCGGCTACTCGTGGAACCGGGAGCTGTTCGCCGACCCGGAGGCGTTCCTCGCCGAGCTGCACCGCCGCGGCCTGCGGGTCACCCTCAACGTGCACCCGGCCGACGGCGTCCGCGCCTACGAGGACGCCTACCCGGAGATGGCCGCCGCCCTCGGCCGCGACGCCGACGAGGAGGCGCCGATCGCCTTCGACGTCACCGACCGCGACTTCATGGCCGCCTACTTCGAGATCCTGCACCGCGGACTCGAGCGGCAGGGCGTGGACTTCTGGTGGCTGGACTGGCAGTCCGGCCCGTACTCGCGGGTCGCGGGCATCGACCCGCTGTGGATGCTGAACCACTTCCACTACCTCGACGCCGCCAAGGGCGGGCAGCGGCCGCTCACGTTCTCCCGGTACGCGGGGCCCGGCAGCCACCGCTACCCGGTCGGCTTCTCCGGCGACACGGTCATCTCGTGGGCGTCGCTGGACTTCCAGCCCGAGTTCACCGCGACCGCGTCCAACATCGGCTACGGCTGGTGGAGCCACGACATCGGCGGCCATTTCCAGGGGACCTACGACCCGGAGCTGCTGCTGCGCTGGGTGCAGCTCGGCGTCTTCTCGCCGATCCTGCGGCTGCACTCCGCGCGCAACCCGTTCGTGGTCAAGGAGCCGTGGGCGTACGGCGCCGACGTGCGGGCCGCGCTCGGCGAGGCGCTGCGGCTGCGGGCCCGGCTGGTGCCTTACCTGCACACGATGAACCACCGGGCGGCCACCGACGGTGTCCCGCTGGTGCGCCCGATGTACCACCTGTATCCGGATCAGGCCGCGGCCTACCGGGTGCCCAACCAGTACGGCTTCGGGTCCGAGCTGGTCGTGGCGCCGATCACCACCCCGACCGACGAGGTGACCCGTGTCGGGTCGGTGCGGGCGTGGCTGCCGGCCGGCGTCTGGGTCGACCTGCTGACCGGCGTCGCCTACGACGGCGGCCGGGAGGTCCGGCTGCACCGTGACGGTCAGAGCGTCCCCGCGCTGGTCAGGGCCGGCGGCATCGTGCCCCTGGCGGCGCCGGCCGAGTCCGACGCGACGGTCAACCCCGGCGCGCTGGAGGTCGTGGTGGCGCCCGGTGCGGACGGCAGCTTCACCCTCGTCGAGGACGACGGCACCGGCCACGATCCGGCGTCCATCCCGACCGTGACCACGCGGATCACCTGGGAACAGGCCACGGGCACCCTCACGGTGCACCCCGCCGAGGGCGTGACCACAGCGATCCCGGCTGCCCGGAGCTGGACGGTCACCCTGCTCGGTGTCGTCGACCCCGGCGAGGTCCGGGTCGGTGACGCTGCCGTCGCGGTGGTCAGCGGGAACGGCCGGAGCAGCGTGGAGATCACCGACGTCGCGATCGGCGAGGTCGTTCAGGTGACGTTCGGGCCGGATCCGGCGCCGGTGACCAGCGACGTCCCGGGTCGGTTGTTCCAGCTGTTGATGCGCAGTCACTACGGACTCGACGACAAGGCCGACCTGTGGCGTCGGCTCGAGGGGGCGCCCGCGGCGGTGCTCACCGAGCTCGCGGCCCGGGATGTCCCGGAGTCCCTCCAGGCGGCGATCGCGGAACTGCTCACCGCGCGGCGGTGATCCATCGGTGCCGGCGCCGCCCCCGCGTCGCCGGCGCCGACACCATGCCGCCGGCGCCGCCGCCCCCGCGTCGCCGGCGCCGACACCATGCCGCCGGCGCCCGGCGTCGCGGCGACCTCAGGCGAAGCGGCCCTTGTCCTTCTTCGGTGCGAAAGCGCCGGCCAGCAGCCGCGGGTCGAGCCCGGGCACCGGTCGGCCGGTGGCGTAGCGGTAGAGCATGGCGCGCGCATACTGGCCGACGGCGGCGAACGCGATGCTCAGCACGACCAGCGCGACGAGGGCCAGCGCGGTCAGGGCGATGCCCAGACCCACCGCGGCGCCGCCCCGGCTGATGAGCGCGAACCCGCCGAACAGGGCGAGCACCGGCACCACCATGAACGCCAGCTGGATGAGTCCCCACCGCAGCGTCGACCGCAACCCCAGTCCCCAGGTCTGTCGGATCAACGCGGACGAGCGCTTCACCGCCTCGACCGGACCGGCGTTCTCCGCCACGACGACCGGCACCGCGAGGAAGGTGGCGATGCTCCACGCGACCCCGCCCAGGAAGCCGATGAGGCCGCCGAGGAACCCGGCGCGTTCCTGCACCGCGCGGATCAGGCTGCCGACCACGGTGGTGAGCGCCGCCCAGCCCAGGATCTTGCCGATCTTCCCCCAGGCCGCTCGCACCGTGCTGCCGACCGTCGGGTCCCCGCCGTCGGCCCGTTCGTTGGCGCCGAAGACCAGCGCGGCCTGGAAGAAGATCGCGATCGCGCTCGCGACGAAGCCGCCGATGATCGCGCCTGCGTAGATCCAGCCCTTCGCCGCGCCCTCGCTGCCGTGCGACACCATGACGAGGACGCCGGGGACGAAGAAGATCGCCATCGCGATCGCACCGCCGACCGCGGCCATCACCGGCAGCAGCAGCAGCTCGCGGTCCGACTTCAGCAGTGACCAGCAGGACCGCAACAGGTCGCGTCCCTTGACCGGGCCGTCGAGGCCGCCGTGGTCACCGAACGGGTGAGCGGCGGCTGGCTGCTGCCGGGGCGGCGTCCCGGGGTGGGGTGGCTGGTCACCGGGGTAGGTCATGGCTCTCCTCGTCACCGAGGGGACGGCGTCCCGGGAGTCGGTGATCCGGGATCATTCTGAGCCGCGGCCCGATCCACGCGGCGGCGTTTTACCAGGTCGTGACACGCGGGGTCAGGCTGGTGCGTCGATCCGCTTCGGGATGAACGCGACCGCCAGGCCCATCAGCACGGTGAGCACCGCGCCGACCAGGAAGACCTGGTGCGCTGCGGTGCTCATGGCCTGCGCGGTGGGGTTGTCGCTGCCGCCCAGGCTCGCGTTGGCGATGGCGCCGAACAGGGCCACACCCACCGCGCTGCCCACCGAGCGGGCGAACATGTTCGTCCCGGTCACCACGCCACGGTCGGTCCAGCCGACGCTCGACTGCGCGGCGATCAGCGACGGGCTCGCGACGAGGCCCATCCCGAGTCCGACGACGAAGCAGTACAGCCCGACCTGCCAGACGCTGGACCCGAGGCCCAGCGTGGCGGTCAGGGCGGCACCGGCGACGACCAGCACGGAACCGATGAGCGCGGTGTTGCGGAAGCCGATCCGCAGGTACAGCCGACCGCTGAGGCTCGCCGCGATGGGCCAGCCGAGCGTCAGCGTGGCCAGCGCGAAACCCGCCGTCAGCGGCCCGGTGCCCAGCGCGGTCTGCACGTAGGTCGGAACGTAGGAGGTCAGCCCGAGCAGCACCGCGCCGACCAGGAAGGTGGTCGCGCTCGTGGCGGCCAGCAGCCGGCGACGCAGTACCCACAGCGGCAGGATCGGCTCCGCCGCGGTCCGCTCCACCAGCACGAAGCCGATCAGCATCAGCGGCCCCACGATGAGCACGACAAGGCTCGGCAGCGAGTTCCAGGCCCACGCCTCGCCGCCCTCCAGCAGGCCGAGGATGAGCAGCGCGCACCCGACCGTCAGCAGCAGGGCGCCCCGGACGTCGATGACGTGCGGGGTCCGCTCCACCTTCTCCTTGAGGTTGCGGGCCAGCAGCCAGCCCGCCAGCAGACAGAACGGGATGTTGACGAAGAAGATCCAGCGCCAGGAGATCCACTCGGAGAACACGCCACCCAGCGTCGGGCCGACGACCGCGGAGATCGCCCACACGCTGGCCAGGTAGCCCTGCACCCGGGCCCGCTCGGCGACGGTGTAGATGTCACCGGCGATGGTCATGGCGATCGGCTGCACCGCGCCGGCGCCGAGGCCCTGGACGGCTCGGAAGGCGATCAGCGCCGGCATGCTCCAGGCGAATCCGCACAGGATCGACCCGAGCAGGAAGAGCCCGATGCCCAGGAAGATGATCGGCTTGCGGCCGTAGAGATCGGCGAACCGGCCGTAGATCGGCACCGACACGGCCTGCGCGAGCAGATAGATCGAGAACAGCCACGGGAACGAGGTGAACCCACCGAGGCTGTCGACCACCGACGGCACCGCGGTGGCGATGATCGTCGAGTCCAGTGCGACCAGCGAGGTGCTGAGCATCAGCGCGATCAGGATGGGCCCGCGGTCGGACCGGAATCCGACGGGCCTGACGTCGGCGTCCGATGATGTGGTGCTGGTCATGCGTCTCCTCGCTGGCACTGTCGTTGCAGCAGTGCCCGCGATGGAGCCCGCCGACGCTCACAACCGTCACGTCGACGGGCCCATTCCCCGTTCCGGGTCTATCCGTGGTGTCCGTCCGGGCGCCGCCGCCGGGCCGCGACGACGACACCGGCACCGACCGCGAGCAGGGCGAGCCCCCAGAGCCCCGGCGTCCGCGCGTCCGCACCGGTGTACGCCAGAGAACCGTCGGCCTGCCGGGTCGGTGCCGTCGGAGTGGTCGACGGCGTCGTGCGGGTCGGGCCCGGAACGATCGGCGGCGCCACCGCCGTGGCGGGGACCACCGATCCGGTCGGGTCCGGTGGAGCGGTCGGCCCCGTCGGCCCGGTCGGCCCGGTCGGTCCCGTCGGTTCCGTCGGCGGGGTCGGTACGGGCGCCCCGACGACGTAGGAGTACGGGAACACGGCCAGCACGTCGCCGGTGGTGGAGCCGGCGTCGAGGTACGCGGCGTTGCCGGGCACCTGGGTCACCACCGTCTCCACGGCCAGGAACCCGGTGACGGTCGTGCCCACCGGTGCGTCGGCGTGCAGGACGGCCGACAGCGTTCCGGTGGCCCCAGCCGGCAGGGTGGTGCCCGTCCCGGCGCGGCCGGCGGCCGCCATCCACGGCACGCCGGCGGTATCGGTGACCGTGGTGTCGAACCCGGCGGTCCGCGCCGTGGCGGTGACGGTGGCGGTACCGGCGGGTGCGGGATCGGTGACCGCCCCGGGGACGGCGAACAGAGCACGCCACGGACCGGCCAGGACCGGGGCCTCGGCGGTCGCCGTGAGCGGCCCGCCGACGGGGGCGAACTCGCTGCGGCCGGTCGCGTCGTAGAGGCCGAACGCGCTCGCGACGGTGGCGTCGGCGGTGGCGGTCACCCGTGTGCTGAACGGCGGCACCAGGTACAGCGGCTGCTGCTGGTCCGCCATGGCCGGGAGCGTCACCGGCCCGTCGCCGGCCGCGGCCGGCAGCGCGACGTCGACCTGGCCGGAGGTCCGGGCGTCACCGACCACGGTGAGAGCACCGCCGCCCGGGTTGGTCACCGACAGGGTCACGGGCAGGTCGCTGCCCTGCGGGATCTCCGTGCCCGCGGGCAGCCCGGTGGCCAGGGGTGCGACCGCGTCCAGGGCGAGGTCCACCTGCAGCGGCACGTCGATCGCCGCGACCTCGTAGGCCGACCCGAACACCTGCAGCTGGACCTGCCAGCGGCCCGGCGCGGGATCGGGAACGGTGCTCTGCGCGCCCCGGCCTCCCAAGCCGGCGTCGGCCCCGGTGCCGATGCCCGCCACGGACACCGGGTTTCCGTCGGGGTCGATCAGGACGAGCACGCTGACCACCTCGATCTCGCCGGCCACCCCGGCGACCGCGGACAGCGAGCGGTGGCCGGGCGGCACGTCCACGTCCCAGGTCGCCGTCTGCTGGGCCGCGCCCCGGCGACCCGCGGTGGGCAGCAGCGGTGTGGTGAGGCTGACCCGGTCCCGGGTGGTCAGGTCCGCGGGCGATCGTAGAACCACCGGGATGCTCAGCCGGTCGGCGACCCGCAGGGTGGTGATGCGGTCGCCGGGCCCGATCGGTGCCGGCAGGACCGTGGTGACCTGCGCGGACGCGCCGGGGGCGAGTACCGGGGTGGACGCGGCGACGGCGGCCACCGGTGTCCGGGCGGCCAGGTCCACCGCCAGCACCCCGACGAACGGTGACGCCTGCAGGGACTGCGCGACGACCGTCCAGGTGCCGGCGTCGGGACTCGGCAGCGTCAGCTGGATGCCGGACGTCGAGAAGCCGGCGTTGACGAAACGGCCGTCCGGTGCGATCGCGGTCAGCTGCACGAAGTCGGTCGGGGTGTCGCCGGTCAGCCCGGTGAGCAGCTGCAGCCGGGCCCACGGCAGCCCGGCCGGGATCTCGACGGCCTGCGTCGTGGCGATCAGCGGCTGCCCGCCGACCAGCGTCGACGAGAACCCGTCGAGGTAGGGGACCGCGTCGTCGGCGAAGGACACCGGGTACGACGAGCGCGCGGTGACGGTGTCCTCGGTCAACGACAGGTCGTCCAGCGCCATCGGGGTGGGGCCGGTGTTGGTCACCGTCACCTCGACCGGCAGGGAACCGGTGCGGGTGGCGGCGATCCGGTCGACGTCGGCGACCAGCGTCTCCTCACCGCTGACCGACGGGCCGTCGGCGGGCTCGAGGCCGGCTGCGGGCAGGTGCCGCGCCGCGGTCACCGCGGCGAGGGCGTCGACCTGGCCGTTGCCCTGGACCTCGGCCGGCAGACCGAGGTCGGTGGCGGTGCCGGTGAGGATGCGGCGCACCTGGTCCGGGGTCGGCCGGGCGCCGCCGTGACCGTCCCGGTAGGCCTCGATGACCAGCGCGGCGATCCCGGCGACGAACGGCGCCGACTCGCTGGTCCCGGCGAACGGGATCAGGTCGGACCGCCGGCCGGCGTCGCCGACGGCGGTGCACTCCTGGAACCTCGGGTCGGTCGAGCAACTGCTCCATCCGGCGACCCCGGGGGCGACGAGATCCACGGTGCGTGCGCTCATCGTGGTGCCGGACGAGGAGAAGAACGCCGGGGCCCCGTTGTCCCAGGTGCCGGCACCGAAGCGGCTGATGCCCAGCCCGCCGACCTGCGCGAAGAGGCGGGCGGTCGACGTCGCGCCCACGGAGATGACACCCGGCAGCGCCGCCGGGACCTCGATGGTGTTGTTGGGGCCGGCGTCGCCGCTGGACACCACGACGGTGACGCCCGCCGCGACTGCGGCGGTGTTCACCGCCTGCACGGCGGACCGGAGACCGGTGTCGGGGACGATGGGCAGCCCGAGCGACTCGCTGAGGATGTCGACGCCGGCGACACCGACCGCGTAGTCGACGGCCTGCAGGATGCCGGCCACGGTGAGGTCGCCCTGGTCCTGGACGTTGCCCACGACCAGGTCGGCGGCCGGCGCGACGCCGACCACCCGGATCCAGCAGTGCCCGCCGGGCAGGGTGACCGCGGCCGGGGCGACCGTGTCGGCCAGGTCGTAGGTCACCACACCCTGGGCGCCGATCGAGGACACGTCACCGAAGGCCTCCCCGGCTTCACCGCCGACGGCCGCCCCGCCCGCGCCGTACACCCGGTAGTCGGTGATGACCCGCGACCCGTCGGGCCGGATGAAGTCGGGTGACGCCGGGTCGATGCTGTTGGTGATGATGCCGATGGTGACATCGCTGCCGTCGTAGCCCAGGGCCGCGGCGGTGGCGGCGTCCGGGTCCTCGGAGCGGACGTTCATCACCCCGAGCGCCTCCGGCTCCAGTTGGGGTGCGTCCTCGGTTCCGGTGCAGGCATCCGACGGGGCGGCCACCGGCGGCGCGGTGGCCGCGGCCGGTACGGCGGCCGTCGTGGACAGGGCGGCCGCCGCGTCCGCGCCCAGGTCCGGCGCGGTGACCGGCGGCGCGACCGCGGTGTCGACGCCGACCGCGGCGACCCGGGGGTCGGCGGCCAGGGCCACCCGCTGCTCGGGGGTCACGGTGGCGATCAGGACGTTGCCGGTGCCCAGGTGCGCGACGTCGATCGGGACGTCGCCGGCCAGGTCGGCCAGGACGGCGCCCTGCTCGGCCGCCGCCCGTTCCGCGCGGTCGGCGGCGGGGACGCCGCCGAGGTCGTCGGCCATGGTGACGACCACGGTGACCGACGGTCCGGCAGCTGGCGCGGCCACCGCCGCCGGGACGGTCGTGACGGTCACGGGGGCGGCGAGGACGGCGGCCAGCAGCAGCCGGGGGAGTGTGCGCATGGATCTCTTCCGGGGTCGGTGACTCGGTGGGCGCGGTCAGGAGGAGCGGCGGCGCCGCTGCCGGGCGGCGACCAGCAGAACGGCGCCGAGGGCGAGCAGCCCCAGGCCCCACACCCCCGGGGTCCGCGGATCGGCGCCGGTGTGGGCCAGGGGGCCGTCGGCGGTCCGGCTGGGTGCCGCGGCGGTCGTCGCGGTGGCAGCGGTCGTAGGAGTGGTGGCCGTCGTGGACGCGGTCGCCGGTGTCGTGGGCCCGGACGGCGACGGCGTCGTGGGGACGACGACCTCGGAGGTCGGCGCCGGGTCGGTGGTGGGAGCGGGCTCCGGGGCCACGACCGAGTAGGAGTAGGGAAACACCGCGACGACGTCGCCGGACGACGCCCCCGAGGCGTTCCGATCGGGATCGGTCGCGGGAGTCGCTGCGGTGACCAGTGCGAGCCTGCCGGCCACGGTGTCGCCGACCCGGTCCGGCACCGGGATGCGGACCTGGACGGTCGCGGTCGCGCCCGGCGCCACCACCACCGGGTCAGCCGCCGGGGACAGTCCGGTCTCGGTGACGAAGGGGGCGCCGTCCGCATCGGTGATCGACGGGTCGTACCGCAGCGTGGTGGCCACCGCCCGCACGGTCGCCGTTCCGTCGGGTGAGCGGACGTCACCGACCGGTCCGGGCACCGACTGCGAGGTGGTCCAGAAACCGGCCGTCACGGGACCGGACGCGGTGACGGCGGAGGAGGTTGCGGGTGCGCCGACCAGATCCGGGTAACCGAGCGGCGCCTGCAGGCCGGGCACGGTGGCCACGTCGGCGTCACTGGTCAGGCGGAGCCCGGTGGTGAAGAACGGCACCGCGAAGGACGGCAGCGTCTGCCCACCGATGACGGGGAGCGGTACCGCGGCGTCGGCGCCCTGAGGGGCGAGTTCCACCTCGGCGGTCTCGTCGGTCCGCGCGTCGACCCGCAGCGACAGCGGCGTCGTGCCCGGGTTGGTGACGGTCAGGACAGCCGGCACCGTGGTCCCGGCGACCGACGTCACGGCCACGGGCAGTCCGTCGGCGGCCGGCCGCACGCCGTCGAGCGACAGGTCCACGGTGAACGGCGCGGCAGCCACCGGCGTCGGGTAGTAGGCCTGGAAGAACAGCAGGGTGTACCGCCAGCGCCCGGGGGTCGGGTCGGCCACGGTCTGGGCCAGGTCCAGTCCGCCGCCGGCCGGGGAACTGATCCCGGCGATGGTGGACCGGACGACCCCGTCAGGGTCGATCAGCACGCCGGTCGCCTCGATGGCCATGTCCGACACCCGCAGAGCCGCCGACAGCGATCGGTGCCCCGGTTCCACGTCGAACTCCCAGGTGCCGGTCTGGAACGGCTCCCGGTCCGCGCCGACCGGGGCCACCGTCCCCGACACCGAGGCGGACCCGCCGGACAGATCCAGGGCGCGCCGCTGCACCACCGGCAGTGCGAGACCGGATCCCACCCGCAGGGTCGCGACGGTGTCGCCGACCTCCGTGGCGGCGGGCACCGTGACGGCGACGGGGACGGTGGCGCCCGGCGCGATGGTCAGCGGCTCCGCCGTCGCGACCGTGTGGCGGACGGCGGTGTCGACGATGAGGTCGCCGACCCAGGGGACAGGGGCGCCCGCCTGCATGACCGCGGTCCAGGTGCCGGCCTCTGGCCGGGCGAGCAGCGCCAGCAGGCCGTTCTCGCCGTCTCCGAACGCGGCGAGGGTGCCGTCGGGCGTCAGCACGGAGGCCTGCACGGCGGCCATCGGATCGACGGTGGTGGGAGTGGCGTTGATCCGCAGCCGCACCCACGCGGCCCCGGCCGGCACGTCGAAGGCGACCGGAGCGGCACCGAACTTCCCGCCGCCCTCACCGGCGGTAAACACCGGGGCGGCCGGGTCGAAGGTCACCGGACGGACGGAACCCGCCGCGGTGTCGACGACGTCGGTGGTGACGGACGGCGTCAGCGTGACCGGTGTCGTCCCGGTGTTGGTCACTTCGGTGCGCAGCACCGCCGGCGCGGCGCCGTCGACGGTGAACTGGCTGTCCGCGCTGACCAGGGTGGTGCCGGGAGCGGCCGGTGCGGCGGCGCCGGCGGTGGGCGTGGTGAGCCCGGGCGCGGGGAGGGACCGGGCGGCGAGGACCGCGGCGTAGGCGTCCACCTGCCCGGAACCCTGCTGGTCGGCGGGCAGGCCGAGGTCCCCGGCCGTGGACGTCACGATCTGCTTGACCTGCGCCGGTGTCGGATCCGCACCGCCGTGGCCGTCCCGGTAGGCCTGCACGACGAGTGCGACGACCCCGGCGGTGAGCGGCGCGGACAGGCTGGTGCCGCCGAACTTCGCGATGTCGCTCGGGGTCTGACCGTCCAGGGCGTCGCACCCCTGGAAACGCGGTCCGGCCACACAGCTCGTCCAACCGGCGTCGCCGGGCGCGACCACGTCGATGGTGCGACCCGTCTGGGTCACGCCCGCCGACGACAGCGTCGCGGTGGTGCCGTTGCGCCAGGTGCCGTTGCCCGACCCGGGTGTGCCGTAGGCGCCGATCTGGACGGGCAGCCGGCCGTTGGTGCTCGCGCCGACGGCGATGACCCGCGGATCGGTGGCCGGGTTGGTGACGGTGGACGCGCCCGCACCGTCCCCGGAGGACACGACGACGGTGACGCCGGCGTCGATCGCGGCGTCATTGGCGGCCTGGATCGCCGACCACGAGCCGACCTCGGGCACCATCGTCGAACCGAACGATTCGGACAGGACGTCGACCCCGGCCGCCACCGCGTGGTCGATCGACAACACGGCGCCGGCGGTCGTCAGGTCGTCGTGGTCGTAGGCGTTGGTGGCGACGATGTCGGCGCCGGGCGCGGTCCCGACCACACGGACCCAGCAGTGCCCGCCCGGCAGGGTGGTCGCGGCCGGGTCGACGACGTCGGCGAGGTCGTAGGTCACCACGCCCTGCGAGCCGACGGCCGAGACGTCGCCGAACGCCTCGACGGCCTCACCGACCTGCCGGGTGCCGTCGGCGACATAGGTGCGGTAGTCCACCACCACCCGGGATCCGTCCGGTCGGATGAAGTTCGGTGCGCCCGGGTCCAGGTTGGTGGTCACGATGCCCACGGTCACGCCGCTGCCGTCGTAGCCCAGGGCCGCCGCGGTGGCTGCCGTGGGATCGTCGGAACGCACGTTCAGGGTCTGCAGCGACTCCGGTTCCAGCTGCGGGGCGTCCTGCGTGCCGGTGCAGGCGGCGTCGGGCACGGTGAACGGCGGTAGCACGGTGCGATCGGCGGCCGCGTCCGCGGGGACGGGCGCGGCAGCGGGCAACGGCGCATCCACCGTCACCGCGGCCACCCGCGGGTCGGCGGCCAGCCACGAGCGCTGGGCGGGCGTGACGGTCGCGACGATCACGCTGGCGCTGCGCGACGCGGCGACATCCCGGGGAGCCGGCCCGCGGAGGTCGGCGAACACGGCGGCGCGGGCGGCGTCGATCGCCCCGGCCCGCGCCGCCAGTGGCACGTCGAGCAGCGGGTTCGACAGGGTGATCACCACGGTGACGGGAGCGCCGGTCGCCGGAGCGGCGGCGGCGGGAACCGTCAGAAGCCCGACGAACGCAGCGAGCAGCAGACGGTTGAGTGGAGTACGCAACGGACCTCGCTCGAACGGGCGGCGACGTAGCGTCGCACATCAGTGACTCAATGATGAGATGAGTGACGCTCCGTGTCCAGATATATCTTTGAGGTGACCTTCGCCGGGACTTTGGTCTTTGACAGTCCTTGACCTGCTGGGCACGGTGGAGGGATGAGCCGCCGACCCGCCGTGTCCCGACGCCTCGTCGCGTTGCTCGCCGTCACGACGTTCGGTGTGGCGGCGTGTTCGTCGGAGGGCGCGGCCCCGGCGTCCACGCCGGCCGGCTCGACCCTGGGCTCCACCCCCGCACCGCCGAGCGCCGGCACCAGCGCCGTCGCACCGGCCACCACCGCCGTCACGCCGGCCTCCACCACCGCCGCGCCGGCCACCACGGTCGAGCCGTCAGCCGGATCCGCCACCCCGTCCACCGCCTCGGTGACCGGACCCGTCCGCCCCGCCGGTGAGCCGACCGATGTCGTCACCGGCCTGGACGCGCCCTGGTCGGTGGTCTTCGTCGACGACACCCCGCTGGTCAGCGAGCGCGACACCGGCCTGATCCGGCAGGTCGGCGGCGACGGCCTCCGCGAGGTCGGCACCGTCGAAGGCGTCGCCGCCCGCGGCGAGGGCGGCCTGCTGGGTCTGGCCCCCTACCCGGCCGACGCACCGACGATGCTCTACGCCTACTTCACCGGTGCCGACGACAACCGCATCGTCCGGATGCCACTCACCGGCGACGCGGCCGCAGGGTTCGGCCTCGGGCCGGCCGAGACCGTTTTCGAGGGCATCGTCAAGAACAGCACCCACAACGGCGGCCGCATCGCCTTCGGTCCCGACGGCATGCTCTACGTGACCACCGGTGACGCCCAGCAGCGGGACACCCCGCAGGATCCGGACAGCGTCAACGGCAAGATCCTGCGGCTCACCCCCGACGGCGACGTCCCCGCCGACAACCCCGTCGCCGGCAACCCGATGTACTCGATGGGCCACCGCAATCCGCAGGGCATCGCCTGGGACGCGTCCGGACAGTTGTGGGCGGCGGAGTTCGGCCAGAACACCTGGGACGAACTCAACCGCATCGAACCCGGGGGCAACTACGGCTGGCCGACGCACGAAGGGGCCGTCGGGGTCGACGGCTTCGTCGACCCGGTGCAGCAGTGGGCGACCGGGGACGCGAGCCCCAGCGGTGTGGCGATCGCCGGGGACACGCTGTTCATCGCCAACCTGCGGGGTGAACGGCTGCGTGCCGTCGACCTCGCGGATCCCGCGGCGTCGACGGAGCTGTACGACGGCACCTACGGGCGGCTCCGCGACGTCACCGTCGCCCCCGACGGCACGCTGTGGATCCTCACCAACAACACCGACGGCCGGGGTGAGCCGACCGACGGCGACGACCGTGTCCTCGGGGTGCCGCTCGCCCCTGGCTGACCGTCGTACCCCCCTCGACCAGCCACAACGGCGCCGGGTACGGTCGACGGGCGACGTCGTCGTCGCCCCCGACGGTGCGCGGTGGATGCCGCGAGACGGACACGGACGGTCGTGGGCCCCCGGGATGCGGTGACGATCGCCCTCTCGGCGTGCGGCCGGGGCCCGTCCGAGGTGTGCTCGTGGAGGCCCCACGCGCCCGAGCGGGACAGGCCGACCACGGACCCACCGGAGGATCTGACCATGATCGTCGCAACGGCCCCACGCTGCACCGTCCGCCGGGCGGAGGTCCTTCCGTGTGCGGCCTGAGCGGGGAGATCCGGTTCGACGGCCACGCCGCCGACGTCGAGGCGGTCGCGCGGATGTCGTGCGTGCTCGAACCACGGGGCCCGGACGGGCAGGGCCTGTGGCAGAGCGGCCGGTTCGCGCTGGCCCACCGGCGGCTGTCGATCATCGACCTGTCCGACGCCGGCGCGCAGCCGATGCTGGACCCGGAGCTCGGGCTCGTCGCGGTGTTCAACGGCTGCATCTACAACTACCGGGAGCTCCGCGCCGAGTTGTCGGGTCACGGCTACCGCTTCTTCTCCACCTCCGACACCGAGGTGATCCTCAAGGCGTACCACCGCTGGGGCACCGACTTCGTGCAGCATCTCCGCGGCATGTTCGCGGTGGTCGTGGTCGAGCGGGACAGCGGCCGGGTGATCATGGCCCGCGACCGGCTCGGCATCAAGCCGCTGTACCTGTCGGCCGCACCCGGGCGGCTGCGGTTCGCCTCGTCGCTGCCGGCGATCCTGGCCGGCGGCGACGTCGACACCGACATCAACCCGGTCGCCCTGAACCACTACATGACCTTCCACGCGGTGGTGCCGCCGCCGCTGACCATCCTGTCCGGGGTGCGCAAGCTGCCGCCGGCGACCGTCCGGGTCATCGGGACCGACGGCCGGCACACCGACACGCAGTACTGGTCACCCACCCACGCCCGCGATCCGCAGTACGCCGGACTGGGCGAGAAGGAGTGGCAGCAGCTGCTCCTGGACACATTGCGGACCGCGGTGAAGCGACGGATGGTCGCCGACGTGCCCGTCGGGGTGCTGCTGTCCGGCGGTATCGACTCGTCCGTCGTCGTCGCGCTGCTCGCCGCGGAAGGGCAGCGGGATCTGTCGACCTTCAGCATCGGCTTCGAGCGGGTGGGCGACTACGAGGGCGACGAGTTCCGGTACTCCGACCTCGTCGCGCAGGAGTTCGGCACCGACCACCACCAGCTGCTGATCCCCTCCGCCGACGTGCTGGACGGGCTGGACGGCGCCGTACAGGCGATGAGCGAGCCGATGGTCAGCCACGACTGCGTGGCGTTCTACCTGCTGTCGCAACAGGTATCCCAGCACGTCAAGGTCGTCCAGTCGGGGCAGGGCGCGGACGAGATCCTGGCCGGCTACGAGTGGTACCCGCCGCTGGCCGGCGTCGATCCCGGCGACCCCGACGCCGCCCTGGCCGCCTACTCGGCGAACTTCTTCGACCGGACGCACACCGAGCTGGGAGCCATCCTGCAGCCGCGGTGGTTCCTCGACGGTGACCCGAGCCGCGACCTCGCCCGCGAGCACTTCGCCCGCCCGGGTGCCGACTCCGCCCTGGACCGGGCGCTGCGCCTGGACTCGCTGGTGATGCTGGTCGACGACCCGGTGAAGCGGGTCGACACCATGACGATGGCCTGGGGTCTCGAGGCGCGGGTGCCGTTCCTGGACCACGAGTTCGTCGAGCTGTGCGCGGCGATCCCGCCGGAACTCAAGCTCGCGCACGGCGGCAAGGGTGTGCTCAAGGAGGCGTCCCGGACGCTGCTGCCGTCGGCGGTCATCGACCGGACGAAGGGACACTTCCCGGTGCCGGCCATCATCAGCCTGCAGGGCCGGTACCTCGACCGGGTCCGTGAGGCGCTGCGCGCACCGGCGGCCGTGGAGCGGGGACTGTTCCGGCCGGAGTACCTGGACATGCTGCTCGCCGACCCGAACACCCACCGGACCAACCTCGGGTCCAATCAGCTCTGGCAGGTCGGGCTGCTCGAGATGTGGCTGCAGCAGCACGTGATCCGCTGATGGCCGGCCCCGCCGACCCGACCGCAGGCACCCCCGTGTCCCCGTTGCTCGACGGCTACGGCGCGCCGCCGCTGGACGAGGCGCTGGACACCTCCGGTGGGATCCGCCCGGTGTACGCGCCGGTGTTGGCCGCGCTGGACGCGCTGGGGCCGGCCGCCCTCGCCGAGCGCGTGCGGGAGCTGCACGCGCTGCGGCAGCGGGAGGGCATGATCTTCACCGCCCCGGTCGGAGGCCACCTCAAGGAGCAGGTGTTCCCGCTGGACGCGGTGCCGCGCATCATCGGCGCGGACACCTGGCGGATGCTGTCCGACGGTGCCGGCCAGCGGGCCCGGGCGTTGAACGCCTTCCTCGCCGACGTCTACACCGACCGTCCCGACGGGGCCGCGGCCGCCATCGTCGCGGCCGGCATCATCCCGGAGGCCCTGGTCCGCGGCGCCCCGGGTTGGCTGCCGGCCGCCGTCGGTCTGGTGCCCGCCGACGTGCCGCGCGCCGTGGTCTACGGCATCGATCTGCTCACCGACGAGGCCGGCCGCTGGGTGGTGCTCGAGGACAACCTGCAGGTCCCGTCGGGCAGTGCCTACGCGCTGGCCAACCGGCGGACCGCCGCGGCGGCGCTGCCCGAACTGGTCGGCACCGTGCCGGCCGTCCGGTCGCCGGAGACGCTGGGGGCGATGTTCCGGGCGGCGCTCACGTCCGTGCGGCCGCCGCGCTGCCGCGCCGAGGTGCCGTCCGCGGTGGTGCTGTCGGACGGGCCGGCGAACTCGGCCTGGTACGAGCACCGTCTGCTGGCCGCCGAGCTCGGCGTCCCCGTCGTGCTGCCCGGACAGCTGGTGGCCGACGGCGACGGGGTCGCCGCCGCAATCGGGGACACGACCGCGCGGATCGACGTGATCTACCGGCGCACCGGTAGCGACGAGCTGATCGACCGGGCCGACGGGCCCGGTGGGCTGATCCGGGACGCGATGGCCGCCGGCACCCTGACGATGGCCAACGCGCCCGGGAACGGGGTCGCCGACGACAAGGCGATCTACGCCTTCGTCGGACCGATGATCCGGTTCTATCTCGGCGAGGACCCGATCCTGGACGACGTGGGCACCTGGGTGCTGGCCGATCCGGGCCAGTACGACGCGGTGCGCGGCCGGATGGGCGACCTGGTGGTCAAACCCGTCGACGGCTCCGGCGGCGAGGGCGTGATGATCGGCCCCGACCTCACGCCGTCGCAGGTGGCGGCGGTCGAGGCCGCCGTGGCCGCCCGCCCCGAGCGCTACATCGCGCAGGACGTCGTCCGGTTCTCCACGCACCCCACCCTGATCGGCGACGGACTCCGGCCCCGGCACGTGGACCTGCGGATCTTCGCCTTCGCCCACTCGATGACCGACGTGGTGGTGCCACCGGTGGGGCTCACCCGGGTGGCGCTGCGGTCCGAGGGACTGCTGGTCAACTCCTCGCAGGGCGGCGGCTCGAAGGACACCTGGATCCAGGAGTAGTCGAGGCCGTCGCAGCCTCGGATGGATCGGGTCCGATGGAGCTGGGAACGCGGTCCGCCCGCTGTGGGGCGGATTTCGCTCACCGGTGGGAGCGATCCGCCCCGGAAGTGAGGCACCCGAGAGCAGCCGGCTGGTAGAAGGAGCGGATGACCGGGCCACGGACGCGCGACGGGCGCCCGACGAAACCGCTCGGCCGCCTGTGGTGGTGGCTGTCGGCGATGCTTCTCCTCACCGGCGGACTCCTGCTGTACGTCATGACGGTGCGCCCGGTCCGCGGGTGGGTGGTCGTCGCGCTCGTGGTCGCAAGCCTGGCGGTCGTCGCGGCCTTCGTGCGCACGGCGATGCGGAGCAACGCGGACTTCGTCCGTTCGCTGTCCGGCGAGGACCGGGAACGGCACTACCCGGTGCTGCCCGCGCGACGGCTGTGGCACCTGCTGCCGATCCCGATCGTCCTCAGCGGGTTGGGGTTGTGGGCGTCCCTGGAGGACTGGCTGGGTTTTCCGGCCTGGAACGCGCTCGCGTCCGTCGGGTGGGGGTTCTACTTCACCGTCCTGTTCCGCTCGTTGGCGGCCCGTCGAGCCGGGGAGTCGCCGACCCCGGACGCCTGAGGCGCCCGGGGAGCGCTGCCGGAGGCGTGTCGGTCCGCACGGTCCGGGGCGGATCGGGCCGGGAACGCGGTCCTCCGCTCGACGTGGGGCGGATTGCTCTCACCGGTGAGAGGAATCCGCCCCGGAAGCGAGGCGCCTCAGGGCGACCGGTCTCAGCTCCGGTGGGCGTGGAGGTCCCGCAGCAGGGCGATCTCGGCGCCGTGGTGGATCAGCTCCCGGTGGATGTGCAGCACCAGAGCGGCCATCGACAGGGTCTCGAAGCCGCCCTCGCCGCACGCCCGGTGCAGTCCGTCCTCGCCGAGCGAGCGGACGCCGGCGACCCACGCGGCGTACATCCCGTCCAGCTGCGCCAGCGCCGCGTCGGCGGTCCCCGGGTAGTCGTAGCCGAAGTAGTCCACCGGCGGGCCGCCGAAGTGGGAGGCGATCCGCGCTCCGAGCACCCCGACCAGCAGGTGTCCCAGCCGCCACGCGATCGTGGTGACCGGCGCGGGCTCCGGTGCGGGTGCGGCGAACTCGATCTGCCAGTCGCCCGACCCGCCGGTGATGGGTGTGGTGGTGGTTCCCCGCGGTCGCAGGCTCCAGCAGCCGGCGACCGGCTCCCAGAAGTACTCGTCGTCGGTCAGTCCGGTCAACCGCGGTCGCAGTTGCTGCTCCCAGTGCCAGGTCAGCTGCAGCAGCAGCTCGTCGTTCCAGGTGACGGCGGTGGTGGTCATGACGGTCCTCTCGCTCGCAGGGTGCCCCTCACCGTGGCAGCGCTTCCGGTCAGGGCATGTCCGCAGAGCGGTCGACCTGGTCGCTGAACCAGGCCGACTGCGCCGGGTGGTAGTCGTCGAACGACGGTGGCGCCGCGCCGGTGTGCGCGGCGACGAACATGTCCAGGTAGTACTCCCAGCCGGGACCGAGGTCCGCGACGCCGGCGGTGTCGGGCAGCCGCTGGGTCAGCGTCAGCAGCGCTCCGCCCGGAGCCGCCGCCACGGTCACGGCCAGCTCCCAGCTCGCGGCGTCGTCGGTCATCGACACCTCCAACCGTGCCGGCGGTCGGCACACCCGGATCAGCACGTCGTTCCACGGCGTGCCCTCCTCGAACCCGGACCGCAGGTGCACGGTCCGGCCCTCGCCGGGCTCGCCCTTCCACATCCCGAACCACCGCGCCGTGCGGTCGGGCTCGGTCAGCGTGGCCCACACCTCCTCGGGGGGCGACGCCAGGCTGCGCTGGACGACGAGATCGCAGCCGCCACCCGCCCGCAGCTCCACACGTCCGGTCGGTTCCGCTGTCATGCCGCCTCCTCGGATGGTGACCCCATCGTCGTCCGGACCGGGGGTCCGTGCAGCGTGAACCGGGCGTTCTACGATCGGGCGGTTACCGAACCGAGGAGCGGACGTGACCCCGTACCCGGCACCTCCCGTCGCCGCCCGTGTGCTGCGGGTGGTGGTGGCACTCGCGGTCGTCGCCGCCGTCGTGGCCACCGTCGTCGACATCAGCTCGCGGACCACGCTGCAATTCTTCAACTTCTTCGGCTTCTTCACCGTGCAGTCGAACCTGCTGCTCGCCGCGGTCTACCTGGTCATCACGCCGGCGGCGAGGCCCCGGTCGGCCCGGGCCGCGGAGCTGCTCAGCCTGGTGCGGGCGTCGGTGGCGACCTACATCGTCATCGTGGGTGTGGTCTACGGCCTGCTGCTCGCGCCGCTCGGCGAGGCCGGTGGGGTGCCGGTCCCGTGGGCGAACACGGTGCTGCACATCGTCACCCCCGTCTACGGGCTGCTCGACTGGATCGTGTTCCGTGACCGGTCGCCGCTGGCCGCCCGGCGGGTGTGGGTGGTGCTGCTGTATCCGCTGGTCTGGCTGGTCGTCGTGCTAGTGCGGGGGGCCACCGACGGCTGGGTGCCGTATCCGTTCCTCGATCCGGCGAACGGCTACGGTTCCGTCGCCGTGGTGTGCGTGGGCATCCTGCTGGCGTTGCTCGTGGTGGGCTCGCTGGTCTTCGCGGTCAGCCGGTCGCATCCGGCGACCCCCAGCCACTAGACAGCACCACTCTCGAAAGCTACGCTCTCCAATATGCGGATGGCGGAGCTGAGCGAACGGTCGGGGATCCCGGTCGCCACGGTCAAGTTCTACCTCCGTGAGGGCCTGCTGCATCCCGGGGTCCGCACGAGCCAGACGCAGAGCAGCTACGACGACACCCACGTCCGGCGACTGGGGATGATCCGGGCCCTGATGGACGTCGGGGGGCTGTCGGTCTCACGGACGTCGGAGGTCATCGCCGCGATGGCCGACCAGGATCGCCCCCTGGGTGAGGTCCTGCACGCGGCCCAGCTGTCGGTCAGCCGGTTCGCGGCGACCGCCGGCCCGCTGGACCGGGAGCGGGCTCTCGCCCGGGTGGACGAGCTGGCCGCCCGCCGGGGCTGGACGGTGCACGAGGGCAACCCCGGGAGGCTGGCCGCCGCGGATGTCCTCGCCACCCTCGACCACGTCGGCGTGCACAGTTACGACGTCCTCATCACCGCGTGCGCCACGGCGGCGGAGATCGTCGCCGAGGCGGACCTGGAGGAGGTCGCCGCCACCGTCGGTGGCCGCGAGTCCGTCGTCGAGACCGTGGTCGTAGGAACGGTTCTCGGCGACGTGCTGTTGATGGCGATGCGCCGGATGGTGCAGGAGCACATCTCGCGCAAGCAGTACCCCCACACCCCCTGACCCGGTCGTCCCGCGCTTCCCGGCCGCCCCGCTCGGTGACGGTCCGGTCCTGTTCGGCCCGCACCTCGCTCCACCGTTCCCTCCGCCGCCGTCGGCCCGGAGGTCGCTGCCGCACGCCCCCGAACGGAGACCACCATGACCACCTCGCACCGCCTGCTCCCCGCCGTCCTCGGCCGCCACCGTCCGCTCCGCGTCCTGGCTGCCGCGATGGCCGTCTGCGCGGTGGTCAGCGTCGTCGGCCTCGTCCTGGACGACCGGATCCTCACCGGGGCGCCGATCTGGGCCAAGCCGCTCAAGTTCTCACTGTCGATCGCGGTCTACGCGTGGTCGCTGGCCTGGCTGATCGACCAGCTGCCACGGGCCCGGCGCACCGCCTGGTGGCTGGGAACGGCGGTCGCCGTGCTGCTCGGCGTCGAGCAGGTCATCATCGTCGGCGCGGTACTGCGTGGGACGACCAGCCACTTCAACGGCGGCAGCCCGGTGGACGCCGCGTTGTACGCGGTGATGGGGCTGGCCATCTCGGCGGTCTGGGTGATCACCCTGGTGCTCGGGCTGATGGTGTTCCGCCGGCCCGGCCCCGACCGGGCGCGCACCCTCGCCGTCCGGGCCGGCGTGGTCGTCGCGTTGATCGGGATGGCGGTGGCGTTCCTGATGACGGCGCCGACCGGTGCGCAGATCGAGGCCGGTGGCACCGTCGTCGGGGCGCACACCGTCGGGGTCGCCGACGGGGGACCCGGACTGCCGCTGCTCGGCTGGAGCACGGTGGCCGGTGACCTGCGGATCCCGCACTTCGTCGGGATGCACGCCCTGCAGGGGCTGCCGTTGCTGGTGGTGGCGCTGGAGCTGGTGGCGCGCCGGTGGGCGCCGCTGCGGTCGACGGCCGTCCGGACCCGGCTCGTCGGGGTCGCCGCCGCCGGCTGGCTCGCCACCACCGCGCTGCTCACGGTCCAGGCGCTGCGCGGTCAGTCGATCGTGCAGCCCGACGGGGCGACCCTCGGAGCGGCCGCCGTGGTGCTGATCGGTGTGGTCGCCGGTGTCCGGGCCGCGCTGCGGACCGCTCAGCCGGCGAAGGTCGCCGCCGGCAGCCCCCGGACGCCGGCGGAGTAGTGGAACACCGCACCGGCGGCGGCGTGGTCGTCGTCGCCCTCGGCGGACGTGGTGATGAACAGCTCGTCCAAGCCGTCACCGCCGAAGGTGCACGCCGTGACGTTGGTGGCGTCCACCTTCACGACCTCGACGAGCGCGCCGTCGGCGGCGTAGTGGTGCACCGCGCCGCCGCCCCAGAGCGCGACCCACACGCCGCCCTCGGCGTCCAGGGTCAGGCCGTCGGGCGAACCGCCCTCCACGGTGACGAACGGGCGTCGACCCGTGAGAGCGCCGGCGGCGTCGGAGTCGAAGACGTCGATCCGGCCGGTCGGGGTGTCGTTGTAGAAGGCGTGGGTGCCGTCCCCGGTCCATTCGAGACCGTTGGACACGGTCGCCCCGGTGAGCACCACGTCCAGGGTGCCGTCGGCGGCGATCCGGTGGATCGACCCGGCGCCGGGCGTCTCGTCGTAGGCCATGGTCCCGCACAGGAAGCGGCCGGCCGGGTCGCAGGTGCCGTCGTTGAAGCGCAACGCGGGATCGGTGACGACGGTGGCCAGTGTGCGTAGGGCGCCACCGGGCTCGTCGGCGACGACGAAGTCCCGTTCGGTGGCGATGACCAGACCACCCTGCCGGCGGGGCCGGAACGCCGCCGCCACCTTCCCGACCTTCCAGTCGCTCACCGAGCCGTCGGCGGCCAGGTGCAGGATGCTGCCCGCCAGCAGGTCCACCCAGCGCAGGCCACCCCACTCCGGCCACCACACCGGGCCCTCGCCGTGGTGGGCGTCGGGCCCGGTCAGCTGTTCCGCGCGTGCCACCTCAGGACGCCGTCGCCCGTGCGGCCATCCGCGCCAGCACCTCGGGCCGGCGCAGCGGCGGGACGGTGGCCGGTGGCTGCCGGCGCTCCGGCAGCTGGCCGAGCAGCCGGGCGGTGATCGCCGCGATCTCGGCCACCGCGGCCTCGAACGGCTCGCGGGTGGTGTCGGTGACCTTCTGGATCCCGGACACCTTGCGCACGTACTGCCGGGCGGCGGCCTCGACCTCGACGGGGGTGGCTGCGGGGACGAGACCGCGCAGCTCGGTGATGTTGCGGCACATGCACCCAGGGTAGGACGGTGCCCGCGGTCCGTCGCCCCCGGGACCAGCCGATTCGTTCCTCCGCGGGAGACGCCCCGCGGTAGGGTGGGCCATCCGTCGCGGCCGGTCATCCGGGGCGCGGCGTCTGGACCGGGTCCCTGGCGGGGCCCCGGTCGCCGCACCCATCGACGAGGATGGTTCTTCCGTGGCTTTCAGCTTGGCGCACGACGTCCACATCGGCGACCACCTGGTCCGGATCCGCTGTGCCGGGACCGGCCGGCCCGTGCTGCTGCTCCACGACATCGGCGGCTGCGGTGCCTCGTTCGCCGGTCTGACCAGCGGGATCGTCGGCATCGGCCGCGAAGCGGTCGCCCCCGACCTGCCCGGGTTCGCGCAGAGCGACCCCATCGACGGCGGGATGCCGGAGCTGGTCGGCTTCCTGCAGGAGCTCACCGAGCAGACCATCGACGGCGAGGTGGACATCGTGGGGCACGGGTTCGGCGGGTACCTGGCGCTGAGCCTGGCCGCCGACGCTCCCGACCGCTACCGCCGCATCGTCCTCGAGGACCCGATGTCGCCGCCGCCCGCGGGCAGCCGCGGCACCAGCCGGATGACCGCCTCGATGGCGCTGAACGGGGCGTTCACCACGGTTCGCCGCGGGCGGATCCTGCAGAACGTGGGCGGGTTCGGACGGGCCAAGACCCTGCTGGAGACGCTGGCCCGACCGGATCAGGAGTGGTGGGACCGACTGACCGCCGTGCGGTCCGAGGTGCTGCTGCTCGACCTGGGTCACGCCCGCTCCGACCACCGCTCGCGGCTGCGTCAGCTGGAGAACGCGCTGCTCAAGGTCGACCACCGGGATCTGTCGGGGGAGACGAACGCCGCCGAGCCGGGTGGCGCCGCGCACCGGGCGCTGCTGGAGTTCATGGCCTGACCTCCGCGGTCACGGTGTGCGTTGCGGCTCGAGCCGGATCTCGGTGGGGCAGCCGCGCACCGGGAAGCCGGTGACGAAGCGGACCGCCGCGGCCACGTCGGCCGGCGCCAGCAGCGCGTCCACCGCGGCCCCGGCGCGCAGACCCGCGCCCGCCGCGACCAGGCCGGGGCTGATCAGGCTGACCTTGACGTCACGGTCCCGGACGTCCAGCCACACCGCACGGGCGAGCCCGGTCAGCCCGTGCTTGCTGGCCACGTAGGCCGCGTTGTGCGCGTAGGCGGTGTGACCGGCCGCCGAGCCCAGGTAGATCAGCGTCGACGGTGCCGTCCGCAGCAACGTGGGCAGCAGCAGCCGGGTGGCGGCCGCCGCGGCCACCAGGTTCACGTCCAACACCGACTCCCAGGCGGCAGGGTCGGCCTCGTCGGCGTCGGCCCAGTCGAAGAGGCCGGCGGCCCAGACCACGACCCGCAGCGCGGGCAGGCCGGCGGCCGCGGTGGCCAGGGCCGTCCGGTCGGTGACGTCCACGATCTCGGTGTCGGCGTCCGGGCCGACGGCCGCGCACGCCGCCGCCAGCCGTTGCCGCGACCGTCCCCACAGCCGCACCCGGTGCCCGTCGGCCGCCAGGGCGGCGGCGACCGCGGAGCCGATCGCGCTCGAGCCGCCCACCACGAGCGCGGTCACGTCCATACCGGTGACCTGCCCCGACCGTCGGCGACCGACGCACCCGGGTCGTCCTCAGCGGGCTTCGACGTCCAGGTCCAGCTGCAGCGGCCGGCCCAGAAGGGCAAAGATCTTGTCGGCCGGCGCGGGCCGGGCGAACAGGTTGCCCTGGGCGAACGGGCAGCCCAGCTCGCGCAGGACGGCGGCCTGGGCCGGGCGTTCGACGCCTTCGGCGACCATGTCCAGCCCGAGGTCGCTGCCCAGCCGCAGCAACGCCCGGATGAGGCGTTCGGCCCGCGGGTCCCGGTCGATCTCGGCGACGAACGCCATGTCGATCTTGAGGATGCGCAGCGGGATGTGCTGCAGGTTGACCAGCGACGAGTAACCCTTGCCGAAGTCGTCCAACGCCAGCGGCAGCCCGAGCGCGCTCAACGACCGGGTCACCGCGGTCACCGTGGCGATGTCGCCCAGCAGGGCGTCCTCGGTGATCTCCAGGACCAGCTGGTCGGCGTTCATGTCCCACCGGCCGAGCACGTCGGCCATCCGGGCGGGGAAACCCGGGTCGGTGATGAGCGACGGCGGCACGTTGACCGCGACCCGCAGGTCGCGGTGGCCGAGCCGGCGCGACCAGTCCGCCACGTCGGCGCAGGCGGTCCGCAGCATCACCGTGGTGAGCCCGCCGATCAGGCCGGCGCGCATCGCGAGGGGGACGAACTGGCTCGGCGGGACGTCGGCGCCTTCGTGGCGCCACCGGGCCAGCGCCTCCAACCCGACGACCATCCCGTCGGTCAGCGACACCACCGGCTGGTACACCGCGGTGATGCGGCCGTCGGCGATCGCCGCCGCCAGCGGCTTCTGCAGGGGCAGGTCCAGCACGTTGGGCGCCATCATCGTCGGGTCGTACAGCGCGAGCTTGCCCTTGCCCGACCGCTTCGCCGAGTACATCGCCAGGTCGGCGTTGGCCAGCAGCGCCTCCAGCGTCGGGCTGGGGTCGTCGGGCTTGACCTCGATCATCCCGACGCTCATCCGGACGGTGAGCAGGCTGCCGGCGACGGTGAACGGCGGGCGCAGCGCCTCGATGATCCGCGCCCCCACCGCGGTCGACTCGCCGCCGTCCTCGATGAGGATGGCGAACTCGTCGCCGCCGAACCGGGCCAGGGTGTCACCGGTCCGCAGCGCACCCCGGAGCCGGTCGCTGACCCGGATCAGCAGCTCGTCGCCGGCGGGATGACCGAACGTGTCGTTGACCGCCTTGAAGTCGTCGAGGTCGCAGAACATGATGGCCAGCGGACGCAGATCCCGCCGGTGCAGCTCCAGTGCGTGCCCGACCCGGTCGTTGAACAGGGCCCGGTTGGTCAGCCCGGTCAGCAGGTCCGAGGTGGCCTGCCGGCGCAGCTGGTCCTCGCGGGCGGCGACGACGGCCATCAGGCGCCGGTTCTCGCTGTACGTCAGGTACTGCCGCCCCACGACGCCGGCCACGCCCACCGCGAAGCAGACGAAGTCGATCGGCCCGGCGGTCCGTTGCGTCACCAGCTGCACGACGATGACGACGGCCGCGGCGGCGAGCAACGGCAGGAACGGGACGATGAACGGCACGTCATGAGCGCTCACCGGGTTCTCGATGAACGTCTCCGCGTCCTTCGGCGGGCGGATCGCGGTCACCGCGATCAGCACGAACGCGACCACCCAGCCCAGATCGGAGAGGGCCCCGGTGGCGTAACGGTCCGTCGCGGAGAGGTAGGCGTAGGAGCTGTCGGCCACGGCCATCGCCGTCAGCGCCGCGGTCAGCAGCAGCAGCGGCCGGCGGAAGGGGCCGGGGCGGCTCAGCGAGTACACCACCATGGCCACGAACAGCACGTCACCGATGGGATAGGCCATCGACACCACGAGGGCCATCGGTTCGCCCTGGTAGGTCTCGTAGACCGTCCGCAGCACGGTCCACCACGAGATCACCAGCATCGAGCTGACGACGACCACGCCGTCGAGCACGTTGCGGATCCGGATGCCGGGCGGCTGCGAGGTGGGGAACTTCCACAGGCCGACCGCGACGCCGATCGGGAACATCAGGAACCCGACGTCGGCCAGCGACGGCAACGGAGCCGGGTCGTCGGCGACCAGCTCGTAGTAGCAGTAGACGAGTTGCCCGCACGCCCAGCCCGAGACCCCGAACCCGATCCACCGCCACGACGCCCGCAGCGCCCCGTCCGTGCGGAACGAGGTGACGAGCGCGGCGGCGCCGGCGAACGCCGACAGCACGAGCTGTGTGAGGTCGCCGAAGACGGTGATGCCGCGGGTTCCGCGCTCCGAGCCGACGAACACCCCGCCGATCGCCAGCACGACGACCGCGGCGACGACCATCAGACGGACGGTGGACGCCCGCGGGGTGAGAGAACCGAGCATGCGCAGCTCCGGTACGGGTCGGCGGATCGCCGACCGGCCGGGCGCGGTGGTCGACGGCGGAGAGGGTCGGGAAAGGGTGGGTCTCCTCTCACGATCCTCCGTCGAGGAGACGGCGGGCGTCACCTCACCAGGTGAATGACGCGCGTTCCGTCATGGTCGATGGGGTCAGTATGACGGAGGACATCGGCGATCGGGCGGAAAACGGGGGACCGACCGGGGGTCACGTCGTTTCCCCGACGACCTGGGTAGACAATCAACGGGCCGTCCTTCGACGGCCCCCCACGTCGGACAGGTCGGACATCCGATCCGCCACGGACACAGAACGAGGAACGCTCATGTCACTCGCCGCCAAGCTGCGCCGCGCACCGGTCCGGGTCGCCGCCGGTGCCTTCGTCCTCAACAGCGGTCTGGGCAAGATCAAGGGCGACTCCGAGCAGGCCGCCGGTATCCACGGGATGGCCGTCGGCGCCTACCCGTTCCTGAAGAAGGTGGAGCCCAACACCTTCCTCAAGGCGCTCGGCGCCACCGAGGTCGTCCTCGGCGCGGCGCTGCTGCTGCCGCTGGCGCCCGCCGGGCTGGTCGGCCTGGGGCTGAGCGCCTTCGGCACCGGACTGGTCGGGCTGTACGTGCGCACCCCCGGCCTGCACGACCGCTACCTGCGTCCGACGCCGGGCGGCATCGGTATCGCCAAGGACGTGTGGCTGGCAGCCATCGGGTACGGGCTCGTCGTCGACGCTGCGCTGGCCGAGTCGCCGGTCACCCGCACCGACTGATCCGCCACCGGGTACTGCAGTCGCGCCGGTCGAGGCGACCATCCTTCCGTGAGCTGATCGCCCCGTTCGGCGCAGTCGCGCGTCGTACGCTGGGCACCGTGTTCGGAACCAGGTCGCGTCGGTGGTCGCCGTGGCCGGCCTGATCGACCTGCCGCCGGTCGAGGCCGGCCCGGCGGCCGACGACCCGCTCCACCCCGCTGACGCAACAACCCCGTCCGCACACCCGCCGCAGCCGCCGTCACCCCCGCTGACGATCCGGGAACGGTCGTTCGAGCGCGCGGTCACCGCGGCCGGCGTGATGCCGATGGTCTCGCCGGCGGCGGTCGGGACCGCCGACATCCGGCGCGAGCGCCAGGTGGCACAGGCCTTCCGACGGGCGGCGTTGCGGGCCCGGTGGTGGTTCGTCCTGGTACTGGTCGGCGCGGTCGCGGCCTCCGGCTACGTCGTCCTGCGCACCGATCAGCAGGTGTCGGCGATCGTGGTGTGGCCCACCACCGGCAGCAGGTTCGTCGAGTCCGCGGCGTCGGTCGACGACCCGGGGTACCGGACCACGATGGCCATCGTCGCCGGCGGTCTGAACCGCAAGAGCGGCAACCTCGTCGCGGAGGCGCTCGCCCCGTCGCTGGCCGGCCCGCAGACCCGCGTGTTCAGCCTGGTCTACGGCAGCGGCATCTACGACGACGACATCGACGCGAAGTTCGACGCCCTGTTCCAGCGCTTCCGGCCCGAGCGCCTGGTGCTGTACGGCAACAGCATGGGCGGCGACGTCGTGCTCAACATCGCGCAGCACTTCCAGCAGCGGTTCGCCGACCCGACGTTGTACGCGCCGGGTCAGGTGGTGCCGGTGATCGACACGGTCTTCCTGGACTGCACACCGCTGAGCACCGCCGACGTCCGGTCGAACGCGCGGTCGCGCGCGGACTTCCTGACCGGCCTCACCGAGGCGGTGGGCACCGACGGCGGGGCGGTGACGAGGCTGGCCGCCGAGATGCTGGTGCAGCGCCGGCAGTGGTCGACGGGCGACTATCCGTTCCTGATGGTCGACGGTCACCGCTTCGCCTACAAGTGGGACGAGGTGTGGCGGGAGAAGCTGAACCCGACCGGGGTGTCCACCGCCCTGGTGAAGGACCAGTACGGCGTGATCCGCCGCTTCGACGCGGCGGGCGTGTTCGGCGCGCTCGCGGACGGCACCGATGTGGTGTACCTGCGGCCCGACGTCGGCACCGACGACAACACCATCAACGTCGACCGGGTCGAGTCCGCGCTGACCGTACTGGCCGCCGCCTCCGATCTCGATCTGACCGTCATCGACATCCCCGGTGGCACCCACGCCAGCGCGGTGCGCGACGCCGACCGCTACAACGCCGCCATCGACGATCAGCAGACCGAGGCCGTGCGGAGCCGGGTGGCGGAGCTGTACGCGGGCCGTTGAGCCGTCCGGCGTCGGTCCGACGCAGCGTGGGCGGGCTCGCCGACCGGCCCGTCACGCAACGCTCATGTCATCCGATCGCCCGCGCCGCCGCGGTCGGTGCGGGTCGCCCGCTCGTGCCATGACGCGGTGGAAACGTCGGAGTACTTTCGGTGATGGTGGAAGTGGCTCCCATCGTGGGGGGCCGAGGGAGGCCCAGTTGTCCGTCCAGCGCACCATCCCGCAGATGCGGACGCCGCTGTCCGGCGGCGCCCGCCGCCTGTCGGTCCACACCACGCAGACCGCACGCGTGGGCGTGCTGGTCCTGCGGGGCGACGCCCGACCGGACGCGCTCGGGCCGCTGATCACGGCGATCGACGGGCTGTTCGCCGCCCGCGTCGGCGCCATCGTCCTGGACTGCCGGGACGTCACCTCGTGGTCGAGCCGTGGGCTGGAGGTCGCGGTGCTCACCGCCACCCGCGCCCACGAGCAGCGCATCGGCTTCGCCGCCTGCGGCGTCCCGGAGGAGCAGCTGTCCTTCGTGCGGCGGCAGTGGCCGGGGGTCCGGGTCGAGCAGTTCGCCTACCCCGGGCGTCGGTCCGCCGAGGACGCCCTGCTGTCGCACGCCTGACCGGCGTCGGTCGCCCGCTGGTGCGAAGCGTTCGTCCCCCCATCGGGGCTTCACCGACAGCGAGGTCTTCGCTACGGTGCGACGTGACGGTCATACTGACACCGGGGACGGACCGGATGTACGGCAGGGGGCGGATGCATGACGGCGGAACGACCGGCGCTGTCCGACGCCCGCCGAGCAGCTGATCCCGTGGTCGCCTGAGGTGGACCTCCTCCCCGTCGCCCAGGTCCGCAGCCGGTACCTGATCCTGATCTCGCTGCGGTGGCTGGCGGTCGGTCTGGTCATCCCCGTCCAGGCCCTGCTGCCGCTGGCCCGCGGCCTCTCGCTGGCCCAGCTCGGTGTGGTCATGGCGATCCAGGGATTCGTGGTGCTGGCTCTGGAGCTGCCGACCGGTGGACTCACCGACGCCTGGGGCCGTCGCCCCGTCCTGGTGCTCGCCGGCGTGATCGGTGTCGCCGCGACATCGCTGTACTTCGTCGCCGACAGCGTGGCGTCCTTCGCCGTGGCGAGTGCCCTGATGGGCGTCTTCCGGGCGCTGGACTCCGGTCCGCTGGAGGCGTGGTTCGTCGACGCGACCCAGGCGACCGTCCCGGACTACCCCCTCGAACGCGGCCTGTCGGCGGGCAACGCCGCCCTGAGCATCGCCATCGCAGCCGGTTCGGCGCTCGCGCTGCCCCTCGTCAGCTGGCAGCCCTTCGACGGAGTCGAGCCGCTGGCGTTGCCGGTGGCGGCGGCCCTGGTTGTCCAGATCGTGCTCATCCCGCTGACGCTGGTCCTGATGCGCGAGATCCGGCCGGCGGGCGAACGGCCGGGGGTGTGGTCGGGCATCCGTGAGGTACCCCGGGTGATCGGTGGCGGCGTCGCGCTGCTGCGGCGTTCCCGCGTGGTGCTCGCGCTGGTGTCGGTGGAGCTGTTCTGGAGCTTCGGGATGCCGGCCTTCGAGTCCCTCACCCCGGTGCGGCTGTCGGAACTGTTCGACGGCGACGCGGACCGGGCCGCAGCGGTGATCGGACCGGCCGGCGCGGCGGCGTGGGCGGCGGCGGCCGCGGGATCGGCCGTCGCCCTGCTGATGACCCGCTGGTGGGGGGTGGCCCGCAGCGCCGTCCTGCTGCGCCTCGTGCAGGGCGCGACCGTCGTGACGATGGGGCTGATCGGTGGCGTCGTCGGTTTGCTGACCGCGTTCTTCGCCTGCTACCTGGTGCACGGCGCCTCGAACGCGTTGCACAGCACCCTGCTGCACCGCCAGGTCGGCCCCGACCACCGCGCCACGGTGGTCTCGTTGAACTCGATGGTGTCCCAGCCGGCCGCGTCGGTGGGCGTCCTCGTGCTGACCGCCGTGGCCGACCGGACCGGCGACACCTCCTGGTCGTTCGTCATCGCGGGCGTGGTGATCGCGATCGCGGCGCCGCTGTACCTGCCGGCCTGGCGCGCCGAACGGGAGACCGCGCCGGCCGCGGTGGCGCAAGGGGCCTCGGGCCCGACCTGAGGGCGGCGGCGCCGTGCGGGGCGGTCCCTCCGGCGGCGCGGATCCGGTGGCCGCTGCCGGTCGTGCGCGGGGGGGTCGCCGTACGGTCTGCGGACACCGGGCACCGGAGGGCCCGTGGCGACGGAGGTGGGCGATGGTGTCGAACGTGGTGCTCGTGGTGCTCGGACTCGTCCTCGTGCTGGCCGCGCAACTGGTTGCCCTGCGCGCAGCGGGGGACCGGCGGCTCGGGTGGAGTGGACGGCCGCCCGTGTCGACCGGGCTGTCGGTCACCGGGATCGCGTGTGTGGCGTGGGGTCAGACCCAGCTGCAGGCGCGTGTCGGCGGATGGGCGTGGCTCGTGCTCATCCCGTTCGCGGCGGCCGTCATCGTGCCGGTGTGGTGGCACAACCGGACGGTGGCGGCCGCCGCGTCGGGGCGCGGCTGACCGCAGGCTCAGTGGGTCGGCTTGCCGCCGGTGACCCCCAGCATCTCGGCGGTGATGTAGCTGGACTCCTGCGAGGCGAAGAAGACGTAGGCGGGAGCGAGCTCGGCCGGTTGCCCGGCCCGTCCCAGCGGGACGCCCTCGCCGTGGCTCTTCACCTTGTCCTCGGTCATCGTGGCGGGGATCAGCGGCGTCCAGATGGGCCCGGGCGCCACGGCGTTGACCCGGATCCCGCGGTCGGCCAGACCCTGCCCCATCGACTTCGTGAAGTTGTGGATGGCGGCCTTGGTGAGTGCGTAGTCGAACAGCTCCGGCGACGGTGTGGTGGCCTGGATGGACGAGCTGTTGATGATGGTGGAGCCGGGCTGCAGGTGCGGGACCGCCTTCTTGGTCAGCCAGAACATCGCGTACAGGTTGGTCTTGAGGACCCGGTCGAACTGCTCGGTGGTGACGCCCTCGATGCTGTCCGGCTGCACCATCTGGTACGCGGCGTTGTTAACCAGGATGTCGATGCCGCCCAGCTCGGTCACGGCGGTGGCGATGATGTGGTCACAGGTCGATTCCTCGCGGATGTCCCCCGGTACGAGCACGGCGTTGCGGCCCGCCTCGGTGACCCAGCGGGCGGTCTCCTCCGCGTCCTCCTGCTCGGCGGCGAGGTAGCTGATCAGGACGTCCGCACCCTCGCGGGCGAACGCGATGGCCACGGCGCGGCCGATGCCGGAGTCACCGCCGGTGATGACGGCGCGCTTGCCGGTCAGCCGTCCGGTGCCGCGGTAGCTCTGCTCGCCGTGGTCGGGCTGCTCCTCCATGTCGCCGGTCAGGCCGGGATGGGCGATCTGCGCGCCGCTGGTCTCCGGCTGGTCGTGTTGCTCGGTCGGGTTCTGGGCGTCGAACTGGTCGCTGGTCATGTCGATCCGGTACCCAGCCGGTGGCACCGTCTCACCGCTTCGGGCGATCCGGGCCTCCTCCGTGGACCGCTCATCACCGGTGGTGCCCGTCAGCTGAGCTGCGTCTTGGAGTTCGCCTCGTAGGTGATGTCGGTCAGCTCCGACCGCAGGAAGTCGTCGTCGAGCAGCTTGAGGATCGCCCAGCGGTGCTGGGCGTCGGAGCTGAAGACCAGCCTGGGGTGTGGTCCGTCGGCGTCCTGGACGGGGACGTCGATCTTCGGGTGGGCCTTGAGGAAGGTGACCAGGGCCGGCATCGTCACCGCGTCCGCGTAACCCGGCCGGTCGAGTTTGGCCTGGATGCTCACGAGCTTGCGCATCATGTTGAGGTCGGTCTGACAGGCGGCCGCGAGCTTGTCACCGTCGACGATGTCGAGTTTGCCGATCGAGGCCCGGTACGTCTTCTCCGCCGACTTCCGCAGCTCGGGCAGCGCGCCGAACATCGACTGGTAGGTCGTGGGCGACTGCATGACGACCGTGCTCGTCACCGCGTCGCCCAGCACGATCAGCCGCAGCCCACGGTCGATCACCAACGGCTCCTCGGTCAGCCGGACGAACTGCTCGCCGCTCCACAGCGCCCAGACCTTGCGCCGCTGCAGCGCCTTCTCGGGGGAGAACGCCTGGTAGAGCCGGCCCAGGTCGCGACCGTCGGCGTCGCGGATCCGCAGGACCAGCAGGCTCTTGCGGCCGAACTCCACCGACCGGTCGTACTGCGGGTGCGACGGCCGGGTGACCAGCGCGTCGACCGCGGCCAGCGGGCTGTCCGGGAGCACCGCCGAGTGGAGCCACTGCTGGGCGCTGGGGCTCAGCCCCGGGTCGGCCGGCCGGAGCTCGGCGTTCGCGGCGGCGGCGGCCGACTCGGCGCACTGGGCCAGCAGCTCGGCGGCCAGCTCACCACTCAGCGGCACCTCGTAGGCGACCGGGTCGGTCAGGGCCTCGGTGACCATCAGCATGGTCAGCCGCAGCAGCAGGGTGGGGGTGAGACCGATGAGGCCGCGGCGCAGCTCGTCGGCGGTGGCGTCGTCGTCGGTCAGGTCCTCGGTCGGGGGCGGGGCGGTCTCGGTCATGGTCGTCCTGTCGTGCGGTCGGTGCGGCGGGTGCGGGTGGTGCGGTCGAAGTGGACGTAACCGCCCAGCGGGATGAGATCGCGGCTCTGGCCGGGCGCGAGGTACCAGGACCGGGTGATGAGCAGCAGGAAGCCGCCGTCGGGCCGGTCCGCCTCGAAGACGCGGTAGCCGAGCAGGGCGAGCAGCGGGTTGGAGTAGTAGAGGTCGGACTGGACGTAGAGCACCGCGATCATCAGCAGGTAGATCAGCAGGCCCCAGCGGGCCGCCGGCGGAGCCGACGTCGTCACGAAGAACGGCACCACGTAGGACGCGAAGAACTTGAGGGCCTCGGCGTCCCGGGGCTTGGCCTTGCTGAGGATCTCGGGGGTGGCGTTGCGCCGCGGGATGGCGACGAACAAGAACAGCAGGGTGCCGACCACGCCGGCGGCGCTCATCCCGACGAAGACCCAGCGGAGCCACTCGACGCGGAACGAGTTGAGCACCGCGAGCAGCAGCAGCAACGGGCTGTAGGCGGCAGCGAGCATCACCAGCCGCACGAGCAGCGACGGACGGAAGGCGGTGGTGCGCACATCGCTCAACCTAGGTGGCGGCACCGACAACGACCCGTCGGAAGGCCGCCGGCGGTCGCCGCCCGACCGGTCCGCACGGCGGTCGGTGTCGGTGACCCGGGTTAACCTCGGACCCATGGTGGCTATCGGCGCACACGTGCGCTCGGATGATCCGTTGGCGGAGGCGCGCGAGTCGGGGGCGCAGGCCGTGCAGTTCTTCCTCGGTGATCCGCAGGGCTGGAAGAAGCCGGTCGAGCACGCGCACGCCGCCGAGCTGCGGGCCTCCGACATCGTCCGGTACGTGCACGCGCCCTACCTGGTCAACGTGGCGACCCGGAACAACAAGATCCGCATCCCCAGCCGCAAGATCCTCACCCAGCACGCGGCGGCCGCCGCCGACATCGGCGCCCGGGGGCTGATCGTGCACGGCGGCCACCTCAACGCCGGCGACGACCCGGCCGAGGGCTTCGCGAACTGGCGCAAGGTGTTCGAGCGGGAGGAGTTCGGTCTACCCATCCTCATCGAGAACACCGCCGGTGGTGACAACGCCATCGCCCGTCGGTTCGACCGGCTCGCCCGGCTGTGGGACGAGGTCGGCGAGTTCGGCGTCGGGTTCTGCCTGGACACCTGCCACGCCTACTGCGGCGGCGAGCCGCTCGACGACGTGGTCGACCGGGTGCTGGCCATCACCGGCCGCATCGACCTGGTGCACGCCAACAACAGCCGGGACGCCTTCGACTCGGGCGCCGACCGGCACGCCAACTTCGACGCCGGCACCATCGACCCGCAGCTCATCGCGCACGTCTGCGCCGCGGCCGGGAGCGACGTCATCGTGGAGACGCCGGGCGGGGTCGACGGCACCGGCGAGGACATGCGCTACCTGCAGGAGCACCTGAACCGCGCGTGACCCCGCCCCCGGCCGGGGCGCGTCAGGCGGTCACTTGTCCCAGTGCCGTTCGATGCTCATCCGCGGGCCCAGGCGCGGGGGGCGCCGGCCCACCGGGCTCACCTCCAGCAGCCGGATGACCCGGTAGCGGTGACCGGCCCAGGGCGCCAGCAACTCCAGCATCCGGTCGTCGTCGACCTTCTCCCCGATCAGCGAGTACCCGACGAAGCCGGCGAGATGGTAATCGCCGACCGAGACGGCGTCCGGGTCGCCGAGCGCGCGCTGGGCGATCTCGGCGGCCGTCCAGACGCCGATCCCGCGCACCGCCGTGAGCCGCCGCTGAGCGGTCGCGTGGTCGAGCTCGACGCACTGCTCCAGGCGCCCGATGACCTGCAGGGCCCGCATGATGGTCGCCGAGCGCGCCGGGTCGGTCCCCGAGCGGTGCCACTCCCACGACGGGATGCGGCTCCAGGTGGCGGCGTCCGGCGGCACCCACATCGGTACCGGCGTCGGACCGGGGGCCGGCTCACCGTAGCGGCGGACCAGCCACGACCACTCGCCGAACGCCTCCTTGCCGGTGACCTTCTGTTCCAGGATCGCCGGGATCAGCGCCTCCAGCACGCGGTGGGTGCGCAGGATGCGCACGCCCGGGTTGCGGCGCAGCGCATCGACGAGCCACGGCTCGCTGGGCCGGAACCCTTCGAGGTCGTCGTCGGCGCCGAGCATCCGCGGCAACTGGGCGATGAACTCCTCCGCGCCCGGTCCCCAGGCGTCGGCGTGCACCTCCCGCAGGTGCACCTGTCGCAGCCGGTAGGTGCACGGGCCGGTGGTCATCCGGCTGGCCCGCCACAGGGTGCCGTCCGGCGCGCGGTGGTGGCTGGGATCGGCGCGGCCCCGGCTCAACGGCCGCAGCATCCGGTGCAGGTCGACGTCGAACTCCGGACGCCAGACCGTGCTGTGGTGCGCGACCGGCCCCGGCGGCGGTGCGGGGGCGGCAGGGGGGGTGCGGCGCACTCCACCCCGGGTCATGGCGCCAGGGTAGGCGCCGGGTCGGGACACCACGGGCGGTCGGCTCAGCGCGGGCCGGCGGGCCGGTCGGCCCCGTCCCGCGGGTCCTCGACGGCCATCTCGGCCAGCGCCTCGCCGTCGGCGGGCAGTGCAGCGGCCGTCACGGTGTCGTCGCCGGGCGCGGACGCGGTGTCACTGTCGGCGGAATCGGTGTCGTCGGGCTCGGGCTCGGTGGCGGTGGCGGTGGCGGTGGCGGTGGCGGTGGCGTCGGTGGGCGCGTCCCCGTCGGCCGGCGCGGTGTCGGCGTCGGCGTCGGTGTCGGTGCCACCGTCATTGACATCGCCGGCGTCGGTCCCGGTGGGCGCGTCCCCGTCGGCCGGCGCGGTGTCGGTGTCGGTGGGGGCCGGGTCGGCGCTGCCCTCGTGGCCCCAGGCGTCCTCGAGCCGCACGAGTTCCAGGTGCACCGTACCGAGGAAGGCGTCCACGTCGGCTTCGGCGTACCCCCGGCCCCCGACCCGCGCCTTGCCCAGCTCCAGGCGGTAGACCTCGTTGGACGTGAGCCCGGCACCGGTCTCCAGACGGACGGCGAGGCGTTCGACGAAGGCGTCCACCTCGTCGGCGTCGTACCCCCGCCGGAGGCGGGAGGCGGCGGGGAAGGTGGTGCTGCGGACCTCGGCGGCTGTCAGAGTCATCGCCGATCAGCATAGGAGCCGGGCTGCGGGGCAGCGACCCGTCGCTGTGTCCGACCCTGGTGGTAGGTATGGACAGCGACGACGACACCACGGAGACCGCACACGGTGCGGGAGCGGGAGACGACCACGTGACCAGCACGGCAGTGAACACCGACGACACCACCGGCGACGGAACGGTACGGCCGCAGGACGACCTCTTCCGGCACGTCAACGGGGCCTGGCTGGACGCGACCGACATCCCGTCGGACCAGTCGATGACCGGTGCGTTCGTCCGGCTCCGCGACGAGGCCGAGGAAGCGTCGCGGGAGCTGGTCGAGGAGGCCGCGGCCGACACCGGCGCCGCCCCCGGGTCGCCGGAGCAGTTGATCGGCGACCTCTACCGCAGCTTCATGGACGTCGACCGGGTCGCCGCGATCGGCGTCGGCGCGATCGCCGACCAACTGGCCGCCGTCGCCGCCGTGTCCGACGTCACCGGGTTGTTCGGCACCCTCGGCCGGCTGGAGCGCGACGGCGTGCCGGGGCTCTTCCGCTTCTACGTCGACACCGATCCGGGCAAGCCCGACCAGTACGTGCTCAACCTCCTGCAGGGCGGTCTGGGACTGCCCGACGAGTCGTTCTACCGCGACGAGCAGTACGCCCCCATCCGGGACGCCTACCGGACCCACCTCGCCCGCATGTTCGAGCTCACGTCGCCCGGGGTGGCCGGCGCCGACGCCGCCACCGCGGTGTTCGAGCTGGACACCGCCATCGCGGCCGTGCACTGGGACCGGGTGCGGACCCGCGACAACGACCAGACGTTCAATCCGACCGACCGGGCGGCGCTGGACGCCCTGTGGCCGGCCGCCTGGTGGGACGCCTGGCTCGAGGGGGTCGGTGCGGACGCCGCGGTGGTCGCGCACACCGTCGTCCGGCAGCCCAGCTTCTTCACCGAGGTCGCCCCGTTGCTGACCTCGGAACGGCTCGCCGACTGGAAGGGGTGGCTGTCGTGGCGCGTGGTGCACGCGGCCGCCCCGCTGCTGCCGCAGGCGGTCGTCGAGGAGAACTTCGACTTCTACGGGCGCACCCTCTCCGGCACCCCGCAGCTGCGGGAACGGTGGAAGCGCGGAGTCGGCCTGGTCGAGAGCGCGGTGGGGGAGGCACTGGGTCGGCTCTACGTCGAGCGCCACTTCCCGGCGGCGTCGAAGGCGCGGATGGACGAGCTGGTCGGGCACCTGATCGCCGCCTACCGGCAGGAGATCGGTCGGCTGCAGTGGATGAGCGAGACCACCAAGACGCGGGCGTTGGAGAAGCTCGAGGCCTTCAACCCCAAGATCGGTTATCCCGCGCGGTGGCGCGACTACAGCGCGCTCGAGGTCCGCGCCGACGACCTGGCCGGTAACGCCCGCCGGTCGGCGTCGTTCGAGCTCGACCGGGAGTTCGCCAAGATCGGCAGCCCGGTGGACCGCGACGAGTGGTTCATGACGCCGCAGACGGTGAACGCCTACTACAACCCCGGGATGAACGAGATCGTGTTCCCGGCCGCGATCCTGCAGCCGCCGTTCTTCGACGCCGACGCCGACGACGCCACCAACTTCGGTGCCATCGGTGCGGTCATCGGCCACGAGATCGGTCACGGCTTCGACGATCAGGGCTCCAAGTACGACGGCTCCGGCGCCAAGAAGGACTGGTGGACCGAGGACGACCGGGCCGCCTTCGACGGCCTGACCCAGCGGCTGATCGCGCAGTACTCCGAGCTCGAACCGGCCCAGGTGCCCGGCCACAAGGTCAACGGCGCCCTGACCGTCGGCGAGAACATCGGCGACCTCGGCGGGCTCGGTATCGCCTACCAGGCGTGGCTGCTGGCGCAGGGCGGGGAGACACCCGCCGACGTGGACGGAACACCGGCCCGGCAGCGGCTGTTCCTGTCGTGGGCGACGGCCTGGCGGGCCAAGGGCCGCGACGAGGAGGTGTTGCGCCGCCTCGCGCTGGATCCGCACTCGCCTCCGGAGTTCCGGTGCAATCAGGTGGTCCGTAACCTCGACGAGTTCTACGCGGCTTTCGACGTCACCCCCGACGACGCGCTGTGGCTGGACCCTGCGGATCGGGTGCGCATCTGGTGAGGTGACGGTCGGGCTTGCCCCGGGTGGACGCGGTTCGATCGAGAGGGACGTCGATGGTCGTGACCGGTGGTGGGCGGCAGCGGGTCGGCAGAATCCACCCGGCCTGGTTCGTCGCGGCCGCGGCCTTCGTCGCCCTGCTGGGGGCGGCCGGGTTCCGCTCGGCGCCCGGCGTCCTCATCGTCCCGCTGCAGGAGGAGTTCGGCTGGACCCGCGGCACCCTGTCGCTGGCCGTCAGCGTCAATCTGGTGCTCTTCGGCCTGATGGCACCGTTCGCCGCGGCGCTGATGGACCGCTTCGGGGTGCGGGCGGTGGTGGCCATCGCACTGACCCTCATCGCGGTCGGCAGCGGCACGGCGGTGTTCGTGACCGCCTCCTGGCAGCTGGTGCTGCTGTGGGGCGTCGTCGTCGGCATCGGCACCGGCTCGATGGCCCTGGTCTTCGCCGCCACGATCGCCAACCGCTGGTTCGTCCGGCGCCGCGGTCTGGTGATGGGGGTGCTCACCGCCGGGTCGGCGACCGGCCAGTTGGTCTTCCTGCCGGTGCTCGCGACGGTGAGCGAGCGCACCGGCTGGCGGGTGGCCTGCCTGATCGTGGCGGGTGCCGCGTTGGCGGTGGTCCCGCTGGTGTTGCGCTTCCTGCACAGTCATCCGCGTGACCGTGGTGTGCTGCCCTACGGCGGCACCGCGGCCGACGAGATCCACGCCGACACCACCGGTCGACCGTCCGACGCCGTCCGTCGCGCGGTGACGGCGCTGCGGGAGGCGGCCCGCACCCGCACGTTCTGGGCGCTGGCCGGTGGGTTCGCCATCTGCGGCGCGACGACCAACGGACTCATCGGCACCCACTTCATCCCCGCCGCCCACGATCACGGGATGGGGCAGACGACGGCCGCCGGTCTGCTCGCGGTGGTCGGCGTCTTCGACATCGTCGGCACCGTCGCGTCGGGGTTCCTCACCGACCGCTTCAACCCGCGGGTGCTGCTGGCCGTGTACTACTCACTGCGCGGGGTCGGCCTGGTGATGCTGCCGGGGATGCTCGGCGACAGCCTGCATCCCAGCATGATCGGCTTCGTCATCGTCTACGGGCTGGACTGGGTCGCCACCGTCCCGCCGACGGTCGCGCTCTGCCGGGAGGCCTTCGGCGCGACCGGCACCATCGTGTTCGGCTGGGTGTTCGCCTCGCACCAGATCGGTGCGGCCATCGGGTCCGGCGCCGCCGGTCTGCTGCGCGACAGCACCGGCAGCTACACCGTCGCCTGGTTCGGGGCCGCGGGACTGTGTGTGGTGGCCGCCGCCGTGTCCATCGGCGTCCGGCGCTGGGACGCGCCTGTCGGCGTGGTTCCACCGCCGACCCCGCCGGCGGACGTTCCGAATGCGCCCACGCGGACGAGTGAAACGATGGTCGCGGACTGATCCATCCGGGTCGTGATGCCCCTCGTTCAGGTCGATGGAAACGTGATCGTCGGACGCACGGTGACGCTCACGGCAAATGAATTCGGTGTTTTCCGGGACGAGGTCGTCGCGCACTCAATTCGTCGTCGGAAGAATGTCGGCGCGTGAAATGGGCGGCGGACGGGGCCGGTTCCGGCGCACGCACCCTGCGTGACGTTGCTCCGATCGGTGGCGACCGGCACCGTGACCGGGACGGAGGGTGACGGCCGTTGCCGAACGGCGGTCCCGTGCCGACCTCCTCACCCGGACGCCGCGGTGGCGGGCTCGTCCGATGGCGCACCGTCACGTCGGTGCAGCGGCGTGAGTCCCATTCTGCCGCAACCTGTCTCGTGCACTGTTCCGGGCCAGGGGCGGTCGGTGCGGATCCACGGGTCCGGTCGGCGGGCGGGGCGGTCGCCGCCTCGGTCGTCGGGGTCGCCGGCTCGGCGCTGCCCGCGCGCGTTCCGCGGCGGAGCCGGGTCGTCGAGCGCGGTCGGCCACCCGGCGCAGCGCAAGACGCCGGACGGGCGTGCCCCGGGAACGGCGCGAGGATCATTCTGCGGGAATGACGTGACGCCATTCATGGCGGCGATGTCCGCCGTTGCTCGGGTGTTCGTCGGAATCACCTCGAGATGTTTCGGAACAACTCTGGACACGTCTCACCCGATCGGCCTACGCTGTGTCTTCGGCCACTCTGCTGCGTCTGTCGTCCTGCGCAGCGGCGGTCGGCGGCCGCACCTGGGGTGGGTCGGGCAGTTGTTCCGTGTTGTCGGTTCAGGGGGTTGGGTAGTGGCGTTCGAAGTGCCCGAGGTCGAGACAGCGGTGTCCCCCCGGACCGGGTTCGCCCGTGGACGGCGGTCCGTGAGGTCGGTGGGTTCCGGTGAGCCGCAGCAACCGTCTCCGGCACCGGGCCGCGGTCTGCGGTTCCTGACGACGCCGGGCCGGCGGCTCGCCGTCGCCTCGGCCCTCGCGTTCACCCTCGCCGTGGCCGGTCAGACCCCGGCGTCCGCCGAGCCGGTGGCCGTCCCGCAGCCGTCGACCGTCTGCGTGACCGCGCCGCCGGTCGCACCGGCGGTCGTGGCGGCCAGCGGTAACGCGACGGGTGTGTACGGCGGGGTGCTGCTGACCGGCACGCAGGTCGACGCCGCGGCCACCATCGTCAACGTCGGCCTCGACGCGGGTGTGTCCCGCCGGGGTATCGCCACGGCGGTCGCCGCCGCGATGGCCGCCTCGTCGTTGGACCCGACGGCCCGCAACCGGTCCTACGTGGGCCTCTTCCAGCAGCGCACGGACGCCCGCTCCGGGCTCTACACCGCCGAGGACCGCCTCGACCCGGTGGGCAGCGCGAAGATGTTCTTCGCCGAGCTGGTCGCCCGGGTGCCCGGCTACGACACCGACCCCCGCAGCAACGCCGTCGTCGGCGAAGAGGTCCAGGAGTCCGGCGACGCCGGACTGGCGTCCCGCTGGGCCGGCCTGGCCGACGGCCTGGTCGACCACTTCATCCCGGTCGAGGCCCCGGTCGCCGCGGAGGCGCCCGCCGCTCCCGAAGTCGCCGCGGTGGTCACGCCCGCCGTCGCGACGGTCGGGTCGACCGGGCACCGCGGCCTGACCGTGGCGATGCCCCTGCGCACCGCAGGCCTGGCCTTCGCCGCACCGTCCACCACGGCCGACGTGACCACGCCCACCACCGCCGGCACCACGGCGGTGTCGGGTTCCACCTCGTCGCGTGCCTCGGGCGCCACCGCCGGCAGCACTTCGGCCGCCGGCGACGAACCGGCCACCACGGCCGGCACCACGCCCGGGGCCCCGACGACGACCGGATCGGGCGCGTCCGCACCGACCACCGGGTCGACCGACGGGTCGACCACCACCGCGCCGACAACGACCGGACCGACGACGACGGCCCCGGCGGAGCCGACCGGCACCGAGTCGACGACGACCGGCACCGAGCCGACCACGACCGGCCCGGCGGAGCCGACCGGCACCGAACCGACCACGACGGCCCCGGCGGAGCCGACCACCACCGAGCCGACCACCACCGCCCCGGCGGAGCCGACCACCACCGAGCCGACCACCACCGAGCCGACCACCACCGAGCCGACCACCACCGCCCCGGCGGAGCCGACGCCCGCGACCGCACCGGCGACCGAGACCGCACCGCCCGCGGCCGAGCCGGAGGTCGTCGAGCCGCCCGTCGTGGACACCCCTCGTGAACCCGACACCGCACCCGAACCGGTGCGCGCCACTGACACCGTCGGACAGGCCCCGGGCCGGACGGCGGTCCTCGACTGCGGCCCGGACAACAACGGCGGCTCCACCGCCTTCGACCCGGGCTTCATCGTCTCCGACGAGGTCTTCTACGACACGCAGGCGATGACGGCCGAGCAGATCCAGGCGTTCCTGGACGCCCAGGGCGCCGCCTGCGAAGGCCCGTCGTGTGTGAAGAACCTGCGGGTGACCACGCCCGACCTGCCCGCTGACCGGTACTGCGCCGCGTACACCGGCGGCACCGACGAGCTCGCGTCCGCGGTGCTGGCCCGGGCTTCCGTCGCCTGCGGCATCAACCCCCAGGTGATGCTGGTGACGCTGCAGAAGGAGTCGGCGCTGGTCACCAGGACGTCGCCGACCCCGGCGTCGTACAACGCGGCGTGGGGCTGGCACTGCCCCGACACCGGCCCCGGCGGCACCGCCAACTGCGATCCGGCGCACGCCGGGTTCTTCAACCAGCTCTACGGCATGGCCAAGCAGTGGTCGCGGTACAAGGTCGACCCGGACAAGTACCACTACCAGGCCGGCGAGACCGCGAACATCCTGTGGAACGTGGCCGAGACCGGCTGCGGCGGCTCCGACGTCACCATCCGCAACACGGCCACCGCCTCGCTGTACAACTACACGCCCTACCAGCCCAACGCCGCGGCCCTCGCGTCCTACCCCGGCGTCGGTGACCGGTGCAGCGCCTACGGCAACCGGAACTTCTTCTTCCTGTTCCAGAAGTACTTCGGCGTCACCGGTGGTGGCGTCAGCGCCACTGTCTCGGTCAACGGGGTGCAGGTCACCATCCCGAACCTGCCCACCGTCGCCCCCGAGGTCCGCGGCGCCGTCATCACCGCGCCCAACGAGAACGTCGCCCGGGGCATCGCCGCCGGCTTCGCCTCGATCGGCCTGCCCTATGTGTGGGGCGGCGGCACCAACGGAGGTCAGGCCGACCAGGGCTGCTCCCGCGGCGGTACCGCCAAGAACTCCTGCGCCGGCACGGTCGGGTTCGACTGCTCCGGACTCACCGCCTACGTGCTGACCACGGCCGGCTTCGCGGTCGGCACCAACTCCGGGTCGCAGCGCGCCGGCGGCCGGTCGGTGCCGTGGAGCGCCGGGCAGGCCGGTGACATCATCGGCTACAGCGGCCACGTCGCGGTGTACCTCGGCAAGATCAACGGTGTCGACTACCTGCTCGAGGCGCCGAACGTCGGCAAGTACGTGCAGATCCGCCCGGTCTACGGCCGCACCAGCGGGTCGTCCGCGGACGCCGTGCTGCACCGCTACTGGAGCTGACGACCGCCGACGTCACCGCACCACCGGAACGGGAGCGACCCACGCAGGTCGCTCCCGTTCCGGCTGTGCGGCCCCGCCACCGCCCCGGCCCTCGCTCGACCTCGTCGGCCCCGATTGTGGACAGACCTCCCGGCGCGCCGATCCGGCTCCCTAGGGTCGTGCCCGGAGTGATCGACGGGTCCGGGGGGACGTATGGCGGGGTTGGAGATGGTGCCGGGCGGGGTCCACCGCGTGGCCGAACTGCTGCGGGACGGCTCGGAGCGGGCCGCGCTGGCCGGCGCCGCGGTCGCGCGGCTGACCGACGGATGGGCCCCGCCGGCGGCGGGCCGGTCGGTACGGGCGGCGGTCGAGGCGGTGTCGACCAGCTGGACCGACGTGGCCGGCGACCTGGTCGCCGGGCTCGCCCAGCTGGCCACCTGGGTGGACGGTGCGGTGACGGCGATGCTCACCGTCGACGACACCACCGCCGCCGAGTTCCGGGCGCTCCCGCGATGACCGCCGCCCTCGTCGTGCCGGTGATCGTCCCCTACGCCGAGAGCGTCTCGGCGTTGCCGTTCCCCGGCGACGATCCGGCCGCGCTCAGCGCCGCCGCCGACCGGCTCTTCGACACCGCCCAGCATCTGGCCCGGCTCGACGACACGGTGACCGATGCGCGCGCGGCCCTGTCCGGGGCGTGGCGGGGAGCGGCGGCCGCGACGGGCGAGGCCGAGATCGACGCGGTACGCACCGCGCTCGACGAGGGCACCGGTCGGCTCTACCGGGCCCGCGGAGCGCTGCTGGCGCTGGCCGACGACCTGACCTCCGTCCGGACCGCGGTCGACGTGGCCCGCTCCGGATGGCTGCGTGCCGAAGGGGAGGTCAGGGCGCTCCAGCACGCCATCCGGATGGCGGACTGCGCCACCGTGGCGCCGCTGCAGGAAGAGTTGCGGCTCGCCACGGTCCGCCGGGACGTCGCCACGGCCGCCTGGGACGATCACCTGCGCCGGGCCGACGCGGCGACCGCGGAATGCGCGTCCGCGCTGACCGCGACCGTCGGCGGCGCCCCGGTGTTCCGGGCCGGCCGCGGCGTGGTCACCGCCGACCTCGGCGAGGCGCTCGGCACCGACCGGATGAGCAGTGACGACCTGTTCCGGTCGAGCCTCGCGCAGGAGACGGACGCCGAGGCGGCCTGGGTCGCTCTCGGACCGGCGGCGCAGGCGTTCGCCCGGACGACCGCAGGCACCCTGCCGCCGGCCGAGAGCGGTCCGGCGCTGCGGGCGGCGTGGTTCCGCAGCCGCAGCTGGACCGAGCAGCAGGCCGTGCTGCACGACGACCCGCGGTCGGTCGGCGCGGCGGACGGGCTGCCCGCCGCGGTGCGGCACCAGGCCAACCTGCTGATCTTGGACCGGCGGGACGCGGAGCTCGCGGTGATGATCGCGGCGCCGCCACCGGCGGCGGTGAGTGCCCCCAGCTGGCCGATGTTCGACCAGTCCTCTCTCGCCGACCGCTTCCTTCGCGCGGGGCTGCAGGACGAGCGGGACGCCATCGCGAGCGTCCGGCTGGCCCTGTCCGTCCCGCGGTCACAGGAGGTGTACCTGCTGGACGTGGATCCGACCGGCCGGGGTCGGGCGGTCATCGCCGTCGGCGACCCCGACTCCGCGGCCCACGTCGCCACCTACGTGCCCGGGACGGGCAGCGGCATCGGCAGCCTCGGCGGCGAGCTGGACCGGGTGGACGCATGGGCGGCGGGCACCGCCGAGCACGGCGCCCGGGACGTGGCGGCGATCGCCTGGGTGGGCTACGAGGCACCGTCCGACGTCGTCGTCGCCACCCGTGACGCCTACGCCGATGTCGCGGCGCCGGCGCTGGTCGCCTTCCAGCAGGGCCTGCGCGTCGCGCATCAGGGAAAGCCCGCGCAGGCGACGGTCGTCGCCCACAGTTACGGCAGCTCCGTGGTCGCCGCGGCGGCGTCCGGAGGCCGGAGCCTGGCCGCCGACCGGTTGGTCCTCGTCGCCGGTACCGGCCTGGAGGTGGCGTCCGTGGCGGACCTGGCGCTCGACGGCGTCGACGCGGATGAGCTGCCCGGCCGGGTCTTCGCGGTCATGCACGAGAACGACTTCATCCAGTACACCGGTCTGGCTCACGGCGGCAGTCCCTACGAGGCGGACTTCGGTGCGCAGGTCATCGTGACCGGTCGCCACCAGCAGCTCCCAGGGGACGCCGACCCCGGTCTCCTCGATCTCCGGTCACCGTTCCTGGACCTGTTCCACGCCCACGGTGCCTATCAGGACCCGGGCTCGATCGAGCAGCGGGTGATCAGCGCACTGATCGTCGACGCCCCCGTGCCGGTGCGGTGATCGGCGGCGTTGGAACCTGCGCGACCGGGCTGGCGGTCGGTCGGTGCGGCGACCGGCCGGTGTCGTGACCGGCAGCACGGTGACCTGCGTCGGCGCTGCCATCCGACCGGGGCGCCGTGACCTGCCTCAGCGATGACCTGTCCCGGCCGGTGTGGCGGCTTGCCACAGCGGTCCACCGGCCGGCGATGCGGGGCAGGGCGATGCGGGGCCGGGCGATGCCGTGACCTGAAACATCTGCTCCGGCGGTGCGGAACGTTCTCCCGCAGGCGATCCACACCGCGCTGAGCCGCCAGTGGCCGGGGGTGCCGGTGCCGCGACGGCCCCGGGCCGGTCAGATGGTGGCGACCGACCCGGCGTCGACCCGGTAGTTCGAACCGTTCACGAAACTCGCCCGGTCGCTGCACAGGAACGCGATGACCGCCGCCACCTCGTCCACCTGGCCGCGTCGCTTCAGCTCGAGGTACGGACGCTCCTCGTCGAGGAACGACGCGATCGCGCCGTCGAAGGAGGTCCCGGTCTGCTCCGCGCGCCTGGTCATCATCGCGTCGGTCATCGGCGTGGCGATGAACGCGGGCGACACGGCGTTGACCAGCAGGCCCTCGGTGGCGTACGACCGCGACAGTCCCTTCGCGAGCGCCAGGATGCCGGCTTTGGCGGCGCAGTACGGCAGCTCGTCGTCGTACGGCTGCACCGCGTCCTCCGACGCCACGAAGACCAGCCGGCCCCATCCGCCGCGGCGCAGGCCGGGGAGGAACGCCCGGACCAGCCGTACCGGCGCCAGCAGGTCCGTCTCGACGGTCTGCGACCAGCCCGCGTCGTCGATCTCGTGGAACAGGCCCTGCGCCCCGGTGATCCCGGCCGACTGCACCAGGATGTCGAGGTCGCCGACGGCCCCGGCCACGCGCTCGTGCAGCCTCTCGACCGCGGCAGCATCGGTGAGGTCGGCGCCGAAGGCGAGGACGTCACCCCCGACCCCGGCGGCCGCGTCGACCACCGCCGCCTCGTCCAGGTCGGTCAGGACCACCCGGGCACCCTCGGCGTGCAGCAGCCGCGCGGTGGCCAGTCCTATCCCGGAATCGGCACCGCTGATCAGGGCGGTCCGGCCACGGATACCGAGGTCCATCTAGAGCTTCCTCAGCTCCGGCAGGATCTCCGCGGTGGCTGCGGCGAAGAAGTTGTCCTGCTGGTCGGCGCCGATCTGGACCAACGCCAGATCGGTGAAGCCCGCGTCGAAGAACTCCTTGGCCGCGGCGACCACGGCACCCACGTCGTTGCCGCAGGGGATGGTCTCGGCGATGTCGGCGACCTTCACCGACGACGACGCCTGGTCGAACCCGGCGGTGCCCGGCAGTTCGGCGTTGACCTTCCAGCCGCCGGCACTCCAGCGGAACAGCCGGTGGGCCCGCTGGGCCGCGGCGTCGGCGTCACTGTCCCAGCTGATCGGCAGCTGGGCGACCTTGCGGCTCGACGAGCCGGTCCGACTCGCCGCGTCCCACCACTGGCCGAGCTCCGGCTCGGGGTCGATCGCGATCATCACGTCGGCCAGCGGGCCGAACAGCTCGCACGACTGCTTGCCGGAGACGGCGATACCGATCGGCACGCGCACGTCGGGGAGATCCCAGAGCTTGGCCGACGCGACCTGGAAGTGACGGCCGTCGTGATTGACGTAGCCGCCGTCGAAGAGCGCGTTGATGATCTGCGCCGCCTCCACGAGCCTGGCCTGCCGGACGTCGGCCGCGGGCCAGCCGCCGCCGACGATGTGCTCGTTGAGGTTCTCGCCGGAGCCCAGGCCCAGGGTGAACCGGCCGCCGGAGATGATCTGCAGCGTCGCAGCCTGCTGCGCCACCACGGCCGGGTGATACCGGAACGTCGGAGCGGTCACGTACGTCATCAGCGGGAGGGTCTCGGTCGCCTGGGCGACGGCGCCCAGCGTCACCCAGGCGTTGGGCGCGTGGCCCATCTCGTCCAACCACGGGAAGAAGTGGTCGCTGCTCACGGCGAAGTCGAAGCCGGTGGCTTCGGCCTGCTGGGCGTGCCGGATGAGGTCGCGCGGTCCGGCCTGTTCGGTCATCAGGGTGTATCCGATAGCTGCCATGTCCTCCGGGTTGCCCCCCGCTCCGACGGGATAAACAGACCGGTGCGCGGCCAGTCGAGGCGATCCGGGCGTCCGGCGCCGGATCCGGAAAAGTTCATGCATCCGCATCGAAACGGCTCCGGGGCGACTACCGTCGGCAGGACCACAGGGGACGGAGAGACAGCCGATGAGCGCGACCGACACCGACAACTCGACCAAGGGTGCGTACGTCACCGGAGGAGCCGAGTTCGCCAGGGACACCAACTACATCACCACGCGCATCACCGAGGACGGCCGCGACGGCTTCCCGGTCGAGCCCGACCGTTACCGGTTGATCGTCGCGCGGGCCTGCCCGTGGGCCAACCGGGCCATCATCGTCCGTCGGCTGCTGGGCCTGGAGCCGGTGCTCTCGATGGGCATGACCGGCCCGACCCACGACAAGCGTAGCTGGACCTTCGATCTCGACCCCGGCGGGGTGGATCCGGTACTGGGCATCGAGCGCCTGCAGGAGGCGTACTTCAAGCGCGATCCGGAGTACCCGCGCGGCATCACGGTCCCGGCGATGGTCGAGGTCGCCACCGGGAAGGTCGTCACCAACGACTACCGGCAGATGACCCTGGACCTCTCCACCGAGTGGACGCGGTTCCACCGCGAGGGCGCCCCCGACCTGTACCCGGAGCACCTGCGCAACGAGATCGACGAGGTCGCCCACCGCAACTACACCGAGGTCAACAACGGCGTCTACCGCTGCGGGTTCGCCGGCTCCCAGGAGAGCTACGAGAGCGCCTACGACCGGCTCTTCACCCGGCTGGACTGGCTCACCGAGCGGTTGTCGACCCGGCGCTACCTGGTCGGCGACAGCATCACTCAGGCCGACGTCTTCCTGTTCACCACGCTGGCCCGCTTCGATCCCGTCTACCACGGACACTTCAAGGCCAACCGGTCGAAGCTGTCGGAGATGCCGGTGCTGTGGGCGTACGCCCGCGACCTCTTCCAGACGCCCGGCTTCGGCGACACCACCGACTTCGTGCAGATCAAGAAGCACTACTACGTGGTGCACACCGACATCAACCCGACCCAGATCGTGCCGGCCGGGCCGGACCTGACGAACTGGTGGGAGCCGCACCACCGCGAGGAGCTGGGCGGCCGGCCGTTCGGCGACGGCACCCCGCCCGGACCGCCCGTCCCGTCCGAGGTGGTGCCGGACGGACACGGCGCGCCCCGCCCCTGACCCGCGACGGCTGCGCCGCGACCCGCCCACCTCAGGAGATGGGCGGGTCACGGACAGCGCCGGTGGCGAGACCGGGCGGTCAGCGGCCAGTCGGCGGACGGGTCACCACGAGGTGGGGCGGGGCCTGCCCTCCTCGTAGCCGGCGGCGCTCTGGACGCCGACCACGGCGCGGTCGGCGAAGTCCGGGATCGACGGGGCGCCGGCGTAGGTGAACGAGCTGCGGACGCCGGCGATGATCGAGTCGACGAGGTCCTCCACACCGGGCCGGGCCGGATCCAGGTACATCCGGGCGGTGGAGATGCCCTCCTCGAACAGCGCCGAACGGGCCCGGTCGAAGGCCGACGCAGTGCGGGTGCGGTTGCGCACCGCACGGGCCGACGCCATGCCGAAGCTCTCCTTGTACCACCGGCCGTCGGCGTCGCGGGCGAGGTCGCCGGCGCTCTCCCAGGTGCCGGCGAACCAGGAACCGATCATCACGTTCGCCGCCCCCGCGGCCAGGGCCAGCGCGACGTCGCGTGGGTACTTGACGCCGCCGTCGGCCCACACGGTCGCACCGTGCTCGGCGGCGGCGGTCGCACATTCCAGGACCGCGGAGAACTGGGGCCGGCCGACGCCGGTCATCATCCGGGTCGTGCACATGGCGCCCGGACCGACGCCCACCTTGATGATGTCCGCTCCCGCGTCGGCCAGATCGGCCGCACCGCTCGCGGAGACGACGTTGCCCGCCACCACGGGGATCCGGCGGCCGGTCTCGCCCTCGAATGCGTCCCGCGCCGCGACGACCACGGCCAGCGACTCGATCATCTTCTCCTGGTGGCCGTGCGCGGTGTCGACCACGAGCACGTCGGCCCGGGCCGCGAGCAGCGCCTCGGCCTTGCCCGTGACGTCACCGTTGATGCCGATCGCCGCCCCGATGAGCAGGTTGCCCGACGGGTCGACCGCGGGGGTGTAGATCGCCGAGCGCAGCACGCCCTTGCGGGTGAGCACGCCGAGCATCCGGTCGCCGTCCAGCACCGGCACCACGTCCAGGTGCCGGGAGGTCATCACGTCGAAGGCGTCGCGCAGGTCGTCGTCCTTGGTGACGGTCACGATGTCGGGCGTCATCACCGCCGACGCCCGGGAGAAGCGGTCGACCTCCAGGCAGTCCCGCTCGGTGATGATGCCGACCGGGCGGCCGCCGTCCACGACGACCGCGGCACCGTGCGCCCGCTTGCCGAGCAGCGACAGCACCTCGGCGACGGCGGCGTCCGGGGCGACGGTGATCGGCGTCTCGAAGACGGGGTCGGCGTCCTTGACGTAGCCGATGGCCGCGGCGACCGCGTCGATCGGGATGTCCTGTGGCAGCACGGCCATGCCGCCGCGACGCGCGATGGTCTCGGCCATGCGCCGGCCGGCGACGGCCGTCATGTTGGCCACCACCAGCGGGATCGTGGTGCCGATGCCGTCAGGGGTGCGCAGGTCGACGTCCAGGCGTGACGTCACCGCGGAGCGGGACGGCACCAGGAAGACGTCGGAGTACGTCAGGTCGGCGGTGGGCTGGAGTCCGTTGAGAAACTTCACGGGACCTGATCGTAGGCGAGCGGGTGTTGCGTCGGCATGACGGCCGGCCGGATCCGACGGCGGCTCAGACGCCGGTGGCGGTGAACTTCGTCAGGCCGGGAGGCCCGGCGAGGTAGTCACCGAGCGCGGTCGCGCCGGCTCCGGCGCGCCAGTCGCGGTACATCGCGTCGTGGTACATCGATTCCCACCGCTCGACGACCAGCACGTGGGCCGGGTCGTCGGTGTCGACGAGGACCTCGACGGACAGGCAGCCGGCGAACGAGCGGGTGTCGGTGAGCACGGTGTGCAGGAACGCGAGGCCCTCGTCGCGGCGGGCCGGGTCGAAACGGACGTCCAGCAGCGCGGTGACGGTCATGCCTGCACCCCCAGCCATGCCAGGACGTCGTCGGTGTGTTGCCCCAGCGTGGGCGGTGAGGCGTGCTCGCGGTGCCATTCCGCGCCGTCGGCGCCCCAGAACCGCAACGGCGGGCCGGGGAGCTCCACCGGGCCGAGCACCGGGTGGTCGACCTCGATCAGCAGGCCCTGCGAGCGGGTCTGGTCCCACTCGTACACCTGCTGCATGTTCTTCACCTGACCACTCGGCACACCGATCGCGTTCAGCTTCGCCAGCAGGTCCGCCGTCGTGTACCGGCTGAACGCGGCCTCCACGGCGGCCTTGACGGCGTCGGAGTTGCGGACCCGGTCGCCGTTCGTGGCGAACCCGGGCGCGTCCAGCGGCAGTCCGAACGCGGGCGCGAACGTCGCCCACAGGCCCTGGGAGCCCACCGCGATCTGCACGATGCCGTCGGCGGCGTGGAACAGCCCGTACGGGCAGATCGACGGGTGGTGCGGACCCTCGCCGACGGGGATCTCCCCGGCCACCGTCCACCGGGTGCCCTGGAACGCGTGTACCCCGACGATGGAGGCCAGCAGCGACGTGCCCACCAGCCCGCCGCGACCGGTGGTGGCGCGTTCGTGGAGTTTGGCCAGCACCCCGTAGGCGCCGTACATCCCGGCCAGCAGGTCACCGATCGGCACGCCCACCTTCGTCGGGGTCGCCGCGTCCGGGCCGGTCACCGACATCAGGCCGGCCTCGCCCTGGGCGATCTGGTCGTAGCCCGCGCGGCCGCCCTCCGGGCCGTCGGAGCCGAATCCGGAGATCGACAGCACCACCAGCCCCGGGTTGAGCTCGGCCAGCTGCTCGATCGAGAACCCCAACCGGGCCAGCACCCCGGGCCGGAAGTTCTCCAGCAGCACGTCGCTGCGGCGGATCAGCTCGGTCAGCGCGGCACGTCCGGAGTCGGACTTCAGGTCCAGCGCGATCGACTCCTTGTTGCGGTTGCACGACAGGAAGTACGTGGAGATGTCGTGCTCCGGACCGACGAACGGCGGCCCCCAGCCCCGGGTGTCGTCACCACTGCCCGGCGTCTCGACCTTGATCACCCGCGCCCCGAGGTCACCGAGCATCATCGCGGCGTGCGGCCCGGCCAACGCCCGCGTCAGATCGACCACGAGGATGTCGCCCAGCGGCCCGTCGGACCAGCGGTCCCCAGCATTCGTCATCGACTCTCCTCCACAGCCGCCGGCCCCGGTGCCAGCCGGACAAGCGTATTGCTGGGCGCGCGGCGGCGCCGCCCGGGTCCCTCCGCGCCCTTTGACCTGCACCGACGCCGACAGGGCCCGATCCCGGGTCGCGCTCGGCCCGCGGGACGTGACGGCGTCCGGTGTCAGGACCCCTGGTCCGGGCGCCGCTCCGCCCGGCGGTCACGTCCGCTGCGGGCCGCCATCACGCTGTCGAAGATCTCGTCCGGGCTCCTGGCCATCGTCGCCCCGCCGTCGGTCCGTTCCAGTGCCGCGGTCCGTGGCAGGTCCAGCACCACCTGATCGCCGCCGCGCTGCTTGGCCGCGTACATCGCGGTGTCGGCGCGGATGATCAGGTTGGTCAGCAACACACCCGGATCGGCGGACGGGAAGTCGTCGCCGGCCAGCCCCACCGCGCCGACCGACACCGTGACCGGCACCGGGTCGTCGGGGTGGTGCGAGACCGCACGCAGCCGCTCGGCCATCGACGCGATGCCGTCGGCGTGCACCCGGTCCAGGACGACGAACTCCTCCCCGCCGGTGCGCGCCACCAGGCCGTACTTGCGCACCGAGGCGTCCAACCGGGCGGCGAGCAGTCGGAGCACCGCGTCGCCGGCGTCGTGGCCGTGCCGGTCGTTGACCACCTTGAACCGGTCGATGTCGACCAGGAACACCGCGATCACCGCCCGCTCCGACCGCGCCTGGGCGAACACCCGCGGGGCCGCGGCCTCCAGACCACGCCGGTTGAGCAGCTGCGTCATGGGGTCGCGGTGGGCGAGTTCGGCGCTGCGGGCGCTGTCGGAGCGCAGCGCGTCGGAGAAGACCTGGCCGAACAGACGGGTCACGATCAGCGTCGCGGTCAGGCCGACCACGAGGAAGACCACGAACGGCACGTCCGCGCCCGGCTCGAGCAGCGCCCGGACGCCGTAGAAGAGCAGATTGGCCTTGACCCACACACAGTGCGCGACCAGCGCCCGACGCCCGTGCGCGAAGGTCAGGTAGTCACCGAGCAGGAAGAACCACGTCGCCGCCAGCAGGGAGACCACGGGATCGGCGCAGCAGAACAGCACGATGCCGTGGCCCACCTCGGCGGCCAGGACGAACGCCACGGAGGTCCGCTCGCGGGGCCAGCCCCGCACCCACCACAGCGCCGCGGCGACGACCGCGGCCGCCGCCACCACGCCGGTGGCGATCCGGGCGGCCGTCCCGGTCGGCCCGCCCGGGGTGTACATCAGCAGCACCGAACCGGCCGCCAGCAGCAGGCAGCTCAGAGCGACGAAGCGCCCGGTCGACCGCAGGATGCGTTTGGCCTCGGCCACCGCCAGGTTCTGCCGGTACATCGAGCGGCGGCCGCGGGAGCGTCCCACGGGACCGGGCGGCGGCGCGTCCGGGCCGGGGGCGGAGCCCGAGCCGTCAGCCATCGCCGCTCCGATCACGCACCCGGTGCCACGCCGGGTTCCGGTGGGGTTCGCGGCGGTCGCCTCGAGCCGGTGCCGTGGGACGGTGCCGCCGGGCGTGCCGCCGACGGGAACGTGGGACGGCACGTGCCGGACTCCCGGACCGGCACGGCACGGCACGTGACGGAGCGGAGGAGTCCCGCCTCGATGATGGCAGGGAGTGACCGCGCGCTCGCGGATCGCCGTCCTATTGTGACCCTGATCGCCGGTCCGCGGTGCGCGGGTCACTCACCCGGACCTGGTTCCCGCCGTCGCGCTTGGCGCCGTACATGGTGGTGTCCGACAGCCGGATCAGCTCCTGGACGTTCTGGGTGAGGCGGTCGACCGGTACGTCGCGCACCGGCACGCTGGACACCCCGACGCTGGCGGTCACCGGCACGTCGTCGTCCTGGCGGTGGACGGCCCGGAGCAGCCGGTGGGCCAGTGCGGCGGCACCGTCGGGGGCGACCGTGTCGATGACGATGAACTCCTCACCGCCGGTGCGGGCCACGATGGCGCCGCGGCGGACGCTTCCGGTGAGCCGGGCCGCGACGAGCGTGAGCACCTGGTCGCCGCGGTGGTGCCCGTACCGGTCGTTGATCGCCTTGAACCGGTCCAGGTCCAGCACCACGATCGCGAGCTGCTCGTCGGGACCACGGCCCGCGGCCAGCAGGGCCGGCAACGCGGCGTACATGCCGCGGTGGTTCAGCAGAGCGGTCAGCGCATCCCGCTCGGCCAGCGCGGCGGCGCGTCGGGAGTCGTCGCGCAGCGCGTCGGCGGCGAGCTGACGGAAGATCGGGATGGCGACGATGAGCCCGATCAGCGCCAGCCCCACGTAGACGATCAACGGCAGGCTCGCGTTGGTGCGCCGGCTGGCCTGGGTGGCGAAGAAGGCGATATTGGCCAGTGCCCACAGGGCGTGCAGGCCCACCGCCCGGCGGCTGTGCGCGATGGTGATGTGCTCGCCGATCAACGCGAACCACAGGGTGGCGATCAGCGCCAGCATCGAGCTGGTGGTGAACAGCAGGACGCCGGTGTGCGACAGCTCGCTGTAGAGCAGGAACGCCACCGACACGTGTGCCTTCGGCCAGCCACCGCGCCACCAGAGGAACCCGAGGACGACGCTGACGGCACCGATCACGCCCATGTAGGCGGCCGCTACCGTGCTCGCCGGCCCGGCCGGCGACAGCATGAGCAGCAGCACGCCCAGCCCGTAGGCCCAGCAGGACACGGCGATGCCCTTGCGCATCGGGTTCAGCAGGGACGCGGCCTCGGCGACGTGCAGGTTGCGGGTGTACTCCGGGCGCCCGGTGAGACGGGCCAGCCGCGAGGGCCGCGACGCCCCAGGTCCGTCCCGCTCTTCCACCACGCGTCCGTATCGTCCTGGCCGGTCCGGGGTGCCGCACCGGCAGCCCGTCGATCCGACGGCCGGGTCGTTGTGGAGAGTGGCCGTCACCTGTGAGTATCCCGCACCGGGAAGAATCCACCGGGCGGCTGGGGTCTCAGCCGGGGACGAGGGCGGCCGATCCGGCCGGCCCGGTGACGGAGGACAGATGCGTGCGGTCCGGTTCGATGAGTACGGCGGTCCCGAGGTGCTGGTCGTCGAGGACGTCCCCGAGCCCCATCCCGGCCCGGGCCGGATCCGGGTGGCCGTCCGCGCCGCTGGGGTGAACCGGGTGGACTCCAAGTACCGCGCCGGGATCATGACCGTGAAGTCGCTGCCCTACATCCCGGGCACCGACGTGTCCGGCGTGGTCGACGAGATCGGCGACGGCGTCACGGGGGTGACGGTGGGGGACGAGGTCTTCGGCGCGACCCCCAAGGGGGGCTACGCGGAGTTCGCAGTGCTGACCGCCTGGGCCGCCAAACCGGCGTCGATGTCGTGGGTGGAGGCGGCCGCGGTGCCGCTCGCCGCGGAGACCGCCGCCCGGGCGTTCGCCGTCGTCGACGTGCCGGACGGCGTGACCGTGGTCGTGAACGGGGCGTCCGGCGGGGTGGGCAGCGCCGCCGTCCAGCTCGGGGTCGCCCGGGGGATGACGGTCGTCGGGGTGGCCGGACCCGCCAACCACGCCTACCTGCGCGAGCTCGGGGCGTTGCCCGTCGGCTACGGCGACGGGCTGGTCGGACGGGTGCGCGAGCTGGTGCCGGCCGGCGTGGCCGCCGCCCTGGACATCGCGGGCTCCGGTGTGCTCCCGGAGTTGATCGCGTTGACGGGGGATCCGGCCACCGTGGTCAGCGTCGCGGACTTCAGCGCCCCCGAACACGGTGCGAAGGCGACCGGGGGAGCGGAGGGCCGGCGATGGGACGTGCTGCCGGTGGTCGCCGACCTGCACCGGCGGGGCCGTTTCCGGGTGTCCGTCCAGCAGGTTTTTCCGCTGGCGGAAGCCGCTGCGGCGCAGGCGATCTCGGAGCTGGGGCACGTCCGCGGCAAGCTCGTCCTGGAGATCTGAGTCACCCCGCGTTTGTCGAACCGTCCCCGGCGTGCTTGACTTGACCCTGGTCACCAGATCTTGTTTTTCGCATAACCATTCGACGGCTCCGGCCGGAGGATCCTCTCGATCGTCGTATCCAGAGATGTCGGATTTCCAGACAGACCCGGTCACCCGCACCCGCGGGCGACCGACGGATATGCCTCCAGAGGAGAAAATCATGGCTACCGGAACTGTGAAGTGGTTCAACGCGGAAAAGGGCTTCGGCTTCATCACCCCCGAGGATTCGGGTGCTGACGTCTTCGTGCACTACTCCGAGATCAACTCGGGCGGCTACCGCAGCCTCGACGAGAACCAGCGCGTGAGCTACACCGTCACCCAGGGCCCCAAGGGCCCGCAGGCGACCGGCGTCACCGTCGTCTGAGACTCGTTCTCACGCACCACCAGCACTGTCCACATGGGCGGTCACCCTCAAGGGTGGCCGCCCATGTGGCGTTTCCGCACAGAACCGGGCCCGGAAGAGGACGCCCGGGTGCTGCGCGTGCCGCTGTCGGTGGCCGGGGCTAGCCTCGGATCGAAGATCCGGCACCGGGGCCGGGCGTCGAGTCGGGAGTTCCCATGGTCGCGATCACCCCATCGGCCGCGCGCCGGCGCCTGCAGTCGGCGCTGTCGATCGTGCTGTTCCTGATCGTCGGTTCCCTCTTCGCCGGTGCCGGTTCCGCCGCTGCGCAGACCGCGGCCGCCCCGCCCAGCCCGGAGTTCCCGTATCCGCACGACGGCTGCACCTTGGTGCCCGAGGCTCCGTCCGGCGTCAGTTTCACCACCGCGTGCAACCACCACGACGGCTGCTACGGTGCCCGTGAGCTGAGCCGCGCCACCTGCGACGGCATCTTCTACCGGGAGATGGTCGCCGCCTGCGTCGCCGATCGCGGTACGCACTACTACACCTGCCGCAGCTTCGCCTCGATCTACTACCTCGGCGTCCGGGCGTTCGGCAAGCCGTTCTACGACAGTGCCGACCCGGCGACCCGCATCCGCACGCCCATGGACGCCTGACCGAGGTGGCCGTCGTGCTGCGTCCGTTCACCGCCGCCGACGCCGGGCTGCTGGCCGGGATGGCGTCCGACCCGCGGATCACCCGCTTCGTCGGCGACGGGCTGCCGTGGGACCGTGACCGTATCGAGCAGCGCGTCACCGAGGCGGTGACCGGTGCGGCCCTCGAGGTCGTGGGCGGGGTCCGCTGGTCCGTCGCGGAGGAGAACGGCCGACCGTGTGCGCTCGGCGTGGTCAGCCATCGGGAGTCGGGACTCGAGATCGGCTACTGGGTGGCGGTCACCCACTGGGGCCGGGGCATCGGACGGGCCACCGCCCGGTTGCTGATCGCCGGGCTCGCGGGTGCCACGGCCACCGTGTTCGCCCGGGTCCACCCCGACAACGCCGCGTCGATCGCGGTGCTGACGGGCCTGGGCATGCGGCGCACGGGGACGGCGGACGGCGTCGACCGTTACGAGCTGCCCGGCTTTCAACGCCACGGCAACTCGCCCGTGCCCAGCCCGTAGACCGACCCCGTCAGATCGCGATCGCCCGTCACCGCCACCGCGCACACGCCGAAGACCAGCGACGACGGCGGGTCGAGGTTGGTCCGTGGATCGGCCGCCACCGTCCGGAACTCCACCGACAGCCGGCCGCCCATCGTCGGGTCGCCGGTGTCCAGCAGCGCGGCCGCGAGCTCGGTGCAGCCGGTCCGCCAGCGTCGGGCCTCCCGCTCGTTGATCAGCGAGCGCGCGAACCCGACGGCGTCACTGAGGTACTCGACCCGGTGCGGCCGGTCGCAGGCCACCGTGATGCCGTCGGCGGTGACGCACACCCCGAACGCCGCCGGCCGGGTCAGCGGCGCCCGACCCTGGGCGTGCACCGAGCCGACGGAGGCCGCCGCCCGTGACGGTCCGACGACACACACCGACCAGCCGCGGGACCCGACCCGCTGCGTCGCCGGCGCGTGCACCACCCAGCTGCTCGCGCCGAACGCCGGCCGCCAGACCTGCGCACTCCCGATGAGGCCGAGGGCGACGTACTCGAACGTGGCCGCCCGGCATCGCGAGTCGCCGTCGTCGACCGGCCGGCCGGGCGCGTCGGCCGCCCAGCGGGCGGTGACCTCGCCGGCGTGCACCTCGCCGCAGGGGACGACCGAGGCGTCCAGACGGAGACAGGCCCCCACAGGCGGCGGGGCCGGCAGCGCCACCGGGGACGGCTGCGCCACCAGGGCCGGGGAGAGCAGCCGGGGCACCGACACCGCGACGGTCAGCGCCACCAGCAGCAGCACCATCCCGACGAGTCGGCGCTCCACCCGGTCAGGATAGGACGGCGCCCGCGCCCTGCCCAGAGGTCCGGCTCGCCCGCCCGGCGCGCGGCCGCCTAGGGTGCGACGCTGGACGCGTGCCCACCCACCGGGGCCACGAGGGACGAGGAGGGATCCTGTGACCACCGATCCGGTACCGCCGACCACCCGCGACGTCCCGGGGTGGTCGGGTCGGCTGTTCGAGGACTTCGCCGTCGGCGACGTCCACCACCACCCCTTCGGCCGGACCGTCACCGAGACCGACAACCAGTGGTTCACCCTGCTCACGCAGAACGTCGCGAGGATCCATCTGGACAAGGAGTTCGCCGCCGGCACCGCCTACGGCCGGACGCTGGTGAACTCGGCACTCACGTTGGCGCTGGTCACCGGTCAGTCCACCATCGACTTGTCGATGAACGTGTTCGCCAACCTCGGCTGGGACGAGGTGCGGATGCCGGCCCCGGTCTTCGAGGGCGACACGCTCCATTCGCGCTCGACGGTCCTGGAGCTGCGTCCGTCGGCGTCGCGGCCCGCGGTCGGCGTCGTCACCGTCCGCAGCGAGGGGGTCAACCAGCACGGCGTGGTGGTCATCGTGTTCCGCCGGACCTTCCTGGTGTACCGGCGCGGACACCTGCCGCCGGCCGCGGGCCCGTGGCGGGCGTCGTGAACCGCTCACTGACCGGTGCGGCCGTCGATGCACTCCCGCAGCAGATCGGCGTGGCCGCAGTGCCGGGCGTACTCCTCGATGAGGTGCACGACGATGTCGCGTACCTCCAGGGGCTCACCGTGGTGCTCCACGACCGTGTCCAGCGGCGTCCCGGTGTACACCTCACGCGCGTGCGCGACCTCGCGCCGCCACGTCGCCCACGCGTCCGCGACGACGGCCGCATCGGGCACGGCGCCGTCGAAGTCCAGGTCCTGCCGCTCCGGCGTCCAGTACGGGCGCGCCGCGTCGGGCCGCCCCTGCACGACCCGCACCGCCCAGGTGTGCTCGACCTTCGCGAGGTGCCGCAGCAGGCCCAGCAGCGACAGGGTGGACGGCGGTACCGCTCGCCGGGCCAGCTGGTCCGGTGTCAGTCCCTCGCACTTGAGCTCCAACGTCAGTCGGTACCGCGTCAGGTAGGAGTCCAGGACCGCCGCCTCCCCGGAGACCGGCCCGGCGCCCGCCTCGCGTGGGTCGTCCTCGGGGTCCAGCCACATGTCGGGAAAGCGGCGCGTCGGATCGGTCATGCGTGTCAGCCTGCGCGGCGCCTCCGTCGCGGCACAAGGACGCAGGCCCGCCGGTGACGGTCGCGGGCGCCGTCACGGTGCTGTTCGTCCCCGGGGACCGGCCCGACCGGTTCGACAAGGCGCTGGGCGCCGGTGCGGACCTGGTGGTCGTCGACCTGGAGGACGCGGTCGCGCCGGCAGCCAAGGCCGCGGCCCGCGGACACGTGGCGGCGGCGCTGCGCCCCGGTGACCGGCGGTTCGCGGTCCGGCTCAACCCTCTGGACGGCCCCGAGCGCGAGGCCGACCATCGGCTGCTCGACGAGCTGACGGGCCACCCCGACAGCGCACTGCAGGCGGTGATGGTGCCCAAGGCGGACGATCCGGCCGCGCTGGCGGCGATCGCGGACCGGCTCGCGCGGGCGTTCGACGGGCCGGTCCCGCTCATCGCGCTGGTGGAGAGCGCCCGCGGTGTCCTCGCCGCCCCGGCGCTGGCCGCGGTCGGCGGCGTCACCCGGCTGGCCTTCGGCGCGCTGGACCTGGCCGCCGACGTCGGCGCGTCGAGCGACCCCGGCCCACTCCTGGGGTACGCCCGCGCCCAGGTGGTGCTGGCGTCCCGGGCCGCACGCATCGCCGGGCCGCTGGACTCGCCCCCGACCGAGATCGCCGACCTGGCGGCGGTCACCGCGGCGGCCCGTTCGGCGCGGGGGATGGGCTTCACCGGCAGCCTGTGCATCCATCCCGCGCAGCTGCCCGCCGTGCGGGACGCGTTCGCACCCACGGCGGCGGAGCTCGCGTGGGCGCGCCGGGTCGTCGCCGCGGGCGACTCCGCGGTGCAGGTCGACGGTCGGATGGTCGACCGCCCGGTCACCGAGCGGGCCCGGCGGCTGCTCGGCTACGCGCCGCCGGACAGCGGCCGCTGAGGCGGCGCGAGCTCGTCGGAGCGGACACACCGGGCCGCGTGGGCGGCGGCCGCCCGCAACGCCGTCGCCGCGTCGGCCCCGTCGAGCAGGGCGAGCAGCGCGGCGGCGGTGAAGGCGTCGCCGGCGCCGTTGCTGTCCACGATCTCGGGGACCGGTACGGCGGGAACGTCGTGCCACCGGCCGTGGGCGTCCAGGGCCAGCGCACCGTCGGCGCCCCGGGTGCAGACGACGAGCCGGGCGCCGGCGTCGATCCGCGCCCGCATGTACCCGGCTGGCTCCGGGAACCGTTCGCCGGAGAACACGAGGTGGGTGGCGACGGCGGCGAAGTCGTCCCGGGACCGGTCGCGGCCGTCGTGGCTGTGCAGGTCGACCCAGACGGGGACGTCGCGGCCGGTCAGTTGTGCGATGAACGGTCGTGAGCTGTCCGCCGGATCGAGGACGACGGCGTCCGCGGCGGCGAAGGCGGCCGCGGTCTGGCCGCTGTGCAGGGTCTCGACCAGCTCCGGCCGGGTCAGGTGCACCGACACCCGCTCGCCGTCGTCGCTCATCAGGTTGACGTGCTGCTCGGTGCGTCCGGCCGGATCGATCTCGGCGATCACGGTCGCACCGGCCGCCCGCAGCGGAGCCAGTGCCCACTGGGCCTCGGGATCGTCACCGACGACCGTCCGCAGCGTGACGGCGGCGCCCAGCCGGGCCAGGTTGAGGGTCTTTCCCGCCGACGTGCCACCGAGGGTGTGCCGGTACGAGCGCGCGGTGACCGCGTGCGGTCGGGCGGGTGGCAGCTCCGGCACCCGGATCAGCAGATTCCAGGCGACCGGACCGGCGACGAAGACCTGCGGTCGCGACGGACCGCCCAGCGGGGACACCGCTGCACTGTAGAACGCCCGCCCGGCCGTCGGCGCGGGCCGGTGCGGCCGTCCCCCGGCGCCCAGCGCGACGACCTGCTCCGGCGGGTCCGTCAGGCCCGCGGGCGGGCCGGCGGCGGGACGGGGAGAATCCCCCGGATGACGGCGTGGGCGGCGATGGTGCGTGCGGTGAACGTGGGCGGTGCCCGGCTGGCGATGGCGGATCTGCGCGCCATCGGCACCGCGGCCGGTTTCGAGGCGGTCCGCACCCATCTCAACAGCGGCAACCTGCTCTTCGAGGCGTCGTCGGGCACTCCGCGGCAGTACGCGGCCACGGTGTCCGCAGAACTCGAACGGCTGGTGGGCCGCCCCGTTCCGGTGATCGTGCGGACCGGGGAGCAGTTGCGCCGGGCGGCGGACCGTGCGCGACGGCTGTTCCCGGACGCCCCGGAGAAGACCGTCGCGATCGCGTTCCTGGACCGGCCGGTGCTCGACGTCGCCCCGGACCGGCTGGGCACCTTCGACACCGAGCGGTACGTCATCGACGGCGACGCGGTCCACCTGCTGTACCCCGCCGGTCAGGCCGACAGCAAGCTCACCCTGCCGATGATCGAGAAGCGGCTCGGGGTCGTCGCCACGGCGCGTGGGGTGCGCAGCGTCGAGGGGATGGCGACGCTCCTCGGTGCGTAGTCGCACTGGGCGACAACGGTTCTCGCGACCCGCCGGCGGGCGTCGCGGATGTGGGATGGTTCACGACCGGTCCCCGCGACGTTGACCGTGGGGTGGTCGTTGGCTACCGTCGGCAGTAAATGAGCGTTCATGTATCGAGCGCACCAGCCGGCGGACATCCGTCCCACTCCTGCACCCGGCCCGCTCCGGCGGCATCACGACAAGGACTCCCATGACCATCGCACTGTCCCCGGCCACCTCGGTGACCGGCTCCACGGTCCGCCGTGACCTCGCGCTGCTGATCGGCCGTCTCGGCTTCGGCGTCGTCTTCGTGGCGCACGGTTGGCAGAAGCTGTTCACGAACGGCATCGACGGCGTCACCGCCGGCTTCACCCAGATGGGCATCCCGGCCCCCGGGGTCAGCGCCTGGTTCTCCGCGCTCGTGGAGCTGGTCGGTGGTGGGGCCCTCATCCTCGGCGCCGCGGTGCCGCTCGTCGGCCTGCTCCTCACGATCAACATGCTGGGTGCGCTGTTCTACGTCCACCTCGACGCCGGGATCTTCGCCACCGACGGCGGCTACGAGCTCGTGCTGGCGCTCGCCGTCGGCGCTGCGGTGCTCGGCCTGCTCGGCTCCGGGCGTTTCGGGTTGGATGCGCTGCTCGTCGGCCGGCGTCGCCGCGGCTGACGTCCCACGGTGCCCGTCGGGCGGCGGTGTTCCCCGGGAGCTCCGCCGCCCCGCGACGTTCCGGGCTGTCCGGTGCCGGACACCGGCGTCCGACACCGGGGACGCGCTCCGGCGGTGGGTACCGTTGTCTCGTGCAGACCGCGACGAGTGCGACGCCCGAGGCGCTGCTCTGCGCTGTCGCCGAGGTGCTGGCGGGCGGCGGTGTCGCGGTGTTGACCGGCGCCGGGCTGAGCACCGACAGCGGCATCCCCGACTACCGCGGGCCCGGTTCGCCGCCACGCGCACCGATGACCTTCCAGGAGTTCATCACCCCACGGGGCCGGCAGCGGTACTGGGCGCGCAGCTTCGTCGGGTTCGAGCGGATGGCGGGTGCGGCACCCAACCCCGGCCACCGGGCGCTCGCCGCGATCGAGAAGGCCGGCCTGTCCGACGGCCTCATCACCCAGAACGTGGACGGGCTGCACCAGGCCGCCGGCTCCCGCGCCGTCATCGACCTGCACGGACGCATCGACCGGGTGGTGTGCCTGGCGTGCTCGCGCCGTAGCTCGCGCCAGGACTACCAGCAGCTGCTCGCCGCGCTCAATCCCGACGCCACCCGCGCCGGCGAGATCGACCTGGCGCCGGACGGCGACGCCCACGTCGAGGACACCGACCACTTCGTGGTCGCCGACTGTGAACACTGCGGCGGCGTCCTGAAGCCCGATGTGGTGTTCTTCGGGGAGTCGGTGCCACCACCGGTCGTCGCCGAGGCCACCGCCCTGGTCGCCGGTGCACGGTCGTTGCTGGTGCTCGGTTCGTCACTGACCGTCTACTCGGGCCGGCGGTTCGTCCGGCAGGCCTCGTTGCGCGGCATCCCCATCGTGGCGGTCAACCGTGGACCGACCCGCGCCGACGAGTACGCCACCGTGCGGGTCGACGCCGGCACCTCGGAGGTGTTGCCGGCGGTGGTCGACCTGCTCGCCCCCGACGGGTCGGCCGTCGCCGTCGGATGACCCCGGGGGGCACGTAGGGTCGCGGACGTGACCGCCCGACCTGCAGAGCTCGCCGTGTTCGACGGCTTCATCACCGGTCTCGGGACCACGTCCGGGGTGCGGGTGGTGATCGGCATCTGGCCGCGTTCACCGCTGGGCACCTTCGCCGATGTCATGGTCGAGACCGCGGCCGGCCACCGCGTGCTGCTGGCTCCCCGGCCGGACGTCGCCGAGTACGTGGCCGCGACCTACCACTTCGACGAGATCCGCCTGGAACAGATCGAGGTGCGGCGCGACGGTCCGGACCTGCGTGTGGCGTCGACCAGCCTCGACCTGCGGGTGCGCATCGGCCGGCGACCACCGCTCGGTGTGCTGCTCAGCCTGGTACCGGTGCGCCTGGCCCGGGCGCGGTGGTGGACCTCGGCCCTGGATCCGGTCGCCCGGACGGTGCTGCCCGGCGTCCGCACCCGGGGCTCCGCCGGCAACGGTAGGCGGGAGTGGTACTCCGCGCTGGACCTGCACCGGCTGGCTGCGGCCGGCGGCACCTTCGACGGACTCGACATGGGCTCCCTGGCAGCGGTCAGGCCGCCGGTGCGCTTCGGGTTCGGGTCGGTGCCCGAGCGACCGTCCATCGTGCGGGTGGCCACCACGGTGGGACAGGACCGGCCATCCGCGGCCTGCCCGGTCCCGCCTGCGTGACGGGGACCGGGCAGCCGGGCCGGAGCACGGACTACGCCGTCCGGCTCCGACGTTCCTGGGTGTCGCGGCGCGCACCGCGCAGCATCGACAGTGCCGCGTCGGTGTCCATCCGCATCGCTCCCGCGAGCAACCGCTCCGTGTCGGACGCTCCCGGCTGTTCGGGCGACGTCGCCAGCCGGACGGCCGAGCTCGCGAAGTAGTCGGTAGAGGCGGTGACCCATTCGCAGAAGTTCGACCAGGCGCCGGCGGCGTACTCGCGCACCACCTGATGACCGTCGACGACCCGGAGCACCCCGGCCGTCCGGTCCGCGACGCAGTCGGTGCCCCGGATGTACTCGGAGCGGGGTCGGCCGTCGTCACCCGGACACAGCACGACCCAGGTCGACCGGCCGTCCGCGGACGTCACCGCGGCTGTCGGGTCGCTCATCGTCGGGCACCTCTCGTCTGCTGATCCGCCCCGCCCGGCCCGCACCCGCTGCGGTCGCCGCTGCTCCGTCGGTGGTGGGTGACCCTCCGGTGGGGCTGTCGTCGTCGCCACCCGTAGTCCCGAATGGCTGTGACGGCGCTCACGTGCCCCACGATAGTAGGACTTCCGACCGACCTTCGTCCACCGACGCAGGCGACAGCCCCGGCCGGTCGGCGCGGGGGCCACGGTCGAGGTGGCGCGACGACGCGGGGAACCCGGCCTGCGCCGCCGACGTCGGGTGGGGCGGACGGGGCGGGGTGCGGCGGTCGCCGCCCCGGGAGTTCACCCGTCGTACGGCCACCGTTGCGCCCGCGGCGCTTGGTTAGCCTTGCTAGATGTCATCGATCGTGGTTGTATGAAGTTCTTGGTCCAGCAGCGGCGCCAAGAATCCGAGTGTTTCCACCACGGAGGCTCAAATGCCGCTCTCCCTAGACGACCGCACGCCCACAACGACTCCGGCTGAAGAGCCGAAGACTGTCACCGTTCTGGCCGATCGTGCCGCGCGTCGTGCTTCATCCCATTCGGACCGTAATCGCGAAGAGACGTTGAACATCCTGCGTCAGGCCCGCGAGACCACGGACGAGAAACTGCGTCACCGACTGCTGGACCAGGTCGTCACCGAGCACATGCGGTACGCGCACTCGATGGCCTCCCGGTTCCGCGGTCGCGGCGTCGACTACGACGACCTGGTCCAGGTCGCCTACCTCGGACTCGTCAAGGCCGCTCAGGGCTGCGACCCCGAGCGTTGCGCCGACTTCATGCAGTACGCCACCCCGACCATCATGGGTGAGCTCAAGCGTCACTTCCGCGACCACGCCTGGAGCGTCCGGCCGCCGCGCCGGCTGCAGGAGATCCAGCCGTTGCTCACCTCGACCCGCAACGGGCTGACCCAGAAGCTGGGTCGCCAGCCCACCAGCCGCGAAGTGGCCGAGGAGATGGGCGTCCCGGCCGAGCAGGTCACCGAGGCGGTCGTCGCAGGTCAGGGCTTCAGCACCGCATCATTGGACCCGTTCTCCGACGGCTTCATCAACTCCGGGTCCGACGATCCGAAGTTGGCCAGCGTGGAGAACATGGACCTGCTGTCGACGCTGTTCGTCAACCTGACCGACCGCGAGCGCAAGGTGTTGCTGCTCCGCTACTACCTCGGCTGGACCCAGTCCGAGATCGGTGCGGACCTCGGCTTCAGCCAGATGCAGATCTCGCGGACGCTGCGGTCGGCCATGAACAAGCTGGCTCTGTCGCACGCCGGTCAGGAGGGTCAGACCACTGCGCCCGCCACCGGTGGCGAGGTTCACGAGGACCGCATCGCCTGACGGTTCCGTACGACGTTCCACCACAACTTCACTCCTGCGGTCCGAACGATCGGTCAATCCGGTCGTTCGGATTGCCATGTCCGCATTTCCTCGCGCAGTCCGCATCGCTGTTCGCGCTCGGTATTCGGACGGCCGGGATTGTGATGAGTGCGAATGCATGACGGACGGAGTTCCCGATACACGGGTCGTTTCGCACACGGAAAAAGGTCCGGATCACCGAGTGGCGATCCGGACCTTTTCCGTGGAATCATGGGAATCGTGTGGGTGGAACACCCGGGGAGGTGGGCGGCCGGAGCCGACCCGTCCTCCCACGACCCAAGGTCAGCGCTCGTCCATGCTGGCGTCCTGCGCCTGGGCGGCGGCGGTCTTCTCGGTGTCGGCGTCCTCGTTGCTGAGTACGCCACCCGAGGACTCCAGGTGCGCCCGGACGAACCAGTGGAACTGCTCGATCTGATGAAGGTGACCGATGAGCAGATCGTTGGTGACGGGGTCGAGCTTCTCGGTCTCGTCGGCAGCCTTGCGGTAGTCCTCGATCACTCCGACGTAGACCAGATCCAGTGCACCCAGGTGGGCGATGGAGTCGGCGCGGCCGATGGAGTAGTCGTCCCAGCTGCGGGCCTCGACGAGCTTGCCCGGGGTGCCGACGGGGCTGCCGCCCAGGGTGGCGATGCGCTCGGCGACCTCGTCGGCGTAACCGCGGACCGCCTCGACCTGCGGGTCGATCATCTCGTGGACCCCGATGAAGTGCGGTCCGACGACGTTCCAGTGGATGTGCTTGAGGGTCAGGTGCAGGTCGTTGAGCGCGTGCAGGCGGTCCTGCAGGATCTCGGCGACCTGGGCGCCGGCCTCGAGGGACATGGACGGAACGGTGAAGCTCGGCGTGTACGCCATCTCGTGCTGCCTTTCTGGGTCGCTGTCGGCGGGGCCGACAGGTGACGTGGCGGTGGGTCGTTCGGCCGGTCGGTGGACCGGTGGCCACGACCCCGGGAGGATCCGGTGGGCGGCATGCGGCCGCGCACCCCCTTTCAGGCGGGTACCCGGGGGTCCGACCTGCCAAACCGGTCGTCAGCGTGCCGCAGCGGTCGTCGGAGGACTGTCGGTGGGACGCGACAGAATGGCCCGATGCTCTTCGATGCGCTGGTCACGACGTCGGCGGCCGTGGCCGGAACCCGGTCCCGGCTGGCCAAGCGCGACGCCCTGGCGGCTCTGCTCGCCGCGGCCGGACCGGAGGACGTCGACATCATCGTCTCCTACCTCGGGGGGGAGCTCCGCCAGCGTCGGACCGGCATCGGCCACGCCACCCTCCGGACCCTGCCGCCACCGGCCGCCGAGCCCTCGTTGACGGTCGCCGCGGTCGACGCGGCGCTGGAGCACGTCGCCGGGCTGGCCGGCCCGGGGTCCGCCGCAGCGCGGACCGCCGCGGTCGGTGACCTCTTCGCCCGGGCGACCGCGGACGAGCAGGACTTCCTGCGCCGACTCGTCGCCGGGGAGATCCGGCAGGGGGCGCTGGACTCGACGGTGCTGGACGCGGTCGCGCTGGCCAGTGGCATCCCGCTCGCGTCGATCAGGCGGGCGGTCATGATGGCGGGCGCCACCGGGCCGGTCGCAGTGGCCGCGTTGACCGGCGGTGAACCCGCCGTCGCCGCCTTCACCCTCCGCGTGGGGGTGCCGCTGCGACCGATGCTCGCGTCCAGCGCGCCGGACGTCCGCGCCGCCATGACCAAGCTGGGCGACGGCCTCGAGGTCTGCCTGGACACCAAGCTCGACGGGATCCGCATCCAGGCGCACCGCGACGGCGACCGCGTCCGGCTGTTCACACGGAGTCTGGACGACATCACGAACCGCCTGCCGGAGGTGGCGGCGATCGTCGCGTCGCTGCCCACCGACCGCGTCGTGCTCGACGGCGAGGTCATCGCGCTGGACGCGAACGGCCGGCCACGCCCCTTCCAGGAGACGGCCTCGCGCACCGCCACCCAGGGCGACGGCGGGACGGTCGCGCTGTCGGTGTTCTTCTTCGACTGCCTCGTGTGGGACGGGCGCGAGCTGATCGACCGGCCGCTGTCCGAGCGCCTCGAGGTGCTGGGGGCGGCGGTCCCGGCGGCGCACCTCATCGACCGTCTGGTGACCGCCGACCCGGCCGCGGCCGACGCCTTCTTCGCCGGGGCCCTGGCCGCCGGGCAGGAGGGCGTCGTGGTGAAGGATCTCGCCGCGCCGTACGAGGCCGGCCGGCGGGGCTCGGGCTGGATCAAGGTCAAACCGCGGCACACGCTGGATCTGGTCGTGCTCGCGGTCGAGCGTGGCAGCGGGCGCCGGCAGGGACTGCTGTCCAACATCCACCTGGGGGCGCGCGACCCCGACCGGCCCGGTGAGTTCGTGATGCTCGGCAAGACGTTCAAGGGGATGACCGACGCCATGCTCGCGTGGCAGACGGAGCGCTTCACCGAACTCGCTGTCGAACGGTCGGACTGGGTGGTGCGGCTGCGTCCGGAACAGGTCGTCGAGATCGCCTTCGACGGCGTCCAGCGGTCCAGCCGCTATCCCGGAGGCTTCGCGCTGCGCTTCGCCCGGGTGCTGCGCTACCGCGACGACAAGACGGCCGACGAGGCCGACACCGTCGACGCGGTGCGGGCCCTGGCGAGCTGGTTCGAGGCCCGGGGTGCAGGCGGGGCGGACGAGGACGCCGGGGACTGAACGGAACCGGCGTCCCGTTGTGCCGGACCCGGACCCGGACCCGGACCCGGACCCCGGGGCCGGGCCGGCGATGGCGTCGGTGGCGGCCGCGCCGGTGGGCGGTGTCGGCGCAGGCGGCCGCGCCGGTCGGCGTCGTCACGAACGGCGGTGGGCGGGCGTCGTCACGAAAACGGCGCCGGGCCGGTGTCGTCGCGTGCTGCGGTGGGCGGGCGTCGTCAGGTACGGCGGTGGGCGTGGCGTCGTCGGGAGTGTCGGTGGGTGTCGTCGCCGACGGCGGTGGCGTCGCGTCGTCAGGAGTGTCGGCGGGTCGGTGTCGTCGCCGACGGCGGTGGCGCGGGGTCGTCCGCGCTGACGGCCCGCCCGGCCGCGGTGGAGCCGTCCGCCCGGCCGGGTACCGGGAGCTGCCGCGGGAAGCCGGAACGTCGAGCAGGACGCGTCGTTGTCGGTGGCCCGTGCCACTATCGGGGCATGCGACACGGAATCGTCCCGCCCTACCTGCTCGCCCAGCTCTCCGCCCTGCAGGCCGAGCGGATGACGGTGGCGCGCAGCGCGGCGGCCGCCACCCTCGCCCACGACGCGGAGATCCGCAGTGCCCGGTCGGCTCGTGCGGGGGAGCCCGCGCCCCCCACCGCACCCGGCACACGGGCCGGAACGGCAGGTGCGCGCGCCGACGCCGACACCGCGCCCGCCGGCCCGCAGCGCACCATCGGGGACGCGGGCGGTACCGAGCAGACGCCCGGCACCGTCGTCCGGCGCGAGGGCGAGGACCCCACCTCCGATGTCGCGGTCGACGAGGCCTACGAGGGGCTCGGCGCGATCTACGCCCTCTACGCCGAGGTCTACGGCCGCGACTCCATCGACGGGGCGGGTCTTGCGCTCAACGCGACCGTGCACTACGGGAAGAAGTACGACAACGCCTTCTGGGACGGCAGTCAGATGGTGTTCGGCGACGGCGACGGTGAGGTCTTCAACCGTTTCACCGCGTCGCTGTCGGTCATCGGCCACGAGCTGGCCCACGGCATCACCCAGTACACCGCCGGACTCGTCTACCAGGGCCAGTCCGGTGCCCTCAACGAGTCGGTGAGCGACGTCTTCGGTGCGCTGGTCGAGCAGTACAAGGAGGGGCAGACCGCCGACCGGGCCACCTGGCTCATCGGTGCCGGCCTCTTCACCGACGAGGTGCAGGGCGCGGCGCTGCGCTCGATGATCGCCCCCGGTACCGCCTACGACGACGACGTGCTGGGCAAGGACCCGCAGCCCGACCACATGGACTCCTACATCAAGACCAGTAGCGACAACGGTGGTGTGCACCTGAACTCCGGAATCCCCAACCGCGCGTTCGCCGTCGCCGCCCGCGAGCTGGGCGGCAACGCCTGGGAGACCGTCGGCCGGGTCTGGTACGACACCCTCACCAACGGGTCGCTGACGCCCACGGTGCGGTTCGCGGGCTTCGCCACCGCCACCACCAAGGCCGCGCGGGCCCGGTTCGGTGTCCGGTCACCCGAGGAGCTCGCCGTCCGCAAGGGCTGGGACACCGTCGGGCTCGCCGTGAAGGGGCTGCCGCTCACCCGCCGACGCTGACGCCCGCACCCGACATCATCGACGCTGCGTCACCGGACGGGCGAGGTGGGTTGATGGTGGCCGCGATCGCTGTCCCGACTGCGGCCGGTGGCGTACAAACGGAAGCATGAAGGTCAACGTGCTCCGTTCCGGCGGCTTCGCCGGTATGACGACGGGCTGGGAGATCCGGGTCGACGAACAACCCGACCCCGCGCGCTGGCAGTCCCTGGTGGAGGCCTGCCCCTGGGACGGCCCCGCTCCGCAGGCCGCCGGCCGTGCGGGCAACGACCGCTTCGTGTACGAGTTCCAGGCGGGACGTCGGCGCACCACGCTCGGGGAGTCCTCCGTGCAGGGTCCGTGGCGCGAGCTGGCCGACAGCGTCCGCGAGAACGGCCGCCGGATCCCGGCCACGGAGTTGAGCCCGGGGCGTTGAACCCGGAGGCGGTCGACCGCCGACCTCGACCGGGGAGCCGGCTCGGTGTCCGGGCACCCGGTGAACGGCCGGCCCGCCGTGTCGTGCGTGCCACGGTGGCTGCCACACGACCGGGCCGGGACCGCCCGTGTCGACGGCGGACCGCAGCCGGACTGCGAGCGCCGGCGGGCCGGGAGTCGAGGCGTCGCAGCGCCGTCGTGCATTGTGACGGGCCGCCCGCGCAACGGGGCGGGGCGACGCCCGGCGCGGTGCGGCCCGGACCCGGGGGGCTGCCCTCGCGGGCGCCGCGCCGGCGGGTCGACGTCTCTGTGCCCGTTCGCGGCCCGGCCGACGCCTGCGCTGCCGGTGAAGCCGCACACGCCCCAGCTCGGCGCACCCTGCGATGCGCACCCGACCGCTGAGTGCTGGGCACAGCCGCGACACGCCGTTCGATGACCGAGTGTGACCGTCGTCGATACACAGAGGTCCTGTCGAGCACCGGCAGGGATGCGACTTCCGCTCAAAGGGTGATAGTCGTGGCGATAGACGGTAAATTATCGGGCAGAACGGACATCTCATCCCCCCGAACGGGGATCGACCGCAGCTGCCGATCGGGTCTGCGCCGTTGTCCGGGTTGAGAGCTGGGGGAGTACATGGTGTTTCACGTCCGCACGATCGCGAGCCGGGGCCGCGGGGTGGCGCTCGCGCTGGCCGCCTGTCTGGTCGTCGGCGGCCTGGGAGTCGGGACGGTCGCGTCCGCAGCGGCGGATCCGGCGCCGGTGCAGCCGCGGACAGCAGGGGTCGTGACCGCCGACGTGCTGCCCACCGCCCAGATCAACGGCGTCGCGTGGGCGCAGGTCGTCATCGGGAACACCGTGTACGTCGGCGGTGAGTTCAGTTCCGCCCGGCCCGCCGGGTCCCCCGCCGGACAGAACGAGAGCGCACGGGGCAACCTGCTCGCCTACAACCTCACCACCGGCGCGCTGATCAGCTCGTTCGCCCCCAAGGCCAACGCGCAGGTCAAGGCGCTCGCGGCCGCACCCGACGGGCGCACGTTGTACGTCGGGGGCAACTTCACCTCCGTCGACGGGGTCGCGAAGAGCCGCATCGCGGCCTTCGACACGGCGACGGGCGCGTTGAAGACCTCGTTCACCGCGGGGGTGAGCTACACGGTGTCCTCGATGGCCGCCACCGCCGACACCCTGTACGTGGGGGGTGCCTTCGACGCCTCCGGCAAGACGAGCCGCATCCGGCTCGCGGCCTTCGCGGCCGGCACCGGCGCGCTCACCGGCTGGGCCCCCACGGCGGACGGGACCGTGCACTCGATGGCCCTGTCGCCTGACGGCAGCAAACTCATCGTCGGCGGCATGTTCACGACCCTCAACGGCGTGGCCGCCAAGGGGATCGGCGCGGTCGACGCGCGCGCCGGCACGACCGTCCAGCCCTGGAAGACCAACGACGTCTTCTTCTCCGGCGGCCCCAACGCCTCGGTCCTGACGCTGTCCTCCGACGGCACCTCGGTGTACGGCGGGGTCTACAAGTACAACTCCACCGGGGCGCTGGAAGGCACCTTCAAGATCGATCCGAACGACGGGACCGTCCAGTGGCTGTCGGACTGCCACGGTGACGTCTACGGTGTCTGGGCCGGCCCGGCCGCGGTCTACCAGGTCGGACACTCGCACTACTGCGGCAACCACTTGGGCTGGCCCCAGCCCAAGACCTGGGACTTCAACCGCGGCGTCGCCTACACGAAGGCGGCGACCGGCACCCTCACCCGGGACGCCATCGGCGGGAGCTACGGCAGCTACCCGGGGGTCGCGGCGCCGTCGCTGTACTCCTGGTTCCCCCGTCTGGACGCCGGCACCTACACGGGCAAGACGCAGGCTGCCTGGACGGTGGCCGGCAACGCCGACTACGTCGTCGTCGGTGGGGAGTTCCCGACGGTCAACGGCACCGCCCAGCAGGGCCTCGCCCGGTTCGCCGTGCGCACCCTGGCACCCGACGACCAGGGTCCCCGGCTCAGCGGTTCCTCCTATCTCCCGGTGCTCTCGTCGACGTCGGCGGGTACGGTCCGGGTCAGCGCGACCGCCAACTGGGACCGGGACGACCGCACCCTGACCCACCGCATCCAGCGCAGCGGTGTCCCGGCCGGGACCTGGACGACGGTCGCCACCCGGACCGCGGACTCCGCGGAATGGGAGCGGCCGCCGCTGGGGCATGTCGACACCGGACTGACGGCGGGTGCGGCCTACAGCTACCGCATCCTGGTCGCCGACGCGGACGGCAACTCCGTCACGGGCGGCACGGCCACCGTGACGGTCGCGTCCTCCGGTACCCCGACGGCCTACGGGCGCACGGTGCTCGAGCAGGGCGCCTCGCTGTACTGGCCGCTCGACGACACCAGCGGTCCGGCCGTCGATCTCGCCGGTCACAGCCCCGGCGTGCCCAACACCGGCGTCACCAGGGGTGCTGCCGGCGCCATCGCGGGCAGCGCCGCCATGACCTTCAACGGGACGACCACCGGCGATCTGGCGGCGTCGGGCACGCTGCCGTCGACCGACACGTTCACCGCGTCGGCGTGGTTCCGCACCACCAGCACGGCGGGCGGCCGGATCCTCGGCTTCTCCGACCTGCCCACCGGTACGTCGGCTCACCGCGACCGGCAGCTCTGGCTCGGCACCAACGGACAACTGAACTTCGGGGTGTTCGCCGCCGCCCGGACGACGCTGACCAGCGCCAGAAGCTACAACGACGGCGCCTGGCACCAGGCGGTGGCGTCACTCGGTCCCAACGGCATGGTCCTGACCGTCGACGGCGTCCGGGTCGGCCAGCGTTCGGACGTCACGGCGGCCGAGAAGTACATCGGCACCTGGCGTATCGGAGGGGACAGCCTGGCCGGCTGGGGGACCGGTGGTTGGTTCAACGGTTCCATCGACGAGGTGTCGATCTACCCCACGGTGCTCACCGCTCAGCAGATCAACGCGCAGTACGTCGCCTCCGGACGGAGCTCGACGCTCCCCGCGGCTCCCACCGATCCGTACGGCGCCGCGGTCTTCGCCGACCAGCCCACCGCCTACTGGCGGCTCACCGAGCTGACCGGCATGGTCGCTGCGGATGCGGGACCGTTCCGCTACCCCGCGACCTACCAGATCGGCACCACCCGCGGACAGGCCGGCGCACTCGCCGGCTCGACCAACCCCGCGACCCTGTTCAACGGCACCAGCGGCTCGATGTCGTCGGACGCCTCGTTCACGGCACCGGGCGCCTACTCGGTCGAGACGTGGTTCCGCACGACCTCCACCACCGGCGGCAGCCTCATCGGATTCGGCAACTCACGGGTCGGCCCCTCCACGACCAACGACCGCCAGGTCTACCTCCGCAACGACGGCAAGGTCGCCTTCCGCACCGGGACCGGTGCGGGCGCCGCGGTCGTGGTCAGCCCCACCGCCTACAACAACGGTGCCTGGCACCACGTCGTCGCCAGTCAGGGAGCGGGTGGGATGGTGCTGTACGTCGACGGCGCCCCGGTCGGCACGAATCCGTCCACCACCGCCGCCGCGTACAGCGGGTACTGGCGGGTCGGTGCCGATCCGACCGGCGACTCGACCAGCGCCTTCGTCAACGCCACCATCGACGAACCGGCGGTCTACGGTGCCGTCCTGGGTCCGGAGCGGGTCGCCGCCCACTACCAGGCGGCCCGGGGCACGGCGCCGAACCGGGCACCGACCGCGGTGGTCACCACGTCGACCGCGGGTCTGACGGTCAATGCCTCCGGGACCGGGTCGAGCGACCCGGACGGCACCGTGACCGGCTATGCGTGGAACTTCGGTGACACCACGACCGGTACCGGAGCGACCACGTCGCACACCTACACCGCCGCCGGCACCTACACGGTGACGTTGACGGTGACCGACAACGCCGGTGCCACCGCGACGTCGACGGCCTCGGTGACGGTGACCGCACCGCCGGCGCCGAATCAGGCGCCGACGGCGGTGGTCACCACGTCGACCGCGGGTCTGACGGTCAATGCCTCCGGGACCGGGTCGAGCGACCCGGACGGCACCGTGACCGGCTATGCGTGGAACTTCGGTGACACCACGACCGGTACCGGAGCGACCACGTCGCACACCTACACCGCCGCCGGTACCTACACGGTGACGTTGACGGTGACCGACAACGCCGGTGCCACCGCGACGGCGACGGCCTCGGTGACGGTGACCGCACCACCGGCGACCCCGGTGTTCGCCGACGACACCTTCGGCCGGACCGTGACCTCGGGCTGGGGCTCGGCCGCCGTCGGCGGCGCGTGGACGGTCAGCGGGGCCACCCCGACCGCGACGGTCGGTGGCGGACTCGGTCGGCTGCCGATCAACGCCGGACAGACCCGGACCGCGATCCTCGGTGGAGTGGCGGAGTCCGACGTCGACCTCCGGACGACCGTCACCCTGGACAAGGCGCCGGTGGGTGGTTCCACCCTGGTGTCCACGGTCGCCCGCCGCAGCAGCAGTGGTGAGTACCGGATGACCGCGGCGTTCAGCACCAACGCGGGCAGGGTCAACTTGCAGCTCAACCGCATCGTCGGGTCGACGACGACGCAGATCGCGGTGTTGACCGTCCCGAACCTGACCTACACGGCCGGTTCGGAGCTCGCCCTGCGTCTGCGGGTCGTCAGCACGGGAGGCACCACCCAGCTCCAGGGCAAGGCGTGGCCGGCCGGCTCACCCGAACCGGAGGCCTGGACGGTGACCGCGACCGACACGGCCGCGGTGCTGCCGGCCGGCACGGTGGGTCTCCTGGGGTACGTGTCCGGCGCCGCCACGAACGCGCCGGTGACCCTCGGCGTCCGTTCGTTCAACGGTCAGCGGGTGGCGCCCTAGAAGCCCGCCGCCGCCGCCGGACCACCGCTGCCGGACCACCGCTGCCGGACCACCGCTGCCGGCCCACCGCCGGTCGGCCCAGTCGCGGGGGTTGTCCTGAGCCGACCGGCCGGCGCGGGTGCGGTCCGGGGAGCGCGATCCGCCGCCGGGGCGGGTGCTCAGGTGGGAGCGAGCAGCCGGTCGGTCGCGGCGTCCGGGGAGCCGCGGTAGAACCGGTCCAGGGCCGCGGCGAACACGGGTTCTGCCGGGTCGGCGCGCGCGAACAGCGTCATCGACGACCGTAGTTTGACCGCGTCGATGCCGCCGAGGACGCCGTCGGCGGAAGCGTCCGGGGGCAGGTCCGCCAGGGCCTGCGACACCTCGCGCAACCGATGCCCGAGCACCGGATGCGCGAGATAGGCCCGCGCCTCGTCCAGCGACCCGATGGCGTACCGCTGCGCCATCGGGCTCCTGCCGAGCCCCGCGATCTGCGGGAACACGAACCACATCCAGTGCCCCGTCTTGCGCCCCCGCCGCACCTCGGCCAGCGCCTGCTCGTAGGTCCCCTCCTGGGCCACGACGAAGCGGTCCAGGTCGAAGCGGTCGGCAGGGGCAGGTTCGGCGACGTCCATACCGCCTGCAGTGCCCGCTCGGACCCGCTGCTCACACCCCGACGGGGTCGGCCGGCTCGACCCCGGACCCGGTCGCCCCGTCAGCAGCGCTCCCGGCCCGGGCCCACGCCTGGGCGCGCCCTGCGTCTGGCCGCGTTCCGGCGCGCGTCCGCATCGACGCGGTCCCGCATTCACGCGTGGATCGACGCCCGCTGGCGTTCCCGCGCCCGTCCGCATTCATGCCGTCCCGGATCCGCCCGCGTCTCGACGCCTGCACGCGTTCTGGCGTCTGGCTGCGTTCCGGCGCGTCCGCATCGACGCGGTCCTGGATGCGCCGGCGTCTCGACGCCTGCTCGCGTTCTGGCGTCTGGCTGCGTTCCGGTGCCTGCTCGTGTTCCGGCGCTCACTCGCGTGCCGGTGTCTGCTCGGGCTCCGGCGCTCACTCGCGTGCCGGTGTCTGCTGGTGTTCCGGCGCCCACTCGTACTCCGGCGCCCACTCGCGTGCCGGTGTCTGCTCGGGCTCCGGCGCCCACTCGGGCTCCGACACGCGGCCGCCTGGTTCCGCCCCGGCACCACCGTGGACCGAGCGGCAGCTCAGCCCAGCGAGCGCAGCACCGCCGGCAACGGCTCGGCGTGCAGCACCGTCAGCCGCTTCGTCGGCCGGGTGAGCGCCACGTACAGGTCGTTCAAACCGCGGCCCGACTCCGCCGCGATCGCCGCCGGCTCCACCAGGATCACCGCGTCGAACTCGAGGCCCTTGGCCTGGCGGGTGGTCAACATGACGAGCGGTCGCCGCAGATCCGGGTCGTCCGAGACATCCGCTTCCAGCAGCCCCGGCCGTGCGGCGTGCACCGCCGCGGTCAACGGGGCCAGCGCGTCGTCGGCGACGATGATCGCCGTCGTCCCGACCGGCTCGTCCTCGTCCCCGGTGACGTCGGCGCGCTGCCGCGCCGACTCCCGCTCGGCCGCCGCCACGATCGCCGCGACCAGCCCCTCGTCACCCACCGCGGTCACCGTCGGCTGCTCGCCCGTCTCCCGCACCGACTCCGGCGGGGTCCGCTCCGGATCGATGACCACGAGCACGTCGTTGGCCACCGTCATGATCTCCGCCGGCGTCCGGTAGTTCACCGTCAGCTCGGCCAGCCGCCAGCGCTCGCCCAGGTACGGGGTGAGCACCTGCTTCCACGACGAGGTGCCCGCCGGATCCGACGTCTGCGCGACGTCACCGACGATGGTCATCGAGCGCGTCGGGCAGCGCCGCATGAGGGTCCGCCACGCCATCGGCGAGAGCTCCTGCGCCTCGTCGACGATGAGGTGCCCGTAGGTCCACTCCCGGTCCAGGGACGCCCGCTCGGCGGTGGTCAGCCGGGACAGGTCCTCCTGCCGGTCGGCGAGCACATCCGCGGTGATCAGGTCCGACGCGACCAGCATCTCCTCCTCGGCGTCGTCCTCGAAGTCCGCCGACCGGGAACCCTCGATCACGTCCAGCACGCCCTGCGCGTACTCGACCTCCTCCTCGCGACGCCGCCGGGCCCGGGCCTGCTCGGCCCGGTCGTCGACGCCCAGCAGCTCGGCGGCCTCGTCCAACAGCGGCACGTCCTCGACCGTCCAGGGCGACGACGGATCCCGCTGCAGCAGCGCCCGCGCCTCCGCCGAGAGGTGGATCCGGGCCATCGCCTCGTCGGAGGCGAACAGATCCCGCAGCAGCGCCTCCGGGGTCAGCCGCGGCCACAGCTCGTTCAGAGCCGCCTGCACCCGGCCGTCACCACGGAGCTCGCCCCGGATGTCGTCCAGGTCGTGCCGGTCCAGCAGGTTCCCCCCGCCGGCGACGTTCTCGCCGACCTGGTCCGCGTAGCGTTGGGCGAGCGCCGAGATCATCTCAGTGACGAAGATCGACCGGGCCCGGTTGTGCGGCTGCCGCGACGAGCGGGCCCGCCGCCGCGCCTGGGTGACCTGGCCGCGGTCCAGCGCCAGGTCGTAGCGCTCGAAGCGGACCGTGTCACCGCGGTGCGGCAGTTGCTGCCGGTCGGCGACGGCGGCGGCGATGGTGGCGGCCATCGACGGCGCACCCTTGACCACCGCGACCGCGGCGTCGTCCGTGGCGGTGGCCCTGACCCCCGGGTACAGCGTCCCGACGGTGGCCAGCGATACGGCGGTCTCGCCGAGGGCCGGCAGCACCTGCTCGATGTAGCGCAGGAACGTCGAGTTCGGACCCACGACGAGCACTCCGCGGGTCGCGAGCCGCTCCCGGTGGGTGTAGAGCAGGTAGGCGGCGCGGTGCAGGGCGACCGCCGTCTTGCCGGTACCCGGGCCGCCCTGGACGACCAGTGCGCCGTTCACCTCGGACCGGATGATGCGGTCCTGCTCGGCCTGGATGGTCTCGACGATGTCGCCCATCCGGCCGGTGCGGGCCGCGCCCAGCGCCGCCAGCAGCGCCGACTCGCCGGTCAGCGATGTCGGTGCGGACGCCTGACCAGGGACGTACACCAGCGACTCGTCGTCGATGGAGACGACCTTGCGGCGCCGGGTACGGATGTGCCGACGCCGGGTCACCCCGGCCGGCGACACCGCGGTGGCCAGGTAGAACGGCCGGGCCGCCGGCGCCCGCCAGTCGATGAGCAGCGTCTCGAAGTCCCGGTCGTAAATGCCGAGCCGGCCGATGTAGAGCCGGTCCGGATCGGCGGCGCGGCCGTCCTGCTCGCCGTCGGCGTGCGGCGTGCGGGCCCGGGTCGGGTCGAAGTCCAGCCGACCGAAACACAGCCCGTACTCGGCCGCACCCAGTTGCTGCAGGCGGTCGGAGTAGCGGGCGGCGGCGACGTCGCGGTTGGTGAGCCCCTGCGGGGTGCCGTCGGTCTCCCGCAGCGCACGACGCAGCGACTCCTTGGTCTCGGCCCAGAGATCGTCGAGGCGTTCGTAGAGCACGCCCACGTAACGCTGTTCGTGTTGGATGCCGTCGTCCTCCCGGGTGCCGGCGCTCCGGGCGCCGGCGGGGTCGGACGTCGTGCTGTGGGTCGGGGTGGCGTCGCCGTCGGCGACGGTGGCAGCGGCAGCCGCGGCACCGTTGGGGGAGGCGGCGACGCCGTCGGGAGAGGTCGAACCGGCGGCCGTGGGAGTGGCCAGCTGGTCGGTGATGTCCTGGCTGATGACGATGTCCTTCAGGTCCTACGTGCGTGCATTCGAGAACGTTCGACTTTACCCGCGCCGACGCCGGGCGGGCGGGGTTCGTCCGGTCACGTCCCCTCTCGGGTGAGTGGCGGCAGGACGGGGCGGCCGGGAGGGCCGACCGCGCGGAGCCGCGCCACTCGGCCGCGGCCGGCCCGGGTGCGCCGACGTGACCGGTTAGGTTCCGAGGACCCGCGAACGGTCGCCGCGGTCGCGCCACTCGGCTGCGGCCGGCCCGGGTGCGCCGACGTGACCGGTCAGGTCCCGAGGGTCAGCCAGCGGTCGCCGGAGTCGCGCCATTCGGCCGCGGCCGGCCCGGGTGCGCCGACGTGACCGGTCAGGTTCCGAGGACCAGCCAGCGGTCGCCAGAGTCGCGCCCACTCGACCGCGGCCGGCCCGGGTGCGCCGACGTGACCGGTCAGGTTCCGAGGATCAGCCAGCGGTCGCCGCGGTAGCGCCACCCCAGCGTCACCGCCCGCGCCAGCATGTAGACGCCGGCGTAGACGGCCCATAGCCAGACCAGCCCGGCGGTTCCGTCCGGGGCCAGACGGGCGGTCAGCGCCAGCGCCGGCAGGTAGACCAGCAGGTTCACCACCCCGGCGACCGCGAGGTAGCGGCCGTCGCCGGCGCCGAGGAGCACCCCGTCGAGGACGAACACCCAGCCCGACAGCAACTGCCCGACGGCGAGCACGAAGCAGGCCGCGGTGACCGCGGCGATCACCGCCGGGTCGGGGCTGAACAGCCGGCCGACGAAGGGCGCCGACACCGCGAGGAGCGCCCCGAGCACCACCCCCGCCCCGCACGCCCACTGCAGCATCCGCCGGGTCAGCGACCGGGTCGCGGCGGCGTCACCGGCGCCGAGGGCATGGCCGGTGAGGGCCTGCGCGGCGATGGCGATCGCGTCCAGCGCCAGCGCCAGCAGGTTCCAGACGTTGAACGTCACCTGCAGGCCCGCCAGCGCGACGTCGCCCTTCGTGGCGCCCACCATGACGGTCAGCAGGACCGCGATCCGCAGGGTCAGCGTCCGCAGGAACACCGGGAACCCGGCGCGCCCGGCGTGACCGATGCGCCGCAACGACGGCCGGAGCGGCAACCCGCCCGGTCCGGCGGCGCGGAACACCGCGACCACCAACGCCGCCGCCATCAGGTACTGCACGACGACGGTGCCGATCGCCGACCCGGCGATCCCGAGGTCGAGGCCGTAGACCAGCAGCAGGTTCAGGCCGACGTTGACGGCCGCGCCGATTGCGGCGACCACCAGCGGCGGCATCGTCCGCTGCAGTCCACGCAGCACTCCGGTGCAGGCCAGCACCAGCAGCATCGGCGGCAACCCGAGCGCCGACCAACGCAGGTACGTCGCGCCCTGCCGGGCCACCTCGCCCTGCCCACCCAACAGCTCGACGAGCACTCGGCCCCCCGGCAGCAGCACCGCGAGCAGGACGACGCCGATGGCCACGCTCAGCCACATGCCGTCGACCCCGTGCCGCAGCGCCCCGCGGAGGTCACCGGCGCCCACCCGGCGGGCCACCGCGGCGGTGGCGCCGTAGGCGAGGAAGACACTGAGCCCGACGGCGGTCGTCAGCACGGTGGCGGCGAGGGCCAGGCCGGCCAGCGGGGTGACGCCGAGGTGCCCGACGATCGCCGAGTCGGCCAGCAGGAACAGCGGCTCGGCGACCAGCGCGCCGAGCGCAGGCAGCGCCAGGGCGAGGATCTGCCGGTTGACGCTGCGCGCCGGGGCGGTACTCACCCGGGGACGGTAACCGCCGAGGCCGACAGGGCCACAGCCCTCGGCCCACGGACGGGGCGCCGGCGGCCGTACTGATCAGCTCCCAGGAAGTAGTCAGGGCGAAAGGGGGCGTGTTGATGTCCTTCAATGCACTGAAGTTCGCATTGTGGGCCCTGAGGACGGCCGCAGCGTGACCTCCGAGCCGCCGGCGGGCACCCGGTCGCCGGTCCCCGGCCGCCGGCACCCGGCACCGGTCCCCGGCACCCGCACTCGGTCCCTGGCCGCCGGCACCCGGTCGCCGGCACTTGGTCCCCGGTCGCCGATCCCCGGTCGCCGGCTTTTGGTCCCCGGTCGCCGGTCCCCGGTCGCCGGCACCCGGTACCGGTCCCTGGCCTCTGGCACCCGGTCCCTGGCACCTGCCAGCCGGTCCCCGGTCTCCTCCACCCGGAACGCGGAACGCGGAACGGCCGGAGCGTCCCCCGACGGGACGCTCCGGCCGCAGCCTGCTACTGAAACGTACTCACTGCCGCGAGCGTCGCCGGCCACCACCGATGGTGAGCGCCACCCCGGCGCCGAGCAGCACCAGCGCCCAGCTCAGCGCCGCCCAGACCGGCGATCCCGTCCAGGCCAGCGCGCCACCGGTCGAACCGGGCACGGCCGGCAGCAACGGCGACGTCACCCCCGGCACCGGACCGGCGCCCGACCCAGGACCGGCGCCCGACCCGGGACCGGCGCCCGACCCGGGACCGGCGCCCGACCCGCCGTCCACCGGCGCGGCGACCACCGTGACCTCGGCCTCCGCCCGGGCGACCGCCGCCTCGCCCTGGACCTCGAGCGACACCACGTTCACGGTGTCGCCGGCGTCCGGGTAGGACACCGCGACGGTGAGCACGGCCGGGGCCTCCGGCAGCACGTCGCCCACGGTCCACCGGCCATCGGCGAACGTCCCCTGCCCGGCGGTCGACGCACCGACCACCGCACCGGCGGGGAACAGCTCCGTCAGCACCGCGTCCAGCGCGGCCGACGGTCCCGCGTTGGCCACCGTGATCGTGTAGACCACCTCCTGACCCACCCCCACGCTGGTGGCGGCCGCCGTCTTGGTCACGGTCACCGCCGTCTCCGCGGTGACCGGCGTCGCCCGCACCGCGGTGTCGTCGGCCGGCACCAGGTCGACGAGGGCCGACAGGACCGTCGCGGTCAGCGACAGATCACCGCGGAACGTCGGGTCCACCGGCGCGGTCAGGGCGATCACGACCGTCTCGCCGACCGCCACCGCGCCGACCGTGCAGGTCAGGACGTCCCCGTCCAGGACGCAGCCGTCCGGCGCGACGACCGTTCCGAGCCCGGCGGGCAGCGCGATCGTGACCACCGCGTCCACCGCGTCGACCGGACCGGCGTTGGTCACCGTGACCGTCCAACCCACGGAGGTCCCGGCGACCACGGCGTCCGGGCCGGCGATGGTGACGCCGAGGTCGGCGGCGCCGGTGACCGGCACGGTCGACGAGGCGCTGTTGTCGCCGGGCACCCGGTCGTCGGGGGAGACCACGGTCGCCCCCAGCGTGACGCTTCCGGACGCCGCAGCCCCGACCGTTCCGACGATGGTGATGACCGCATCGGCGCCGGCGTCCAGCGGGTCGAGGCGGCACAGCGGCGTCGGTGTGAGCTCGCACGTCCCGCCGTCCGTGGTCAGCGACCTGACGGTGACCCCGGTCGGCACCGTGATGGCCACGACGGCCGCCCGGGAGGCGTCCGGGCCGGCGTTGCGCACCGTGGCGGTCCACGCCGCCGGGCCACCCGGGGTGACCGGGTCCTCGTCGGCCGTGACGACCACCGCCAGGTCCGCGGCCCGCAACGTGGTGCCGACCACCGCGCTGTTGTCGCCGGTGTCCGGGTCGGGCGTCGAGGACGTCACGCCGACGGTGGTCGAGAGCGTCGCCGGATCGACGTCCTCGGCGAGCGTGCCACTGACGACCACGACCAGGGACGTCCCCGCGGCGAGGGTCGCCGCGGTGCAGGTGAGCACCTGTCCCGCGAACGCACAGGCGCCGCCGTCGACGGTGGACGTCAGCGTTCCGACGCCCGCCGGCAGGGCAGCGGTCAGCGTCACGCCGGCGGCGTCCGACGGACCGGTGTTCGTCGCCGTGAACGTCCAGCTGACCGGTCCACCGGCCTGCGGCAGGTCCGGCGCGACGGCCGCGGTGACCGTCAGGTCGGCGCTGCGGGTGACCGGCGTGGTGGCGGTCGCGGTGGCCGGCGATCCGTCCGGGACCGCGGCGGTGCCGCTGGTCACGGTGGCGGTGCTGATCACGGCCGGTCCACCGAAGCCGGCGTCGACGGTACCGCCGACCTGCACCGTCACCGTCTGACCCGGGGCGAGATCGCCGAGGTCGCAGACGACGTCGCAGGTGCCGGTGGAGGGGGTGCGGGTGACCCCGGTGACGCCGGTCGGAGCTGGATCGGTCAGCACCACCCCGCGGGCCACGGACGGGCCGTTGTTGGTCACGGTGACCGTCCAGCCGAGGCCGGTGCCCGCCACCACCGACGCGGCGCCGGCGGTGTTGGTCACGGTGAGGTCGGCCGCGGTGGTGACCGCGGTGACCGCCGTGGCGGTGGCGTCGGCGGGGTTCGGGGCCGGGTCCGGCCCACTGCCGGCGACCGTGGCCGTGGCCGTGATCGAGGTGCCGGTGAAGGCCGGGTCGACAGTGCCGGTCAGGGTCAGTCGCACCGCGGCACCGGCTCCGACGCCGATGGTCGGGATCGTGCAGGTGACGGTCGCGTCGCAGACGACACCGTCCGGTGCCTGCACGGTGACGCCGGTGACGCCGGCCGGGATCAGCTGGCTCACCTGCACGCCGGTGGCCACCGAGGGCCCGGTGTCGGTCACGGTCACGACCCAGCTGACGGCTCCGCCGGCCACCGCGGTGGCGGGTCCGGTCAGTCCGACGACGAGGTGCGCGGCGGTGCCCACGGTGGCGGTGCCGGTGGCGCTGTCGTTCCCGGCGTCCGGATCGGCGGTGTCGCTGCTGACGGTGGACGTCCAGCTCACGGCGGTGCCGGTGAAGGCGGCGTCGAGGGTGCCGGTGACCCGGACGGTGATCCGACCGGCCGGGCCCAGGTCGCCGAGCGCGCAGCCGCTCTCGGTGCAGACGAGCGGCGTGCCGTCGGCCTGGGTGAGGCCCGCGTCGCGCAGACCGTCGGGGACGAGCCCGTTGAGCAGCGCACCGCGGGCGACGGACGGGCCGGCGTTGGCGACCACGACCGTCCAGCCCACCGGACCGCCGGCGGTGACCGTGTCGTTGTCCGGCGTCACGGTGACCGCGAGGTCGGCGGAGGTGTCGACCTGGGTGATGGCGGTCGACGACCGGCCGTCCGCGGGATCGCCACCCGGCTCGGGCGTCGGGGAGGTGATGGAGGCGGTGTCGATCAGGGTGCCGGCGGGGGTGGCCGGGTCCAGGACCGCGTCGATTCCCACGACGACCACCGCCCGGTCGCCGGGCGCGACGGCGCCGAGCGTGCAGGTGACGACGCCGTCGGTGAGGCTGCAGCTGCCCTGCGACGCGGTGACGAGGGCGGCGGCCAGGCCGGCCGGCAGCACGTCGGTGAGAACGATGTCCCGGGCGACGGACGGGCCGTCGTTGGCGACGACGATCCGCCACGACACGGCGCCGCCCGCGGCGACCGTGCTGGGGCCGGTGGTGAGCACGGTGAGGTCGGCGGCCGGGACCACGGGGGTGGTGGCGGCGCCGGTGCGGTCACCGCCCGCGGGTTCGACGGTGGGGGAGGTGACAGCGGCGGTGAGGGTCACGTCGGTGACATCCAGCGCCGGGTCGACGGCGACCGGCAGGGTCACGGTGACCGTGCCGTTGGCCGGGATGACGCCCACCGCGCAGCTGACGGTGCGCTCCACCACGGTGCAGGTGCCCTGACCGGACGTCGGCCCGGGGGCGGTCAGGGTCAACCCGTCGGGCAGGACCGTCGCCACGGCGGCGCCCGCCGCGTCGGACGGTCCGCTGTTGGTGATCACCACCGTGTAGGTGGCCGTGCCGCCCGGAACCAGGGTGGGAGCGGCGCCGACCGCGACGGTGAGGGCGGCGGCGGTGCCGACCACGGACTCCGCCGTGGCGGTGTTGTCGCGGCTGTCCGGGTCGGCGCTGGCCGTCGTGACGGTCGCGGTGGTGCGCAGGGTGCCGGTCGGGACGTCGGCGGACAGCGTGCCGGTCAACGTCAGGACGACGGAACCGCCGGCGGCCACCGTGCCGACGGCGCAGGCCGCCGGGTCGCAGGGAGTGCCGTCGGGCCGGGTCAGGACGGCGTCACCGACGCCCGCCGGGACCAGCGCTGACACCGACACCTCGCGGGCGTCGGACGGGCCGTCGTTGCCGACGGTCAGCGTCCAGCTGACCGGTCCGCCGGCGGTGACGCCGGCGGCGGTGCCGAGGGTGAGCCCCAGCTCGGCGCTGTCGGTGGTGGAGCCGACCGCGGTGGAGGTGTTGTCGGCCGGGTTCGGGTCGGCGGTGTCGGCCTCGACGGTGGCGGTGTTGGCGAGCCGCTCGGCGACGCCCTGGGCGAGGGTTCCGGTGACCGTCACCGTGCGGGTCGCGCCGGCGGGCACGGTGGGCCAGGTACAGGCGACGACGCCGTCGGTGACCGTGCAGACGCCGTCCGGACCGGTGACCGCGACGGCGCCCAGCACGGCCGCGGGCAGCGCGTCGGAGAGGCGCACCCCCGCGGCGTCGGACGGTCCGCGGTTGGTGACCTCGAGGGTGTAGCCGATCGGGGCACCGGCGACCGGGGCGCCGCTGGTGAGGGCGACGCCGACGGCGAGGTCGGCGGCCGGGACGACCGGGGTGGTCGACGCGGCGGTCACCGGCTCGGCGCCGTCGGCGGTGGCCCCGGCGGTGGTGTCCAGGGTGGTCGACGTGCTGCCGGCGGCCAGCAGTCCGGTGACGGCGATGGTCGACGAACCGAGCGGGTCCAGCGTGCCCAGCTCACAGCGGACGCCGGTCGCGGTGACCGTGCAGGGCACGCCGGTGGCCACGACGGTCGCGGTCACGGCGCTCAGGTCGGCGGGCAGGGCGTCGGTGACGACGAGGCCGGTGGCCGTCGACGGGCCGGAGTTGCCCACGGTGAGCAGCCAGCTCACCGCCGTGCCGGGCACCGCGGGGACGGTGCCGTTGACGCTGTTCACCAGCGTCAGGGTGCTCGTGACGGTGACCTCGCTGGTCACCGTCGTGGTCGAGTTCGCCGCGGCCGGGTCGGTGGTGGCCGCGGTCACGGTGCCGGTCAGGCCGAGCGGGCCGGCGCCGCGGGCGGCGTCGACGGTGCCGGTGACGGTCACCGCGGCGGTGCCGTCGACGGGCAGCGTCCCGAGCGGGCAGGTCAGGACGTCGCCGTCGAGGACGCAGGCCCCGGCGGGGGTGGTGGCCGTGACCGCGCCGAGTCCGGCGGGGAGCGTCACCGTGAGGGCACCCTCGCGGGCGACCGACGGTCCGGTGTTGGTGACGGTGAACGTCCAGGTGCCGTCGGTGCCGGCGGTGATCGAGCCCGGCCCGTCGGCGACCACGGTGAGGTCGGCGCTCGTGGCGACCGGGGTGCTGACCTGGCGGGTGTTGTCCGCGGGGGTGGCCTCCGGGGTGTCGGAGGTGACGGTCCCGGAGAGCACCAGCGCGGTGTCGGCGGCGGCGTCGAGGGTGCCGGTCACCGTGACGGTGGCGGTGCCCGCCGGCGCGAGGTCGTCGACCGTGCAGCGCACCACACCGGTGGTGCCGGTGCAGCCGGCGCCGGCGACGGCGGTGAGGGTGACGCCGGCCGGCACCGCGAGGGTGAGGACGGTGCCGCGGGCGATGGAGGGTCCGGCGGCGGTGATCCCCACCTCCCAGCCGACGGTGCCGCCCGCGGTGAAGGCGGGCGTGATCGGTTCGAGCCGGGTGATGGCCAGGTCCGTGCCGGTGCCGATGAGGGTCTCGACGGTGCCGGTGTCGTCGGTCGGGTCGGGGTCGGTAGTGGCCGAGGAGACGGTCGCGATGGTGCGCAGCGTGCCGCCCGGGTTGTCGGCGGCCAGCGTGCCCGTCACGGTGACGGTGACCGCACCCCCGGCGTCCAGGGTGCCGAGCGCGCAGCGCAGCACCCCGGTGCCGTCCACGGTGCATCTGCCGGCGCTCGTGGTAGTGGCGGTGAAGGTGACGCCGGCCGGGGCCGGGGTGGTCAGGGTGACGCCGGCCGCGGCCGACGGCCCGTCGTCGGTGACGACGAACTGCCACGTCAGGGCGTTGCCGGCGACGGGCGTTCCGGCGGTCAGGGTGGCGTCGACACGCAGGTCGGCGGCGCGGGTGACGGTCGCGGTGCTGGCGGCGGCGGCGCTGGCCGGGTTGTTGTCGAAGCTGTCCGACCGGGCGGTCGCGCTGTTGGTCAGGGTCGCGCCGTCGGCGGTCGTCGACGGCAGGGCGATGACCACGGTGGCGGTCCGGCCCTGGACGGCGCCCACGCCGACGGACGGCCAGGTGCACGTCACGGTGGTCGTGCCCCGGCAGCTGCCGCCGCCGCCGGCGGTCGCCGAGACGAACGTCGTCCCGGTCGGCAGCACGTCGGTGACGGTGACGTTCGCGGCGGTGGACGGTCCCGGGTTCGTGACGGCCAGGTCGTAGCTCGCGGTGGTTCCGGCGACGGGCGTGCCGCTGGTGAGCGTCTTGCTCAGCTTCAGGTCGGAGCGCGCGGTCACCGGACTGTCGACCGTGGCGGTGTCGTTGGCGGGTGTCGGGTCGGCGGTGCCGCTGGACACCGTCGCGGTGCTGCTCAGGGTGGAACCGGCCACGCCGGGGTCGACCAGCACGCTGAGCTGGACGGTGACCGAGGACCCGGGTGCGAGATCGCCGATGCGGCAGACCACCGCGGCGCCGCCGGTGCAGGTGCCCACGGAGCTCAGGGCCGCCAGGAACGCGGTGCCCGCGGGCAGCGTCTGGTCGAGGACGACCGCCCGGGCCGTGGACGGCCCGTTGTTGGTCACCGAGAGCAGGTACTCCTTCTCGGTGCCCGCCTCGGTGAGGTCGCCGACGGCGACGAGCCCGACGGCGACGTCCGCGGCGGTGACGACAGTGCCGGCGACGGTGGTGGTGCGCAGGGCGACGTCGGTGTCGGGCGTGGGGGAGTCCACGGTCACGACCTCGGTGTAGGTGGTGCCGTCCGGCGTCTCCGGGAAGGTCGCCGCCCGGACCACGACCTGGCGGCCGGCGCCGGCGGCGACGGTGCCGAAGGCGCACGTCAACCCGTCGGGCGAGACGGAGCAGGTACCGCCGTCGCTGGCGTCCACGGACAGCACGGTCAGCCCGGCCGACAGCGGCGCGCTCAGGGTGACGGCGGCGGCGTCGGACGGCCCTTCGTTGGTGAGGACCACGACGCTGGTCAGCACGCCGCCGGCGGTCACGGGTTCGGGCGTCGCCGAGCCGGTGATCCGCAGCGCGGCGAGCTGGCCGACCGGGGTGGCGGTGACGGCCGGCGCGACTCCGTCCGGATCGGTGGGTGAGGTGACGCCGGCGGTGCTGCGGAGCGTGCCGGTGGCCGACGGGGCCACGGTGACGGGGATGCGCACGGTGAGGGTGCCGCCGGCGCCCAGCGTCGCCGCCGTGCAGGTGACGGTGCGGCCGTCGACGGTGCAGCCGCCCAGGTCGGTGTTGGCGGTGGACGGGGTCAGGGCGGCGTCGAGGACGTCGGTGACGACGAGGTCGCGGGCGTCGGAGGGCCCGTTGTTGGTCACCGTGACCGTGACGACGGCCGTGCCGCCGGCGACCAGCGGTTCCGGGGACACCGTCGAGGCGATGGCCAGGTCGGCGCGGCTGACGACGCTGATCGTGGCGCCGCCGGTGTTGTTCGCCGGGGTCGGATCGGGGGTGTTGGAGCCGACCTGGGCGGTGCCGGGGATCGCGCCGGAGGCGGCACCGGGGTTGACGACGGCGACCAGCGGCACGGCCAGCGACGTCCCGGGCGGGAGGTTGCCGAGGCTGCAGGTGACGGTGCCGCCGAGCAGGGTGCAGGCGCCGGCGCTCGAGCCCAGGACGGGCGCCAGGTTCGGCGGTACCTGTCCGGTGGCCACCACCCCGACGGCCGTGGACGGTCCGTTGTTGGTGACCGTGAGCAGGTAGCGGACCTGGGTGCCGGCGGTGACCGTGTCGGGCGGCGTCTGGGCGGCGACCGGCGCGAGGGTGACGCCGATGTCGGCGACCGCGTTGACCGTGACGGTCGACGTCGCGTCGTTGTCGCTGCCGTTCGGGTCGGGGTTCGCGCCGGCGACGGTCGCCGAGACGGTGACCGCGCCGGTCAGGGTGGGGGCCAGGGTGCCGTTGAGCACGACCGTGTCGTCCGTTCCGGCGGCGACGGTGCCGAGGGCGCAGGTGACCACACCGTCGGACGACGTGCAGGTGACGCCGGCGGGGCCGGTGAAGCCGGTGAACGCGACGCCGGCCGGAAGCCTGGTGGTCAGCGTGGTGGCGCCGCTGGGAGAGGGGCCGGCGTTGCGGGTGGTCAGGGTGTAGGAGACCGGTCCGCCGGCCACCAGGGGGCCGCCGGTGGTGGCGGCGACGCGCAGGTCGGAGCGGACGGTGGCCGACGAGACGACGCTGCTGCTGTTGTTGGCCGTCGCCGGGTCCGTGGTGGCGGCGCTGACGGTGGCCGTGTTGGTCACGGTGCCGGCGGCGCCGGCGGTGGCGGCGACGAAGGTGACGGTGCGGCTCTGGCCGACGGTGAGCGATCCCACCGGGCAGGTCACCGTGCCGCCCGCGGCGGTGCAGCCGTCGGCGCTGCTGCCGAAGGTCAGGCCGGCCGGCAGCGGGTCGGTGACGACGGCGCCGGTGGCGGCCGAGGGGCCGTTGTTGGTGACGGTGAAGCGGTAGGTGACCGGGGTGCCGACGACGATGGTCGCGGGGTCCGAGCTGGCGGCCAGCGACAGGTCGGCGACGGCGACGACCGGCACGGTGACGGTGGTCGTGTTGTTGCCGCCCACCGGGTCGGTGGTGGCCGAGCTGACGGTCGAGAGGTGGCTGACGGTGCCGGTCGCGGTGCTCGCGACGTCGGCGAGAACGGTCACGGTGACCGTGCCGCCGGCGGCGACGGTGCCGACCGCGCAGCGCAGGGCGCCGTCGGTGACGGCGCAGGTGCCCTGGCTGGTCGAGCCGGAGCGCAGGGTGAGGCCGGCGGTCGCCGGACCGTCCAGGACGACGGTGCGGGCGTCGGACGGGCCGTTGTTGGTGATCCGGACGGTGTAGGTCTGGGTGCCGCCGGCGGTGACCGGGTCGGCGGCGGCGGTGCCGGTGACCGCCAGGTCGGCCGCGGCGGTCACCGTGACGGTCCCGGTGGCGGTGTTGTCGGCGCTCGTCGGGTCGGTGGTGGTGGACAGCAGGGTGGCCGTGTCGGTCAGCGTCGAGCCCGGGGCGAGGTTGGCGGCGGCCCGGGTGACGACGGTGACCGCGACCTGCTGTCCCGGGGTGAGGGAGCCCAGCGGGCAGCTGACGGTGTTGCCGCTGACGGTGCAGGTCACGCCGGCCGGCCCGGTGGCGCTGATCAGGCTGACCCCGACGGGCAGCGGATCGGTGAGGACGACACCGGTGGCGGTGGACGGTCCGTTGTTGACGGCGGTCAGGGTGGTGGTGACCGTGGCGCCGGCGTCGACCGTCGTCCGGTCGGCGGTGCGGCCCAGCGCCAGATCGGCGGCGACGCCGACGGTCACCACGGCGGAGGCGCTGTTGTCGGTCAGGTCGTCGTCGGCGGTGTCGGCGCCGACCGAGACGGTGCCGGTCAAGGTCCCGGCGGGGGTGCCGGGAGCGACGGCGGCGGTGATCGGCAGGACCACCGACGCGCCGGGGGCCAGCGTCGCGGTGGTGCACGTGACGGTCTGTCCGGAGGCGGTGCAGGTGGTGCCGGTGGGCGTCGCCGCGGAGCTGTAGGTGGTGCCCGCGGGCAGCGTCTGCGTGGTGACGACACCGGTGGCCGGGTTCGGGCCCTCGTTGGTGACGGTGTCGGTGAACACGACGGTGCGGCCGGCGAGGGTGGTGCCGCCTCCGGTGGCCGAGGTGACGGACAGGTCGGCGAGCGCCCGGACCGGGGTCGACACCACGTTGCCGGTGAACGTGTAGGACTTGTTGATGGTGCGGGCGAGGTAGTTCAGGGTCGGCGTGTTGGACACGGTGGTGCCCGCTGCGGCCCGGTCGACGGTGACCCGGAACTGCACGGTGCTGGTCTGGTTGGGCGCGATGGTGCCGCCGCTGGTGGTCGTCGCGCCGCTTCCGGACCGCACGGTGACGGTGCGGTTGTTCGCGGTGTACTCGCCGATGTCGTCGCCGGCGGCGTCGGTCAGCGGACCGGTCGCGCCGCTGTTGGCGAGCACGGTCAGGCTGCCCGGGACGTAGGTGACGTTCGGCGGCAGCGCGTCACCGATGACGGTCCGGTCGGCGAAGTCGGCGCCGGTGTTGGTGAACGTGAGCTGGTACTGCAGGGTGTCGCCGGGGACCGCGACCGAGCTGCCCGACAGGTTGGTGACGGTCTTGGAGATCGTGTTGAACGTCGGCGTGAACAGGTCGATCTGGGTGGTGATGACGCCGGGGTAGTAGGTCTCGCCGCCGGTGGTCAGGTTGATGGAGGTCGAGGTCGAGGCGTTGCCGAGCACGTTGGTCGTGCTGACCCGGCCGATGTCGACGCCGAAGTTGTTGCCGTTGCCGGGGTTGCGGGACGTGATGCCGACGCCGGTGTCGCTGATGGCGGAGTCGAAGAAGTTGTTGGCCGGCCGGGTGGCGTCGGACAGCACGGTGCCACCCAGGGCCAGGCTGTCGCCGACGCTGCCGCGGTCGCCCTCCCAGGCGACCACGCCGATGGTGGCGCGCACCGGGCCGGTCGGCGGGGTGAGGAAGCCCGAGATCGGGATGCTGACGTTGCTGTTGCCGGCGGCGGAGGTGACGTCGGCGAACCCCTCGTAGATCCGCAGGTCGCGCAGCGGCTGCGACGGATCGCGGTAGGCGACGACGAGGCTCCAGCCGGCGTACTTGTCCGCGCCCAGCGAGGCGGCCATGTCGGCGACCCAGTAGGTGCCGTTGCCCTGGGCGGCGACCAGCGTGGTCACGTCCAGCGAGCTCTGGTACGGGTTGTCCTGCAGCGGCTGGACCTGCGTGCCGGCGGTGTAGGTGGTGTACCCGGCCGCCCCGGGCGCGCGGAGCTTGATGACGGCGGCCGAGGCCGCGGGCAGCGTGGTGCCGAGCCGGGCGCCCCAGACCAGCTTGGCCGACAGGACGGTGGCGCCGCTGGGCAGGACGAGGTCCGCGCTGGTGGAGTTGCTCGTCGAGGGGTCGGTGTCGGCGTCGACGAAGACCATCGAGTAGTCGTTGTTGTTGACGCTTCCGGCAGCCGCTCCGGTCGCCGCGGCGTTACGGGCGGCCGAGCAGCCCGCGGTGGCCGTCGGGCAGGTCAGCTGGCTGTTGCCGGTGAGGACCACCGCCCCGTTGTCCTGGACGGAGAACGAGGTGGTGAACGGCGTCCGCACCACCGCTTCGGCGGTCGGCGCGGCCGCCAGGCCGCTCCAGGTCAGCATGGAGGCGACCAGCAGCAGGACGGTGCCGAGCCCGAGGAGTCGACGCGCCCGTGGGAGGTCGGTCCCGGCCGGCGGGGTGGACGGCTTCGACCGGGAACCGGTGACGATCATGGAGCTCGCTTTCAGCGTCTGTTACGCACAGTGACAGGCATCGTGCACTATGTGACGATGGTAGGGGAGGTCGCGAAGCCTCGGCAGGGTCCTCACCCCCTCGGGCCGCCGGCTCGTGACCGAGGGTGAGATCCGTCGCCTCCGATGCTCCGGAGGCGGCTCCGCCGCTGCCGGTCGGGTGCGGGCCGACAGGGTGAGCAGCGTCCGGAACGGGCTCGCGACCGACCGGTGGTCCGGGCCGGCCGGGTCCCACCGACTCCCCGGGTTCCTGCCAGGATCGTCGGGACACCGCCGCGCGCTCGAGAAGTGGACCCGCCGTGCCCGATCCGTCCCGCCGTCCCGACCCCGATCCGGTGACGGCACCGTGACCGGCCAGCCGCTCGGCGCGCTGCTCGTCGTGATGGCCGTGGCGGTCGCCGCCCCCATCGTGTCCCGGCTGCTCCCCGGCCGCCCGCCGCAGGTGCTCTTCCTGATCCTCGGCGGGGTGCTGATCGGCCCGGCGGTCGCCGGCGTGGCCGACCCGGCCCAGGTCGGGCTCATCTCCGGACTCGGCCTGGGCTTCCTGTTCCTGCTCGCCGGGTACGAGCTCGATCCGCGGTTGCTGGTTCAGAAGGCGGGCCGGCAGGCCCTGTGGGCCTGGGCGATCAGCGCGGTGGCCGCCGCGGCCATCGTGGGCGGGCTGGCGGCGGTCGGGTTCGTCACGGCCTTCGTCCCGGTGGCGATCGGTCTCACCACGACCGCCCTGGGCACGCTGCTGCCCATCCTGCGGGAGCAGGGGATGCTCGCCGGGGCGTTCGGCCGGTTCGTCTTCGCGGCCGGCGCGGTCGGCGAGATCATGCCGATCCTGGCCATCTCGCTGTTCCTCGGAGCGCACGACTCCTGGTGGGAGGCGCTGATCATCGCCTCGATCGCGGCGTTCGCCTTCGTCATCGCCTGGCTGGTGAAGCTGCTCTCGCACACCCGGGTCGCGGCCATCGTCGGGGAGAACCGGCACGCGACGTCACAGCTGACCCTGCGGATCACCGTGGTGCTGCTGATCGGTCTGTTGCTGATCACCCAGCAGTTCGGCGTGGAGGCCGCGCTGGGCGCGTTCTTCGCCGGCATGGTGCTGCGGCGCACCGCGCACGCGAGCGAGGAACTCGACGACAAGCTCGACGCGGTCGGCTACGGCGTCTTCATCCCGGTGTTCTTCGTCAGTTCCGGGATGGCGCTGGACGTGCGCTCGATCGCGGAGAACCCGGCGCGGCTGTTGGTCTTCCTCGCGCTGCTGCTCGTCGTCCGGGGGGTTCCGGCGATGGTGGTCTACCGCCGGACGCTGGTGGTCCGCGAGCGGGTGCAGTTGATGTTCCTGACCGCGACGGCGCTGCCGCTGCTGGTCGCGCTGGCCGAGATCGGCCGCAGCTCGGGTGCGATGCTGCCCGAGAACGCCGCCGCACTCGTCGGGGCGGGGGTGCTCTCGGTGGCGGTCTTCCCCCTCGTCGCCACCCGGCTCGGGCGGCCGGCCGCGGCGTCCGGCGGGGGCCGCCGACCCGGCGGGCCGGCCACGGGGGTCAGTCGCCTTCGGCGAGCCCGCGCAGGTAGGCGGCCTGTCCGAGGTGCTGCAGGCAGTCACCGAGAACACTGACCAGCCGGGCGCTCATGGTCACGGGCGGGTCCCAGTCCTCGTCGACGATCCGGCCGAGGTCGGCCGCGGTCACGTCGCGGAGGAAGTCCGTCGTCACCGCGTCGACGGCCGCGTGGTAGGCGCGCAGCTCGGCGGCCGGCACCGTGACCGCCCCGACCTCCTCGGGCGACTGGCCGTAGCCGGTCGCCCCGCGGCTGAACGGCAGCTCGAAGCGGTCGGCGAAGCCCTGCTCGGTCCACACCTGCGGGCGGCCGGCGAGCTCGGACAGGTGGGAGTCCTGCACGCGGGTGAGGTGCCAGACCAGCCAGGCGACGGTGTTGGCGTCCGGGTCCGGGCGGTACGTCGCGACCTCGGGGGAGAGGCCGTCCGTGGTGCTCTCGACCAGCTCGCGGATGCGGCCGAACGCGTCGAGCAGCAGTACACGCAGGGCGTCGGTGTCATCAGCCATCCCGACACGGTAAACCGGCCTCGACGGAGGCGAACTCCGGGGCCCCGGCGGCCGGGTCAGATCTCGGCGAGGACGGCCCGGGGTTGGGCGCGGGCGGCGCGGCGGGCCGGGAGGACGGAGGCGGCCACCCCGGCGAGCACCGCCGCGGCGAGCACCAGCAGGACGTCGGTGGTGGGGAAATCCATCACCAGTGGGGTGTCGATCTCGCCGAAGGTGGCGGCGGCCCCCACCCAGCCGTAGACCGCGCCGAGGCCGATCCCGACCACGGCGCCGACGGTGGCCAGCAGCGCCGCCTCCACCGCCAGGCTCATCCGCAACTGACTCCGCCTCAGCCCGAGGGCGCGCAGCAGCGCCGACTCGCGGGTGCGTTCGGTGACCGCCAGGCCCAGCGTGTTGCCGATGCCGACCACCCCGATCACCGCCCCCACCGAGAGCAGCGCGGTGACCAGCAGCAGGATCCGGGTCAGGCCCTTCCAGATGGAGGCGTGGTCGACGGCCGCGCCGGCCAGCGCGATGGACGGGTAGCGGGCGACGATGGGGTTCAGGGCGGTGATCGCGGCGTTGGCGCTGTCGATGTCGGCGAGCCGGCCCCAGAGGGCGACGGGCCCGGCGGCGGGGTCCAGCACGGCCAGGTCGGTGGCCGCGATCACCACGGTGGCGCGCTGGCCGCGGGCGAGGTGGCTGACCGAGACGGTCAGCTCCAGGCTCCCGGCGGGCCCGACGAGCTCGACGGTGTCGCCGGCCTTGAGCCGTGCCGACGACATCAGCCCGTCGGGCAGTGCGATGCGGCCGGTGGGCACCGGGAGCGTGCGGATGACCGCGTCCACGTCGGCGGCGGTGCCGACCGCGGTGACCGGGGTGGGGACGCCGTCCACCCGCAGGTCCGCCAGGGTGCCGGACAGTGTCCGGGTGGTGAGCCCGTCGACCCCCGAGATCTCGGTGCCCAGCCCGCCGGGCAGCGCGGGCAGCACCCGGCCGGTCGGGCTGTCGGCCGACGGTTCGGCCACGCTGGTGATGCTCACGTCCAGCGGGAAGCGGTCGTCCAGGGACGACGACAGGCTGGCCCGGGCGGAGGCGGCGGCGACCTGCAGGGTGACGATCAGGCCGACCGCGATGGTCAGCGCGGTGGCGGTCGCGGCCGCGCGGTGCGGGTTGCGCAGGGCGTTGGCGGCGGCCAGCCGGCCGGGCGTCCCGGCGAGCCGGGCGGCCGGGACGACGAGCCGCAGGAAGCGGGACAGCACGGACCGCAGCAGCAGCAGGACGCCGAGCGCGGACACCACCCCGCCGCCGACGGCCACCGCCAGCGACGGCATCATCACGCCGGCAGCGAGCCCGCCCCCGCCGAACAGCACCATCACCACGCCGAGGAAGGTGCGCACGAGGCCGCGGCTGGCGCTGTGCGGCGCCGGGATCAGCAGGTTCAGTGCGGCCAGCGGCGACACCTTCATCGCCTTCACCGAGGGCAGCAGCGCGGCGATCACGGTGACGCCGATACCGGCACCGACCGACAGCGCGAGCGGCAGCGGGTTCACCGTCAGGCTGGAGGTCTGCAGGTGCGCGATCGGCATCGCGACCAGCGCCGCGCCGACGGCCAGCGGGGCGCCGGCGAGCGAGCCGAGGACCCCGATGAGCAGCGCTTCCCCCAGTACCGAGGAGCGCACCTGCCGTCTGGACGCGCCGATGGCGCGCCACAGCCCGATCTGGCGCTGCCGTTGGTGGATGAGGATGGTGAAGGTGTTCGCGACGACCGTCGAGGCGACGAGTCCGGCGATGACGGCGAAGGCGAGCAGCACGGTGCCCAGCACCTGGGTGCCGCCGAGGGCGAGCTCGACCTGCCCGGCGGCGACGGCCGCACCGGTCCGCACGACGGCCGTGTCGCCGAGGGCGGCGCCGACGGCGGTGGCCAGCGCGCCCGGGTCGGTGCCCGCGGCGGCGGTGACGTCGAACTCGGCGGCGACGCCACCGTCGAGCTCTCCCGCCAGGCCCACCGTGGTGTAGAGCTCGTCGCGGGATCCGGTCAGCGACGAACGGTGCACGTCCAGCAGTCCGACGACGGTGAACCGGCGCTGCGTGGCGTCGGCGGTGGTGACGGTGACGGCGCTGCCGACCGCCAGGTCGTTGCGCTCGGCGGTGTCGGCGTCGACGGCGACGGCGGTCAGCGGGTCGGCGGTGTCGGCCGGCCACTGCCCGTCGGTGAGGTCGAACCAGCGCAGGGCGGGATCACCGGGGATCGACTGGACGTGGGTGAAGCCCCGGGTGGTGGCGGTGGTGAAGGCGAGGATCGCGTGGTGCACCGGTTCCACGGCGGCGACACCGGGGACGGCGGTGATGGCCGCCGGCATCCCGGCGGTGTCGGTCCCGCCGCGCGGCTGGACGATGACGTCGACCCGGGACGCCGCGGCACCCACCGTGCGGGCCAGGTCGGTCCGGAAGCTGTCGGTGAAGATCAGCGTGGACGCGGCGAAGCCGACGCCGATGGCGATGGCGAGCAGCACGGCGGCGAACCGCCGCTTGTGCAGCAGCAGGCCGGCCCAGGCCGAGCGCACTCAGACCGCCAGCGACGACAGGGCGTGCAGCACGCTGTCGACGTCGGGGCGGACGAGTTCGCCACGGAGCCGCCCGTCGGCGAGCAGGATCGCGCGGTCGGCGTAGGTGGCGGCGACCGGATCGTGGGTGACCATCACGATGGTCTGGCCGGCGCGGGCGGCGTCGCGGAGGTGGGCCAGCAGGGCGGCGCCGGTCTTGGAGTCCAGCGCCCCGGTGGGCTCGTCGGCGAAGACGACGGCGGGGCGGGTGATCAACGCCCGGGCCACGGCGACGCGCTGCTGCTGACCGCCGGACAGGTGCGCCGGCCGGTGGTTCAGCCGCTCGGACAGGCCGAGCGAGGTGACCAGCTCGGCGAACAGCGCCTTGTCGACCTTGCGGCCGGCGAGCTCCAGCGGCAGCGTGATGTTCTCCCTGGCCGACAGCATCGGCAGCAGGTTGAAGCTCTGGAAGACGAAGCCGATCCGGTCCCGCCGGTGGATGGTCAGCCGCCGGTCGTCGAGGCCGCCGAGCTCGACTCCGTCGACGAACACCTGGCCGCGGTCGGCGTTGTCCAGGCCGGCCATGCAGTGCATCAGGGTCGACTTGCCGGAGCCGGACGGCCCCATGACGGCGGTGAAGCTGCCGGCCTCGAAGGAGACCGAGACGTCGTCGAGTGCGGTGTAGGCGGCCGGTCCGCGGCCGAAGATCTTGGTGACCCCGACGGCCCGGGCGATCCCGGAGTCGGTGGAGCGGATCGACGACAGCAGGTCGGTCGACGTCATGGTGGCGTCCTTCGCTCGGGCACCGTGCGGGGCGGCCCTCGGGGGTGCGCGACGGTGATTGCAGAGAGCGACTTTACCGTTACACAGTGACACGAGACCATGGATCTACGGGTGATGTTTCCGATCACTGCGGGTAGTCGAACCAGTGGCCGACCGCGTCCGGCCGTCGCTTCGTGGTCCCGCCGGCGCCGATGCCCGGTCCGGTGGTGGGAATGATGACCGAGGGTGGCGACCGGCCCCCCGAGGGGTGCGGATCCACGGCGGCGGGCACCTAGCTGGGCATGACGACCCCGACCGGGCTGCCGGACGCCCTGCAGCGGTTGCGCGACGCCGTCGCCGCGGCGCCCCTGGGCCTGGCGACCGCCGGCCGCGATGCCGCGGCCCGGACCGCCCGCGCCGTCGTCGACCAGATCGACGACTATCTGCTGCCCCGGGTGCGCGACCTCGACGCCCCGCTGCTGACCGTCGTCGGCGGCTCCACCGGCGCCGGGAAGTCCACGCTGGTCAACAGCGTGCTGGGCGCCCGGGTCACCACTCCGGGGGTGCTCCGGCCGACGACCCGCTCGCCGGTGCTGGTCTGCGCGGCCGCCGACGTGGCGTGGTTCTCCGGCACCCGGGTGCTTCCCGGACTGGCCCGCACCACGGGTGGGGGTGACACCCTCAGCGGCATCACCCTCGTTCCCACCGACGCCCTCCAGCCGGGTCTGGCCCTGGTCGACGCCCCCGACGTCGACTCGGTGGTCGAGGCCAACCGCGCGCTCGCCGGGCAGCTGCTGGGGGCGGCCGACCTGTGGATCTTCGTCACCACGGCGGCCCGGTACGCCGACGCCGTCCCCTGGGATCTGCTGCGGACGGCACAGGACCGCGGCACCGCCCTGGCCGTCGTCCTGGACCGGGTGCCGCCCGAGGCGGTCGGCGAGGTCGCCGAGGACCTGGCCGCGATGCTGCGACGCGCCGGGCTCGGCGCGGCCCGGCTCTTCGTCGTCGAGGAACGACCGCTGGTCGACGGCTTCCTGCCCGCGGAGCAGGTGGCGCCGCTGCGGAACTGGCTGCAGGCGCTCGCCGCCGACCAGGAGCAGCGGGCCGCCGTCGTCCGGCAGACGCTGGCCGGTGCGCTGGAGAGTCTCGGCGGCCGGGTCGACCTGGTCGCCGCCGGCGTCGAGGAGCAGGCGGTCGCCGCAGAGGCGCTGCGGGCGGCGGCGGACGCCGCGTACGCCGGTGCCCGTGCCGCCGTCGACGAGGGCGTGGGCAACGGCAGCCTGTTGCGCGGGGAGGTGCTCGCCCGCTGGCAGGAGTTCGTGGGCACCGGGGAGTGGATGCGCAGCCTGCAGGGGCAGGTCGGTCGGTGGCGTGACCGGGTGACCGCGGCGTTCCGCGGCCGGCCCGACCCGGCCGCGGACCTGCAGGGAGCGCTGGAGTCCGGCGTCGAGCAGCTGCTGCGCGCCGAGGCCGACCGGGCGGCGGAGCACACTGTCGTCGCCTGGCGCTCGCTGCCGGGCGGCATCGCGGTGATCGGCGGCCGGGAGACCGAGCTGGACGGGGCCTCGCCGGACTTCGGCCGGAAGGCCGCCGACGAGGTGCGCGACTGGCAGGGTTTCGTGCTCGAGCTGGTGCGTGCGGAGGGCGCGGGCAAGCGGTCGCAGGCCCGGCTGCTGTCCTGGGGCGTCAACGGCGTCGGTGCGACGCTGATGATCGCCGTCTTCGCCTCCACCGCCGGGCTCTCCGGCGCCGAGGTGGCGATCGCCGGCGGCACCACCGCCGTCGGCCAGCGGCTGCTGGAGGCGGTGTTCGGCGACAACGCCGTCCGGGAACTCGCCACGCGCGCCCGCGCCGACCTGGACGCCCGGGCCGACCGGCTGCTGCGCGGCGAGCAGGCCCGGTTCACCGAGCTGCTGGCGGACGTGGCGCCTCCGCCGGACGCCACCGCCGAGCTGCGCGGCGCGCTCGCCGGGCTGGCCACCGCCCGCGGAGCCCGCGCATGAAGCTGGGCAGCGGGCGGCGCACCGATCTCCCGTTGACCGAGCGGCTGGCCGCCCTGCGGGAGGCCGTGGAGGTCGCGGAGGGCCGGCTCGGGGTGCCCGAGGTGTCGCGGGCCCGCACCCTGCTGGCCAAGGCCGGTGCGCGCGAGGCGCTCGGCGACGCGACCGTGGTGGCGCTCGCCGGGGCGACCGGCAGCGGCAAGTCCACCCTGTTCAACGCGGTGAGCGGCAGCGAGGTGAGCACTCCGGGCGTCCGCCGGCCGACGACCGGGGTCGCGCACGCCGCCGTGTGGGGTGATCACGGAGCCGACCGGCTGCTGGACTGGCTGCAGGTGCCGCGCCGGCACCGGGTGCACCCGGCCGAGCCGGCGCTGGACGGACTGGTGCTGCTGGACCTGCCCGACCACGACAGCGTCCGGCTGGAGAACCGGCTGGAGGTCGACCGTCTGGTCGAGCTGGTCGACGTGCTGGTCTGGGTCCTCGACCCGCAGAAGTACGCCGACGCCGCGGTGCACTCGCGGTACCTGGCGCCGCTGGCCGGGCACGCGGGGGTGCTGGTGGTCGTGTTCAACCAGGTCGACCGGCTCGACGACGCCGCGGCGCGGGCCTGCCTCACCGACCTGCGGGGGCTGCTCGACCGCGAGGGACTGGCCGCGACGCCGATCATGCCCACCTCCGCCCGCACCGGAGCCGGATTGCCCGAGTTGCGGGCCGAGCTCGCCGCCCGGGTGGCCGCGCGGCGGGCGGCCACCGACCGGCTGGCCGCTGACGCCCGGTCCGCCGCCGCCGCGCTGGCGCGGCACTGCGCGCCGGACGCCGACGGGGGCCGCGCCCGCGACGACCGGGAGGGCCTGGCGGCCGCGCTCGCGGACGCGGCCGGGGTGCCCGCGGTCGTCAGCGCGGTCGAGCGCTCCGTCCGCCGCGACGGACAGCAGCACACCGGCTGGCCGGTGCTGCGCTGGACCTCGAAACTGCGGGCCGACCCGCTCAGCCGGCTGCACCTGGGGAGCGAGGCGGCCCGCAGCTCGCTGCCCGAGGCCGGTGCGGTGCAGACCGCCGGCGTCGACACGGCGCTGCGCCGGACCCGGGACGCCGCCGGTCAGGGACTGCCGCAGGCCTGGCGGGACGAGCTGCGACGCACCGCGGAGCTGTCGGAGGAGCGGTTGGCCGACCGGCTGGACCGGGCCGTCACCGGCACCGACCTCGGCCCGGACCGCACGCCGGTCTGGCAGCGGGCGGCCGGCGGCCTGCAGTGGCTCCTCGCACTGACCGCGCTGGCGGGAGCGCTGTGGCTGCTCGCTCTCGTCGGGTTGGGCCTGCTCCAACTGGCCGACGTCGTCCCGCTGCCCCGGGTGGAGGGCATCCCGTTGCCCACGCTGCTGCTCGTCGGCGGCCTGCTCGCCGGCCTCCTGCTCGCGCTGGTGAGCAGACCGCTGGTGCGCGCCGGGGCCCGCCGACGGGCCCGGCAGGCACGGCAGCAGCTGACCGACAGGGTGGCCACGGTCGCCGACACCGAGGTGCTCCAACCGCTGACCAGGGTCCGTGCCGACCACGACCGGTTCCGCGCCGCGGTCACCAGGGCCGGCAGCTGACCCCGGCCCGTCCCGGCCCGTCCTGACCCGTCCTGACCCGTCCTGACCCGTCCCGGCCGGCCCCGGCTCGTCCTGACCCGTCCTGACCCGTCCCGGCCGGCCCCGGCTCGTCCTGACCCGTCCTGACCCGTCCCGGCCGGCCCCGGCCCGTCTTGGCCTGTTCCGGACCGGCTCGACCTGTTCTGGCCCGTCCTGATCTGATCTGTCCTGATCTGTCTGGTCCTGTTCTGGCCTGTCCTGATCTGTCAGCGGGGGTCGGGTTCGGCCAGCGCCGCGTCCGGCAGCCACGACACCCCGAGGATCTCCGCGATCCCGGCGAGGGCGGCGCTGTCCGCTCCGGCGGTGTCGGCGGTGGCCCGCAGCCGGCCGACCATCAGCGACGCGATCTGCTCCTCGGCAGTGTCCTCGGCGTAGGCGAGGTGCCACGGACAGATCTGCCCGTCACGGTGGGAGCGGCCCAGGACCTGCCGGGCGGCGATCCCGGAGAAGCGGACGTTGTGCATCAGTGCCTCCCGCGGGGCCGCCGATCCGGTGTCGCCGTCGGCCAGGTGCTCGCCGGCCTGCAGGCTCAGGCTGCTGGTCGGAGTGAACACGACGACCTTCGCCGCACCCGTCTGGAAATGCAGCCGCTCGGCCTCGGCGTCGGCGCCGGTGGTGCCACCGAAGATGCGGGCGACCGGCACCCCGGCCGCCTCGACGGCGTCGGCGATCGGCTGGGCGGCGGCTCCGACGAACTCGCACGACACCGGCACCTGCCGGCCGGCCTCGACGGCGCGCAGCACCCACGCCACGGTCGCGGGCACCCGCAGCAGGGAGGCCTTCTGCCGGAACCGCAGCACCGCGGCGCGGCCGGTGGCGGTGGCGGCCCGCCCCCGGATCTCGCGGTCGTCCTCCAGGGCCCGCAAGGCGCCGCGGAAGGCCGACCAGGCGACGTCGTAGGCGATGCGCTCGTCGGGGGTGAGGGTGACCGGCATCGGCTCCAGCGGCGCCGGCCCCCAGGGGGCGGCCCGGTGCAGGGTCAGCGGTGCCGGTGCGTCCAGCAGCCAGCGCCGGACCGTGCGGGTGGCGTCCTGCTGGGCGGCGGTGTCATCGGCGGCCGCGCCGTCCCAGGTCCAGGTGCCGTACGGGCCCTTGCGGATCGGCAGCCCGGCCTCGAGCAGCCGGCCGCCGAAGTCGGTCCACCGGGTGGTGGGCTCACCGTGGACCTGGGCCAGCAACGGAGCGAGGTAGGTCAGCTCGGCCGGATGGTTGCCGGGGGTGGCGGTCATCCACAGCGTGAACGGTGCCTTGGCGTGCGGGCTGCGGAACCGGGAGACGGCCCGGTAGCGGCGGACCCTGGCGGTGTCCGGATTGCGGTAGAGCTGCGCCTCGTCGACCGCCAGCAGGTCCCACGTCCAGCGCGGCGTGGTGCCGTCGAGCAGGTGCGGCAGCTCGTCCGGCGAGGCGATGAGGATGTCGAGGTCGCCCGGGCCGAGCGCGGTGACCGTGCGCCGCCAGTGCGGGACGGTGATCTGCTTCGGGCGGTCCACCAGGATCAGCAACCGGGTCAGCGTCCGTGCCGCGGCGATCTCCTTCAACGCGAGGAACGCGGTGACGGTCTTGCCGACGCCGGTGTCGTCGGTGAGCAGGAAGCCGCGGGCCGGGGCACCGCCGATGCGGGTGGCCGCGGCGGTGACGATGGCGCGGGCACCGTCCACCTGCAGGTCACGCGGGGTCATTGCGGCGACCGGCGGCGGCGGCGCGCCGGGAGTGCCGTTCGCGTCGTCCTCCCGGCGGCGCAGCACGGTGTAGGGCTGCGACCGGTACGGCGCCAGGTGCGCCGGCAACGCGTGAGCGGTGTGGGTGTGGGCCTTGCGGGCCGGGTCCCACACCGCGCCGTCGACCTGCTGCTGGAAGGGGACCGCCAGGTACCAGAGGCGGCCGGCGGTCGGGTCGTGCGGGCTCGTCGGGCGCGGTGCAGCGGGGCGTCGTGCCGGACGGCGACGGGTGGTGCGGGGCATTCGGCCGATCCTGCCGTCCGGGGGCCGGCCGGCCCGGCAGGGCGAGGCGCCGGGTCGGCCACACCCACCGGCGACAGCGGCCCCGAGGACCGCCGTGCGGTCCTACCGCGGCAGCCGCCAGAGGGCGCCCAGGTCCGCGTCGTAGGACGCGGGCTCGAAGAACACGTGGGCGTTGCCGTCGTTGTGGGTGATCTCGCCGAACCAGCACCGCCCGCGCGCCCAGTACAGATCGATCCGGGCGTAGTCGAAGTCCGCGGCCAGCTGCTCGGCCACCGGGATCATGTCCCGGACCTCGGGCGGCAGCACGAGCGCGGGAGCGGTGGGCATGATCTGGCGCAGGGCGACCGGCTGCAGGTCGGCGTCGAAGAAGTTGACCCGGTGGTCACCGAAGCGGCCCGAGTGCACGCGGATGAGTGCGGTGCGCCCGTGGAAGACGAGGAATTTGTAGTCCGCGGGGACGTCGCCGTCCTCGTCGGTGAGCAGCTCCTCGATGAGCAGCCGCGGCGGGATCTGCTTGTAGGCCCGCTCACGGGACTGCTCGTAGTAGTTGGTCCGCAGCCATCCCTCGGCCGTGCGCAGCACCTCGCTGCGGTCGATGGCGTCCTTGTCCGGCACCAGCAGGTTCATCGCACAGCCGTGGGAACCCTTGAGGACGAACGACTGCGGCAGGTCGTCCCAGGGGATGTCGACCGCGCGCTCGTAGGTGCCGATCAGGGGGATGAGCAGTTCCGGGCCGACGGTGGCGGCCACGTGGTCGCGGACGGCGATCTTGTCGGTGGTCAACGGGATCAGCGGGTTGTCGTCGTGCAGGATCCGCCAGGCCAACTTCTCGTTGTACGTCCTCGGGTTGCGCAGGTCGGGCCGGTAGCCGAGGGAGCGCTGCATGCGTCGCCGGATGACGGCGGCGTCGTAGGTGGTTGCCAGGACCGGCCACCGCTCACCGTGCCGGTCCGCCACGGCGCGCGCGACGACGTCGAGCCGGCGGGTCACCGCGCCGAGCAGCCGACGGGCGACCGGCGGACGCCGTGCGGCGCCGTTGCCGGCCGGGGGCGGTGCGGTGGGGAGACCGGGATCCGCGGCGGGCCGGAGCGGGGTGACCGCAGCTGCGGGGCCGTCCGCCGCCGTGGCGTCCGGGAGGCCGCTGGTCCGGACGTCGTCAGGGGTCGCGAGGTGCGTGGTCATGGGAGGGGTTCCTTCCGAGGTGCTGGCGATGGCGCGGCACGGCGGACCGGGGGTCACAGTCGCACGACCGGTCCGGGGCGCCCGCGCCCCGGCCCCGCGGTCGCGGGGTGGGACCGGCCGATCCGGTCGGCTGCCAGTCGTCCGCGATGAGCGGCGGTGGTCGTGACCCGTTCGGATCAACGCGTTGGCCGGTGCATCGGGAATCTGTGACTGAGAGTAGCAAGCCTGGGCTCGGAGCAGGCATTCGGGTGATGCGGATGACAGTCGGGCTGCGCCCGTCTCGGCGGTCACCGTGCTCGTCGCCGGGACGCCAGGGGTCGGTGTGCGCCGTCTGCCGCCCTACGGGTGGGGGGTGCGGGGCCGTCCGCGCCGGGCGAGCGGTGGATCCGGGCCGTCACCGGTGGGCGGCCCGCAGGGCGCTCATTCCGTGCGGAGCGCGTCCGGCCCGGTGGTCCGGCGGAGCCGGGCGGCGGTGGCGACACCGACGAGAGACGCGGTCAGGACGACCACGCCGCCGCCCACCACCAGCCGGATGACGTCCAACGACACCGCGTCGTCGATGCTGTGGAACACGCGCATCTGTACGACGATCGTCGCGCCCACGATGCCGGCCAGCACAGCGCCGACGACCGCCGGGACGACGGCGGCCAGCACGATCGAGCGGGTGAGCGTCGCGTCCGGCACCCCGGAGGCCCGGGCGAGGGCGAAGATCCGACGGCGGCCGTCGACGTATTCCGCAGCCGACAGCCACTGGCCGAGGGCGCAGATGAGCAGCACCATCAGTGCGCAGCCGATCAGTACCACGCTGACCCAGGTCAGGACGTCCAGGACGCTGCCGGTGTCCGACGCCGTCAGGACCAGCGCCGACTGGCCGCCCAGCCACGCCACCGCCGCCCGGGCGCCCGGCAGCGCGTCCGCGGACATGCGCACGCGCACTTCGACCTGGGCGAGGGTGGTCAGCTCGGGGATCTGAGCGGCGACCGCCCCCGGCGTCAGGATGTACTGGTTGCCGAGGTACCCCTCCCACGGGAGCCCGACGGGGATGGTGTCGGCCGGCGGTGACCAGGTCCCGCCACCCCGGACGACGAACCGGTCGACGGCGGTGGGATCGCCGTGGTGCACGAAGACGTCGCCGTCCGTGCAGGGGACGTCGGCGAGCTCGCCCATGGCATCGCAGGTGGCGAGCCGTGCCGCCGCGTCGGTTCCCACCAACGGCAGGCCTGTCGACAGCGAGACGGTCTGGACACCGGGGACGGCGCCGAGGTCCGCCTGCAGCCTCTGCAGGTCGGCGACGGGCAGGTCGAGGACCACGCCGTCGTACGTCCCGGCGGCCGCGGCGCTCGTCTGCGGGGAGCGGTCCGGCTCGGTGCCGAGGATCGACAACAGAGCGAGCACGCCCGTCAGGGTGGTGGCGATCGCGGCCGCCGGCCGGGTCGACGCCTTCGGCTGCTCCACGAGGCGGCCGCGGGCCAGTTGCGCGGCGGGGCTCCCGGCCCGGAGCCGGCGCGCGAGGCCGAAGGTGAGGGGGCCGACGAAGACGGCCACGCAGAGGACGTCCAGGACGACCATCGGGAACAGCACGAGCACGCCGATGCCCGGATCCCCGCTCGGGGCGTGGGTGTTCCAGTGGACGACGCCGTTCGCCGCGAGCGTCACCGTCAGGAGCAGCAGCCGCCACCACATCGCCGGTGGTCGTTCGTCCCCGTCCCCGACCCCACGCCGATCGGCCCGCCGGGCGCCCAGAGCGGCCGAGGCACCGACCACGGCCGGCACGCCGACGGCGATGACCGCCGCGAACACCGGGTCGGGGGTGACGTCGGCCGACTGGGCGCCGTGGCCGCCGATCGACAGGAACGGAGCCAGCATCCGCAGGCCGAGATACACCGCCGCCGCCAGGACGAGACCGACCGCGGAGGCCACGAGGAGTTCGGCCGTCAGGACGTGGCGCAACTGCTGGCGCGACGCCCCGAGCAGTCGCAGCACATCGGCGCGGCGATCGCGGCGGGCCGCGCCGATGCGGCCGGCCAGCGCCGTGAACACGACGAGGGGCACCAGCAGCACAGCGGTCCCGACCCCCATGATCATCCACAGCTGGAGGTTCAGTGCCGCGGGATCGGGGCCACGGGTGTCCGCTCCCCAGGAGTCCGCGGTGCGCCAGTCCCGCGGGAGGGTGGGCAGGCCCTGGTAGAACCGCCACTCCCGTGCGCTGGTCAGCACGTCCGGATCGATGGTCCCGATCACGGTGCCGCTCACGAGGTTGCGGATCTCGGTCTGGTCGGGGTCGGCCAGCGCGTCGGCGAGGGCAGGGGACACCAGCACCTCGCCGGCCGCCGGGAACACGGCGGTGCCCGGGGGCGGCGCCGCGTCGGGCGGTCCGGCCAGCAGGACGCCGACGACGCTGTGGTCGCCGACCGTGTGGGTCACCGTGCCCGAGCGGAACTCGGGCCCGGACCCGGTCAGGGCCGGCTCGGTGGCGAGGCTGCGCGCGGTGATGGACGTGATCAACGGGTCGACCGTCGCCAGCGCCAGCAACGCCAGCGTGCAGAGTGCGATACCGAGCGCCATCACGAGCAGCCGCTTGCGGTTCCGCCGTTCCGCGGTCGCCATCGACAACGCCCAGCGTGCCTGCGCCCGGACGCCTGCGCGCGACGGCAGGGCCGGCCGCGCCCACCCCGGGCGGTCGACGACCGGCGCCGGGCCGGTCACCGGCGGGTCTCGGTGGTGCGTCCGTCGCGGACCACGATCTCGCGGTCGGACCAGGCCGCCACCCGCGGCTCGTGCGTGACGAGAACCAGTGCGGCATCGACCTCCTCGACCGCGCCGGCCAGCAGCTCCATCACCTTCTCGCCCTGCAGGGTGTCCAGCGCGCCGGTGGGCTCGTCGGCGAAGATGACCGCCGGGCAACCGATGAGGGCGCGCGCCACCGCCACCCGCTGCGCCTGCCCACCGGACACCTGGCCAGGATGCTGGTCGGCGACATCGGCGATCCCGAGGCGGCCCAACCACTCCCGTGCGGCCGCGGCCGCCACCCGGGACGAGGCGCCGCCGAGACGCAGTGGCAGGGCGATGTTCTGCAGACAGGTCAGCTCGGGGATCAGCTGTCCGAACTGGAAGACGAAACCGAACTCGGTACGCCGCACCACGGACAGTTCGCGGTCGCCCATCGTCGCGAGGTCGCGTCCACGGTGGTGGACCGCGCCCGCGTCGGGTCGCAGGATGCCGGCGACGCAGTGCAGCAGGGTGGACTTCCCCGATCCGGACGGCCCGAGGACGGCGACGATCTCGCCCGCCCGCACCTCCAGATCGGCTCCCCGCAACGCCGGCGTGGCCCCGAAACCCTTGACGAGCCCGACGGCGCTCAGTACCGGCGCGGTCGCCGTCCCGACCGTTCCCCCGGCTCCCGGGGCTCCTCCCGGCTGCGTCACCGGCCGACCTGGCCCGCCAGCTCGGCCAGCCGCGACGCGGTGACGTCCAGCCAGCGCAGGTCCGCCTCCAGGTGGAACAACGCGTGGTCACAGATCAACTGGTCGGCCAGGTCGCCGGACCGCTTGCGACGGTTGAACTCCCGCATGGCCTTCAGGTGCTCGGCCCGTTGGGCGTCGAGCAGCCCCGCAGCCGACCGGTCTGACATCAGGGCCAGCACCACCTTCGTGTAGAGGGTGTTCTGCAGGTATTCGGCCGGCTGCTCGGGAGTGGTCAACCAGGCTTCCAGGTCGCTCACCCCCGCATCCGTGATGCTGTAGCGCTTGCGATCCGGTCCCGACCCGGCTTCCGACCCCTCCGCGGAAACCAGGCCGTTGCGGAGCAACCGCGCCAGCGTGGCGTACACCTGCCCGTACGCCAACGGGCGATCCGACCGGAAGATCTGGTCGTGCGCCCGCTTCAGGTCGTAGCCGTGCGACGAACCTGTCTCGATGAGTCCCAGCAACGTGCGCGACACCGACATGCCCCAGGACTATACACACGAGCTATACACCAAGTGAATACGGGTTACCCGGTGGCACCTGGCCGTGGGGCGTCCGGTTCCGCCGACGTCCGTGGGATCTGCCCACCGGATCCGGACGTGCCCACCCTGCAGGCTGGGCATCGCCGGATTCGGTGGGCAGTTCGGGGATGCGGTCAGGGTGGGGGCAGCAGGGCGGGCCGGACGAGCTCCGGGAAGGTCGTCCGACAGCGGAGGCATCACCCCGTCCGGGGCGACCGCGCCCTGGACGACGACGCGCATCCCTCGCGGGCAGCCGGAGTCGACGCGAGTATCCCGTCAGGGGCGGCTGCCACTGCTCGGCGCCTCCGGTTCGGGATGAGCCGGAGGCCGCGCGGTGGCCGGGTCCTGCCCGTGATCGAGTCCGTCCTCAACCCGTGGTGCACGTCGGCGGGTTCCGGAGCCGATCAAGCGTCGGGCGGCCATTCGTGGCGCCCGGCATCGGTGCCGACGGGTGCCCGGCGCAGCCATCACGTGCCGGAAGCGCGGGCCGCTCACGGGTCGGCGACCAGCTGACGCCGGTACCGCTGATCCGGAGCAAGGGCGTCGGTGTGATCGGGGTGTCCCCGAGCAGGTCCTGAAGCATCTCGCCGGGCTGCGACCCCGGGCGCGGAGCCGTCGCCGTCCGGCTGCGACCCCGGGCGCGGAGCCGTCGCCGTCCGGCTGCGACTCCGGGCCCGGAGCCGTCGCCGTCCGGCTGCGACCCGGACCCGGACCGTCGCCGGCCCGGGCCCGTCCCTCACACCTCGGCCAGCGCCGCGGTCGGCGTCGCCTGTGCGGCCCGCCGGGCCGGCAGCACCGAGGCGATGACGCCCGCCGCCATGGCCAGCACCAGGACCAGCGCGACCTGGCCGTAGGGCACGGCGACGACCAGCTCCTCCCCGATCTCGGCGAAGGTGGCCGCCGCGCCGACCGCGCCGTAGCCGATGCCGAACGCGATCCCGACCACCGCTCCCACCGCGGCCAGCAGCGCCGCCTCGATGGCGATGGTCAGCCGCAGCTGACCGCGACGCAGACCCAGCGCCCGCAGCAGCGCCGACTCCCGGGTCCGCTCGACCACCGACAGGCCCAGCGTGTTGCCGATGCCGACCACCGCGATCACCGCCGCGACCGCGAGCAGCGCCACGACGACCAGCAACATGGTGTCCAGGCCCTCGGCGAGCGAGGCGTGCTCCACGGCGGCGCCGGTCAGCGTCAGCGCGTCGTCGGACACCAGCAACGGCTTGAGCTGCGCGATCACCGTGTCGGCCTCGTCGATGTCGTCCAGCGACCCCCACAGCGCCCGCGGCGTCGCCGCCGGGTCGAGCAGCGCCAGATCGGCCGAGGTGACCACCGCGGCCGCGTCCATGTTGTTGGCCAGACTGCTGTCGGCCAGCCGCAGGATCACCGCGGTGCCGTTCACGGTCACCGTCACCGGGTCGCCGTTCTCGAGCTCGAGCGACCCGACGATCCAGCTGGGCAGCGCGATCTCGCCGGCCGGTGGTGCCGGCGAGCGCAGCAGCGCGTCGCTGTCGGCGGTGGTGCCCAGCACCGTCACCGGGAAGGTCTGCGCACCCGAACCGATCTCGGCCGTGGTCCCGGCCACCGACACCGCCCGCACCCCGTCGATGCGGTCGACCTGGTCGACCAGCCCGCCGGGCAGCGTGCCGCCCTCCCCGGACGCGTCGATCACGCTGAGGTCCAGCGGATAGCGCTCGGTCAGTGCGTCCGACAGGCTCGCCCGCGCGGACGCACCCGCCACCTGCAGGGTGACGATCAGCCCGACGGCGATCACCAGCGCGGTACTGGTCGCCGCCGACCGCCCCGGATGACGCAGGGCGTTGGCTGTCGCGAGCCGGCCCGGCACCCCTCCGAGCCGGGCCGATCCGCCGACCAGCCGCAGCACCCACGGCAGCACCGACCGCAACAGCAGCAGCAGACCCGCCGCCGAGAGCATCCCGCCGGCCACCGCCACCAGCAGCGACGGCAGCACCACCCCGGCGGCCAGCGCGGCACCGCCGACGACGGTCAGCCCGCCGCCGAGCACCAGCCGCAGCCGCCCGGACCGCCGGTCCTCGGCCGCCGTGGGCACCACGCTCAGCGCCGCCAGCGGCGTCACCCGCATCGCCCGGGACGCCGGCACCAGCGCGGCCAGCACCGTGACGACGGTCCCGATCACGAAGGCCACGGCCATCCCGACCGGCGGCACCGTCAGACTGCCCAGCGCGATGTCGGCGACGCCCAACCCGACCGCCCCGATCCCGATGCCGACCGCCACGCCGAGCAGCGAACCGATGACCCCGACCAGCGCGGCCTCGATGATCAGCGACCGCCGGACCTGCTGCCCGGAGGCGCCGACGCACCGCAGCAGGGCGAGCTGCCGCTGCCGCTGGGTGACCAGGATGGTGAAGGTGTTGGCGATGACGAACGCGGCGACCAGGCCGGCGATCGCGGCGAAGGCGAGCAACACCGCGGTCAGGGTCTCCGTCCCGCCGATCACCGTCGACGTGCGCTCCTCCGCGGCGGCGGCGCCGGTGCGTACGGCCGCGTCGTCCCCGAGCGCGGCCGACAGGTCGGCGGCCACGGCCTCCGGCGAGGCGCCGTCGGCCACGGTGACCGACAGCTGGTCGATGTAGCCGCCGGCCAGCGCCGACAGCAGCTGCGCATCACCGAAGAACTGGTCGGAGCCGCCGGTCAGCTTCGACTGGTGCACGTCGACCAGGCCGGTCAGGGTGACCTGCCGGGCGACGCCGTCCGGGTCGGTGAAGGTCAGGGTGTCGCCGACGGTCAGCCCGTTGCGGGTGGCGGTGGCGGGGTCGGTGAGCACGGCGTCCGGGCCGATGGGCCAGGCGCCGGTCGTGAGGTCGAACCAGCGCTGCGCCGGGTCGGCCGGAATGCTCGCGACCATCGTCCAGCCGCGGGCGCCGGGGGTCTGCATCTCGACGTAGGTGGTGTAGCGCGGCTCCACCGCAGCCACCCCGGAGGCCGTGGTCACCCGCGGGTCGTCGGGGCGCAGATCGGCGCCACCGGGCTGCACCTCGACGTCCATCAGCGCCTGCGCGGCGCCGACGGAACGGACCAGGTCGGTGCGGAAGCTCGAGGTGAAGACGAGCGTGGCGGCGGCGAAACCGACGCCGATCGCGATGGCGAGCAGCACGGCGACGAACCGGCCGGGGTAGGCGCGCAGATTCGCCCAGGCGGCGCGCATCAGGCGGCCAGCGAGGCGAGCGCGGCCAGGACGGTGTCCGGTGCGGGCCGGTCGATCTCGCCCCGGATGTGGCCGTCGGCCAGCAGCACCGCGCGGTCGGCGTAGGCCGCGGCGTGCGGGTCGTGGGTGACCATGACGACGGTCTGGCCGAGCTCGCGGACGGCGGAGCGCAGGTAGGACAGCAGCGCCGCCCCGGTCTTGGAGTCCAGCGCCCCGGTCGGCTCGTCGGCGAACACGACCGCCGGGCGGGTGATGAGCGCCCGGGCGATGGCGACGCGCTGCTGCTGGCCACCCGACAGCTGGGCCGGTTTGTGGTCGAGCCGGTCGGCGAGCCCGAGCGAGGTGACCAGCGCGTCCAGCGCGGTCCGGTCGACCCTGCGGCCGGCCAGCTCCAGCGGCAGCGTGATGTTGTCCCGCGCCGACAGCATCGGCAGCAGGTTGAAACTCTGGAAGACGAAACCGATCCGGTCCCGGCGCACCTCGGTGAGGGCGCGGTCGGGCAGCCCGGTGATCAGGTCGCCGTCGATGAACACCTCACCCGACGTCGGCTGGTCCAGGCCGGCCAGGCAGTGCATCAGCGTCGACTTGCCCGAGCCGGACGGGCCCATGATCGCGGTGAAGGATCCGGGCGCGAAGTCGATGTCGACGCGGTCGAGCGCGGTCACGGTGGTCGAGCCCTCGCCGTAGACCTTGGTGACGCCGACGGCACGGGCGGCCGGCGCGCCGGCCGCCGGGCCGTCGGTGGGGGGATGGACGAGACCGGCTGCGGTCATGGGTGTTTCCTCTCCGGAGCGCGCGGTCGATGTCCCGCGGCGATGAGAAGAACGCTAGGGATGGGACGTGGTCGCCCACATCGGCCGAGGGCACCGGACGGTCGGTACCGGCGGACCTGCGCGGCGCGGCACATCTCCACCCGTGGGGGGAGAGGAGGGCCCCCGAACCCGACGCGGCGCGGTGTTCGCGCCGCCGGCTCCGCCGCTGCCCGCGCTGTTCACCTCGTCGAGCCACCACAGGGTTCGCTTCGATCCCCGCCGCGCAGCAGCACCTCTGATCCCCTGGCTACGCTCGTACCCCGTCGGGTTCAGCGCACTCAGCGCACCAGCCTGGTCTCGAAGGCGAACAGCACCAACCCGACCCGGTCCCGGCGCTGCAACTTCGCCAGCAGGCTCCCGACGTGCGTCTTGACCGTCGACTCGGCCATGAACAGTCCGGCGGCGATCTCGGGATTGGTGAGCCCGCGGGCGATCTCGACCAGCACCTCCCGCTCCCGGGCGGTGAGCTGCCCGAGCCGGTCGTCGGGCGGGGCCGGCGCGGACGGCAGCGCCGCGGTGACGTGCTGCAGCAGCCGTCGCGTCGCCGACGGGGCGATGACCGCGTCGCCGGCGGCGATCGTGCGGATGGCGGACAGCAACTCGTCCGGCCGGGTGTCCTTGAGCAGGAAGCCGGAGGCGCCGGCCTTGAGGGCGGCGAAGACGTACTCGTCCAGGTCGAACGTGGTCAGCACCAGCACCTTCGGCGTGTCCGGGCCCGGCTCGGCGAGCAGCCGGCGGGTGGCCTCCACGCCGTCCAGCACCGGCATCCGGATGTCCATCAGCACGACGTCGGCGGCGGTGGCCGCCAGTGCGGTGAGTGCCGCGGCCCCGTCGGCGGCGTCCCCGACGACGGCCATGTCGTCCTGCGCGTTGATCAGCATCCCGAAACCGGCCCGGACCAGCGCCTGGTCGTCGACCAGGAAGACGCGGATCACCGCTGCCCGCCGAGCGGGATCCGGGTGGTGGCGTCGGTCGGCGACGGCCACGAGGCCAGCGGCACGACCGCGCGCAGCCGGAACCCGCCGCCCGGCCGCGGTCCCGCCCAGAGCCGGCCGTCGAGCACCGCGAGACGCTCGCGCATGCCCTGGATGCCGTTGCCGGCCCCGTCGGACAGGGCCGCGGCGCCGCGGCCGTCGTCGACCACCTCGACGGTCAGGTCACCGTCACTGACAGCGATCTCGACCTCCGCGGCGGCCGCCGGTCCGCCGTGCTTGAGCACGTTGGTCAGGCCCTCCTGCACGATCCGGAAAACGGTCAGATCGACGGTCGGCGACAGCGGCGGGAGGTCGGCGGACAGTCGCAGGGTGACCGTCACACCCGACTGGCGGATCTGGTCGACCAGCTTGTCCAGCGACGCGAGTCCCGGCTGCGGCAGGTAGCCGTCGGGTTCGCCGATGGCGCCGTCGGAACGCAGGACCCCGACCAGCGAACGCATCTCGGCCAGCGCCTGCCGGCTCGTCTCGGCGATGGTGCGCAACACGTCGACGGCGACCGAGGGGTTCTTTGCCGCCGCCGCGGCGCCACCGTCGGCCTGCACGACGATCACGGCCAGCGAGTGGGCGACGATGTCGTGCAGCTCGCGGGCGATCCGGGTCCGCTCGCCGGCGGCGGCGTTCTGCACCCGCTGGTCGCGTTCCGCCGTGACCAGACGGTTCCGTTCGGCCAGCGCGGCCAACTCGGCGGCCCGGAAGTCCAGGTCGGCGCGGCGGCGGTCGCCCGCGACGTACGCGGTGGCGACCATCGCCAGCAGCGCCACCATCCCGCCGAAGGCGTAGGTCACGTCGTAGCTGTACCGCGTCACCGGCAGGATGACCGCCCCGGCGACGCCGGCGAACAGCGCGGCCCGGCCCCACGACCGGTCGGGGATGTAGACCACGCTCGAGTAGATGACGAGCAGCACGCTGGCCGAGGTGATGGTCGGCGCCCCGCTGACCAGGACCAGCAGCTCCAGCACGATGCTCGCGATGAGCACCGGCACCGGGTAGCTGCGGCGGAACACCAGCGGGAAGGCCAGCAGCACCGCCAGCCAGTCGCGGCCGTCGCCGTAGTACAGCGAGCCCGAGATGACGGCGACCGCCATCACGCCGAGGGCGATGGCGATGTCGCCGGGATACGGGTTCGTCCCGAACCACCGGTAGATGCTGTGCCGCATCCTCCGACCGTAGTTCCGCGGCCGGAGCTCCGGATCCCCCCACGGTTCCGGATAGCGTTGACCCCGATGAAGACCACCGACGGCCGGCAGATCATCGCGCGCAACCGCAAGGCCCGGCACGACTACGCGATCGAGACGACCTACGAGGTCGGGCTCGTGCTGACCGGCACCGAGGTGAAGTCGCTGCGCGAGGGCCGGGCGTCGCTCGTCGAGGGCTTCGCCGTCATCACCGACAACGAGGTGTGGCTGCACGGCGTGACCATCCCCGAATACCTGCAGGGGACCTGGAACAACCACTCGTCGCGGCGGCCGCGCAAGCTGCTGCTGCACCGCCGGGAGATCCTGCGGATCGCCGCGGTGCTGCACGAGAGCCCGCACGCGCTGGTGCCGCTGGAGCTGTACTTCCGCGACGGCATCGCCAAGCTCGAGCTCGCCGTGGCGCGGGGCAAGAAGAGCTACGACAAGCGGCACGACCTGGCCAAGCGGGACGCCCAGCGCGAGATCGAGCGGGCCGTGTCCGACCGCTACAAGCGGGGGCGGGCGCGGGGCTGAGGGTTCTGGCCGGAGGGGCCGGAGGGGCCGGAGGGCCGGGTGCCGTGGGGGTGGCGTGAGCGCCCAGGCGCGGCGTGGCTGGGGCGTCCAGTGTGACTTCGCGACAGTTCCGGCAGCTTCGCGACGGCTCCAGCCGGTCGGACTTGTCGCGAAGCCGATGATCCGGTCGCGGAGTGTGCCCAGGGTGGCCTTCGCGTCGGGTGTGTCGGTGGCGCACCTGTTGCAGCGGGTGCGTCGCTGGCGATAGTGATGCGAAAGGTGCGCGCCGCGGGGTGGCTCACCGGGTGTGTCGCTGGCCTCGACGGGGAGTCGGGTGGGTGGGACGTGCAGCCCCACTTCGCGACAGTTCCGGCGGCTTCGCGACGGCTTCGGCTGCTCGAATCGGTCGCGAAGGCGCTGATCCTGTCGCGGAGTGTGCCTGGGTGGCCCTTGCGTCGGGTGTGTCGGTGGCGCACCTGTTGCCACGGGTGCGTCGCTCGTGATGGTGATGCGAAGGTGCACGTCGGGCGAAGAGTGCTGCAGGAGTCGTACGCCTTCCCACTTCGCGACAGCTCGGTCAGCTCAGCGACGGCTTCGGTTGGCCGGACCGGACGCGAAGCCGATGATCCGGTCGCGAGGTGCGGGCGTCGGAGCCGAGGGCGCCAACGACGCGTCCGACGCGATCACAGGGTGCAGACCGCCCGCCTGCGCCCACGGTTGCTCCCTCACACTTCCGGGCAGACTGGCCGGGTGCCCGAACTCCCCGAGGTCGAGACCGCCCGCGCGGTCATCGAGCGTGCCGGTCTGAACCGCGAGATCGCCGACGTCGACGACAACGACACCTACGTCTGCCGCCCGCACCAGCCCGGTGAGATGAAGGCGGTGCTGGTCGGCCGGACGCTCACGGCCGCCCGTCGCCGCGGCAAGACGATGTGGTGCGAGACGGCGTGGGCCGGCACCGGCGACGACCCGAATCCGGACCTGACACTCGGGCTGCATCTCGGTATGGCCGGGCGGATCTACATCAGCGGCCCCGATGGGTCCGAGCACGAGGGCGGCGACCCGATCCGGCTCGGCACCGGCACGCCGAACCCGAGCTGGGACCGGTTCACGCTCACCTTCACCGACGGTGGGACGCTGCGGATGTTCGACAAGCGGCGGCTGTCGCGGGCCCGGTTGGACCCGAGTCTCGAGGCGCTCGGCCCCGACGCCAGGCTCGTCGACCGGGCCGACTTCCGCACGGCCATCGAGGGCTCGAAGGCGCCGATCAAAGCACGGCTGCTCGACCAGAGCGTCATCGCGGGGGTGGGGAACCTGCTGGCCGACGAGACGCTGTGGCAGGCCAAGATCCGGCCGTCCACCCCGGTGGACGAGCTGTCGCCCCGGGCGCTCACGCGGTTGCACGACGCGCTGCACGCGGCCACCGAGTCGGCCATCGCCCACGGCGGCGTCCACACCGGGGTCGTCATCCCGGCTCGGCACAAGGGGGCGAGCTGCCCTCGCTGCGGTGCCGCGATGCACCGTGACACCGTCGGTGGTCGCACCACCTGGTGGTGCTCCAAGGAACAGCGCTGACCGCGTCACGTTGCCGGTTGCGCACCCGTCTGCGACGCTGTCACCTCGGCGTTCGCTGATGGCGGGGGCCATGCGTGCTGTACCTCGACGGAATCCTGCTCATCGCGGTCCTGGCGCTGTGGGTGTATTGCATCGTCGAGATCCTGCAGACCCCGGACAGCGCGTGCCGTCACCTTCCGCGAATCGGCTGGCTCGTCCTGGTGGTCCTGCTGCCCTTGATCGGCAGCGTCGGTTGGCTGCTCGCCGGTCGACCGCAGGGCACCCGGAACGCCCAGATCCATCCCACGCCCGGGTACCCGGAGTACGAGCGGCTCGGCCGGGCGCTCCCACAGGACCCGACTGCCGACGAGGAGTTCCTGCGCCAGGTCCGTGCCCGCGCCGAGGAGCAGCGTGCCCGGTACCGCGAGCAGCAACGCCGGGAGCGGGACGGGCAGCTCTGACCCGGACGGAACTCGACCGGTGGTGCGGCCGGACGCGTCCCACCGCAGACGCGCGCGGAGCTCGCAGCAGCCGCCCGAGACCGTTCGGCCGGCTGTGCTGGCCGCACGATGTCCGCCGGCCGCGCCGGCCCGCTCGATTTCGGCCGGCGCCGGCCAGCCGCCAATGCCCAGACGTCGTTCTTCCCGTCCGCGGTGCCGGCGGAGACGGATGCCCAGCAGCACCGTCGGTGCTGACCCGCCGAACCGGTCGCCACCGCCGAGCGACGCGGTCCGGGCGGCGCGCAGCGGCCCGCGCCACACCGGCGGGCCCCCGTTGTCCCTGTGGAAGGCTCGCTCCCATGGTCAACCGCGATCGCATGGATGCCGGCCTCATCTACGACCCCACGGATCCTGCGCTGGCGGACCTGCAGGTCGAGGCGCTGGAAGTGCTGTACGACTTCAACGCGACCCGCCCTTCACAGGGCGCCGAGCGGGAGGCGCTGATGCGGCGGATGTTCGCCTCGGTCGGGACGAACTGCTACATCGAGCCGCCGCTGCGGTCGAACTGGGGTGGCCGCAACGTGCACCTCGGCAACGACGTGTACGCCAACTTCAACCTGACGCTGGTCGACGACGCGCCGATCCGCATCGGCGACAACGTCATGTTCGCCCCCAACGTGGTCGTGGCGACCGCCGGCCATCCGGTGATGCCGGAGCTGCGTCGCCGGGCGGCCCAGTTCAACCTGCCGGTGACCATCGGCGACAACGTGTGGATCGGTGCCGGCGCGCTGATCATGCCGGGCGTCACCATCGGGGACGATTCCGTCATCGGCGCCGGCAGCGTCGTGACCCGTGACATCCCCGCCGGCGTGGTCGCCGTCGGATCCCCGTGCCGCATCGTGCGGGAGATCGGTGAGCACGACCGGCAGTTCTACTGGCGCGACCGGCGGATCGACATCACCGTCGACGACTACATCGCCGGCTTCACGTCGTAGGAGCCCCCGTGGCGTCCGGCGAGCCCGGGTCATCCGGCGACCGGTGACGTCCGGGAAGCCTGCCGCGTCAGCGAGTCCGTTGCGTTCCGCGAGCCCGTCGCGTCCGCCAGGCCCGTCAAGTACTGGAAGCCGGTCGCGTCCAGCGAAGGCCGTCGCGGCCGACGAGCCTGTCGCGGCTGTCGAGCCCGTCCCCGCCGAGAGGCCGGTGACCTCTAGCAAGCCGTGACCTCCGGGAGGCCGGTGACGGCCAGCCCGTTGCCTCCGGCAAGCCGGCGACCCCCACCAAGCCGGTGACCGCCAGGCCGGCAAGCCGGTGACCCCCACCAAGCCGGTGGCCGCCAGGCCAACAAGCCGGTGACCACCGAGGTCGCTGAACCGGTGTCCGCCGGGAGAGCCGGTCATCTCGATGGGAGCCGGTCACATCCCCGGCAGCTGCTCAGGGACGCGGGATGTTCTTCAGGTTCGTCTTGGCGAGCTTCAGCACGTCCCCGACACCGCCGCCGAGGACGATCTTGCCCATCGACAGCGCGAAGCCCTTGGCCTCGGCCAGCGTCAGGTGCGACGGCACCTCCAGCGCATCCGCGGTGGTGACGACGTCGAGCAGCGCCGGTCCGTCGTGGGCCAGCACCTCGGTCACGGCCGCCCGCAGATCGCGGGGGTCGGTGACCCGGCGGGTGAAGAAGCCGGCGCCGGCGGCGATCGCGGCGTAGTCGACCTCGTCGTGGTCGGTCTCGAACGGCGGGTCACCGGCCACGAGCATCTCCAGCCGCACCATGCCGAGGCTCGAGTTGTTGAACACCACGACCTTCGTCGGCAACCGGTGCTGCTTCACGGTCAGCAGCTCGCCGAGCAGCATGGCGATGCCGCCGTCGCCGCTCATCGAGATGACCTGCCGCTGCGGGTAGGCGACCTGCGCACCGACCGCCATCGGCAACGCGTTCGCCATCGAGCCGTGCACCCACGAGCCGAGCAGCTTGCGGCGGCCGTTGGGGGAGATGTAGCGGGCGATCCAGGTGCAGCACATGCCGGTGTCGGCGGTGAACACCGCGTCGTCGTCGGCCAGCTCGTCCAGGATGGTCGCCAGGTACTCGGGGTGGATCGGTGTCGGCTGGTGCTCGTCGTCGACGTAGGTGTCGACGGAGCGCCGCACCTTCTTGTCGTGCGACTTCAGCATGTCGTCGAGGAACGACCGGTCGTCACGGGCGGTGAGCTGCGGCAGCAGTGCCTCGATCGTCAGTCCGACGTCGGCGGCGACGCCCTGCACCAGGGGGGTGCGCCGGCCCAGCCGCGTCGGATCGATGTCGACCTGAACGGTGTGGGCCTGCGGCAGGAAGTCGGTGTACGGGAAGTCGGTGCCCAGCATCAGCACCAGGTCGGCCTCGTGCAGCGACTCGTAACAGGCGCCGTAGCCCAGCAGCCCGGTCATGCCGACGTCGTACGGGTTGTCGTACTGCAGCACGTCCTTGCCGCGGAGGCTGTGCCCGACCGGGGCGTTGAGCGCCGCGGCCAGCGCGAGGACGTCGTCGCGGGCGTCGAGGCAGCCGATGCCGCCGAAGATGGCCACCTTCTCCGCGTCGTTCAACCGCTGGGCGAGCTCGGTCACCGCGGCCGGATCGGGCGCGGTCAGGGGACGGCGAGCGGCCGGTGCGGAGTCGACCACCTCGTTCACGGCGTCGGCGGCGAGCACGTCGCCGGGCAGCACCAGCACCGCCGCACCGCACGCGCCGACGGCGTTCTGCACGGCGACCCGGGCCAGCCGCGGCATCTGCTCGGGCGTGGACACCAGCTCGCACCAGTGGCTGGCCTGCGCGAACAGTGCCTTCGGGTCGGTCTCCTGGAAGAAGCCGGTCCCGATCTCCTTGGAGGTGATGTGCGAGGCGAGCACCAACACCGGGGCGGCCGAGCGGTGTGCGTCCATCACGCCCTGGATCAGATGGGTGTTCCCCGGGCCGCAGCTGCCGGCGCAGACGGCCAGCTTCCCGGTCAGCTGCGCCTCGGCCGACGCGGCGAACGCGGCGGCCTCCTCGTTGTGCACGTGGATCCAGTCGAGACCGCCCTTGGCCGACCCGCCGCTGCGGCGGACGGCGTCGCTGAAGGCGTTCAGGCTGTCGCCGACCAGCCCGTAGATGTGGGTGACGCCGGCCTGGACCAGCGTGCGGACCAGAACCTCGGCCACGGTTGTCGACATGCGCACTCCTCGATCGTCGGTACTTCCAGTCTGCCCGGTCGTTAGCTGAGCTAACGAGCCGGCGGTACGTCTGATGCGTCTCACCGTGGCCGGTGCGATGCTCACACCGAGGAGAGGCGGACCCCGTGAAGACGGATTTCAAGAAGACCATCGACGCCTACAGTGCCCGCGCCGGTCGGTTCGACACCGTCCGGGTGCCGCCACTGGACTACCTGATGGTCGACGGGCACGGCGACCCGAACACCGCGCCCGCCTACGGGGCGGCGATGGCGAGCCTCTACCCGCTGGCCTACGCGCTGAAGTTCCTCGGCAAGGCCGAACTGGGCCGTGACCACGTGGTGATGCCGTTGGAGGCCCTCTGGTGGTCCGACGACATGGACGCCTTCACATCGGCGCGCGACACGTCACGCTGGAGCTGGACGGTGATGATCATGGTCCCGGACTGGATCACTCCGGAGCACCTCACGGCGGCCGCCGTCCGCAAGGACATCGATCCCGCGGCGGTGCGGTTGGAACGCCTGGACGAGGGGCTGTGCGTGCAGACCCTGCACGTCGGCCCGTACGACGCCGAGGGCCCGGTCCTGGCCACGATGCACGACGAGGTCATCCCCGGCCGCGGACTGCGGATGACCGGCAGGCACCACGAGATCTACCTCAGCGACGCCCGACGGACGGCGCCGGCGAAGTTGCGGACCATCCTGCGCCAGCCCGTCGCCGAGGTGGCCGCGGCGGGCTGACGCAGGGAAGGCGACTCAGCCCGCGTTGCGCGCGTCCCGCCAGGCCGTCCACTGCCGCAGCTTGGCCAGGTCGTACTCGGGTCCGCCGACGCCCATCGTGAACAGGGTGACCCCGGCGTCGGCGATGGCGTTCACGGCCGCTTCGTCGAGGTCGCCGAGCTCGGTGGAGTGCTCGATCTCGGCGGGGTCGCGCCCGACATCGGCGCAGTGACCCTCGAGGATGCCGACCTTGCGGCGGTAGGTGTCCAGGTCGGAGAACGAGTGCCAGATGTCGCCGTGCTCGGCGACCTGGCGCAGCGTCTTCTTCTCACCACCCCCGCCGATCAGCACCGGGATGTGCCGGTTCGGCTGTGGGTTCAGCTTCGCCAGGCGGGCGTCGATGCGGTCCATGTACTCGGCGAACAGGTTGAGCCGGGAGCCGGCGGTGCCGAACTCGTAGCCGTACTCGGTGTAGTCCTTCTCGAACCAGCCGGCCCCCATGCCCAGGATGAAGCGGCCGCCGGAGATGTGGTCGATCGTGCGGGCCATGTCGGCCAGCAGGTCCGGGTTGCGGTAGCCGCCGCCGGTGACCAGCGCACCGAACTCGACGCGCTCGGTCTGCTCGGCCCAGGCGCCGAGCATGGTCCAGCACTCGAAGTGCTTGCCGTCCGGATCCCCGTACAGCGGGAAGAAGTGGTCCCAGTTCATGACGACGTCGGCGCCGCCCTCCTCGGCGCGCATCACGGCGTCGCGGAGCTGGCTGTAGTCGGCGTGCTGCGGATGCAGCTGGACGGCGATGCGGATCGGTCGAGTCATCGGTGTCTGCTTTCGATCGGCGGATTTCCCCCCGGATTCCTACCCCCTGCGCCCCCGGCCCGTGCGGGCGGGGCCGGGCACCCGGGTCGTGGGGATGCGGCGACACCCGTTGTCAGGACGAGGCAACGTCCGGGATGGCCCGGCCCGTCCTGGGGTGGGAGGGTCGAGGGACCGTCCGGAGAGGAGCCCGTGATGCGTGCTCGCGCGATCCTGCTGTTCGCCGCTCCGATCGTCGCGGTGATCCTGTTGTCGTGGGTGGCATGGGCCGTGTTCGGCGAATCGCACTCGGTCGCATCGGCAGCCGCGAGTCCGGTCGCGTGGATCCCTGTCGTCCCCGACCCGGACGACGACCCCCACGTGCCCGCGGAGTGCGACGGCCTGCCGGTGGAATTCGGGCGTGCGGTGACCGACCCCGCCGATGTCGTGGCGCTGACCCTCTGCTCCGCGGTGCCGCCGCCCGGCTGCGCCCAGGCGGAGCGCCTCGACCACTTCCTCACCGTGGTGACCGCGCCGCCGGCCGGCGGACCGTCGCCGGTCGGGGACGCGTTGTTCACCGTCCAGGCGGACGGCTGCCGTGTGGTCGTCGACGAGGGGTGGGCGGTCCTCGGCTTCGCCGACCCGGTGCCGGTGGAGCGGTTGCTGGCCGGAACGTCCTGACCGCTCAGACCACCGACGCTCCCGCCGCCCGGCCCGCCGACCGTCCGCTGAACAGGCACCCGCCGAGGAACGTCCCCTCCAGCGACCGGTAGCCGTGCACGCCGCCGCCGCCGAAACCGGCCGCTTCACCCGCCGCGTACAGGCCGGGGATCGGCTCGCCGCCCATCCGCAGCACACGCGACGACAGGTCGGTCTCCAGTCCGCCGAGGGTCTTGCGGGTCAGGATGTGCACCCGCACGGCGACCAGCGGACCGGCCGCCGGGTCGAGGAACTCGTGCGGCTCGACGGTGCGCATCTTCCGGTCGCCGAAATACCGGCGGGCGGCCACCACCGCGGCCAGCTGCGGATCCTTGCCCAATCCGGAGCGGACCTGCAGGTCACGGCCCTGCACCAGGCGGGTGACGGCCGCCGGGTCGATGAGGTCCTCGCCGGCCAGCGCGTTCATCTTCCCCACCAGCTCGGGCAGCGTCGCGGCGGTGAGGAAGTCCACGCCCCGCTCCTGGAAGAGCCTTACCGCGTCGGTCGGCCCGTCCGACAGCCGGTTCTTGAGCAGCGCACGCACCGACTTCCCGGTCATGTCGGTGTTCTGCTCCGACCCGGACAGCGCGAACTCCGGCCCGATGGTGCGCTGATTGAGCACCAGCCACGAGTGGCTGAAGCCGGTGGACAGGATGTGGTCGACGGTGCCACGGGTGTCGAATCCGGGCCACAGCGGCGACGGCAGCCGTTGGCCGCGCGCGTCGAGCCACAGCGACGACGGGCCGGCCAGGATGCGGATGCCGTGCGACGGCCAGATCGGCGCGTGGTTGACCACGCCCTCCGCGTAGTGCCACATCCGGTCGCTGTTGATGCGGTGACCGCCGGCCCGTTCGGCGACCTCGATCATGAGGCCGTCGGTGGACGCGGGCACCCCGGACAGCAGCTCGGCGGGTTGCGGCTTGTCGGCCGGCCAGAACCGCCGCACCAGGTCGAAGTTGCCGCCGATCCCGCCGGAGCAGACGATCACCGCCTGGGCCCGCAGGGTGAAGTCGGAGTCGACCTCCCGGGACGACGCCTCGCCGCGGGCCACGGCCGACGCCGCCAGCACCTCGCCGGCCACCCCGGTGACGGTGCCCGACTCGACGGTCAGCTCGGTGACCCGGTGCCGGAACCGGAACTGGATCCGGCCGTCGCGGACGTGCGTCATCACCCGCTTCAGGATCGGTGTGACCACGCCCGGGCCGGTGCCCCAGGCGAGGTGGAAGCGGGGGACCGAGTTGCCGTGGGCGCTGCCCTGGTAGCCGCCGCGCTCGGCCCACTGCACGATCGGGAACAGTCCGATGCCCTGCGCCCTGATCCAGCTGCGCATCTCTCCGGCCGCGAAGTCGACGAACCCCTCGGCCCACCTCCGCGGCCAGTGATCCTCCGGACGGTCGAAGCCGGCCGTGCCCATCCAGTCGGACAGGGCCAGGTCGGCGCTGTCGCGGATGCCGAGCCGGCGCTGCTCGGGGCTGTCGACCAGGAACAGCCCGCCGAGCGACCAGTAGGCCTGCCCACCGAGGCTGGCGGCCGGCTCCTGGTCGAGGACGACGACGCGGCGTCCCGCGTCGGCGGCCTCGGCGGCGGCCACCAGCCCGGCGAGACCGGCGCCGACGACCACGATGTCGGTGGTCAGGTTGCCCTGGCCGGTCGTCGCGGGGGCGCCGCCGGTGCGCTGCTCGGCCCCCAGCCCGGTCGGGGTGTCGGTCACGGTCATGGCTGCCTCGGTTCGCCTCGAAGTGGCTCGGAGTGGCCTGGGTCACTGGGTCCATTCGACCACGGATCACCGACACCGACGCGGGCGAGCCCGATCAGCGGCTCGTACCTGCGGTCACCACGGGCCGTCGGGCCGCGGTGCCGCAGCTGCGCCCGAGGATGCGTCTCCTGCCGTCGAGGATCCGTCGTGATGGCGGGCTCGCGCTCGGTGCTCGGCTTCCCGAGCTCGTGGCTGCCGCCGAGGACGCCCCCGTCGCTCCGCGGGAACACGGACAGGTCGTTCGCCGGGTCGATGTACCCGTGGCCGCGCTCGGGCCGTGGGCGCAGGAGGAGGATCCGGCCCCGCCCGGGGGGTCAGTTCCTCGTCACCGCACAGCTCCTTCGCGCTGAGGCCGGTGCAGTTCACCACCAGCGGCGGCGTCAGCGACTCCAGCTCGTCGGTGCTGGTGAACGCCGCGCCGGCGGGGCGTCGCCGGGGCGTGAGTTCCCGCACCGTGCGGCATGAAGTGCCACCACCGGACGTTGCACCGGCCGTGGAACAGACGGACGTCCTGGTCATCGGTGCGGGTCAGGCCGGTCTGAGCGCGGCCTACCACCTGCGCCGGACGGGCATCCCGCACGTCGTGCTGGACGCGAACGCAGCACCCGGGGGCGCCTGGCAGCACCGCTGGCCGACGCTGACCATGGCCACCGTCAACGGGATCCGCGAACTGCCGGACTTCCCGGTCCCGCCCGGGAACCCCGAGGAACGGGCCAGCGACGCCGTCCCGCGGTACTTCGCCGAGTACGAACGGGCCTTCGACCTGGACGTGCGGCGGCCGGTCCGGGTCCGTTCGGTGTCGTCCCGCGGCGACCTGCTGCTCGCGTCCACCGACACCGGCGACATCGCCGCCCGAGCGCTGATCAACGCCACCGGCACCTGGACGCGACCGTTCTGGCCGACCGTACCGGGGATGCGCGACTTCGCCGGGCGGCAGCTGCACACCGCCGACTACCCGGGCCCGGCCGCCTTCGCCGGACAGCGGATGCTCGTGGTCGGCGGCGGTGTCTCCGCCCTCCAGGCGCTGATGGAGCTGGGCCCGGTCACCGCCGCCCAGCACTGGATCACCCGCCGCCCACCCGCGTTCGTCGACCGCGAGTTCACCGCCGAGTTCGGCCGGGCCGCGGTCAGGCTCGTCGAGGACCGGGTCGCCGTCGGTCTCCCGCCGCGCTCGGTCGTCTCCGTCACCGGCCTGCCGTCGACCCCCGCGATCCGGCACGCTCAGGCGGCCGGCTTCCTCGACCGGCGGCCGATGTTCGACCGGCTCACCGTTGACGGTGCGGCCTGGGCCGACGGCTCGACGATCGCCGTGGACACCGTGCTCTGGGCGACCGGCTTCCGGGCCGCACTGGACCATCTGCGTCCGCTGCACCTGCGGGGACCCGGCGGCGGGATCGTCATGGACCGCACCGCCGTGGCCGCCGACCCGCGGATCCACCTCGTCGGCTACGGGCCGAGGGCCTCGACGGTCGGTGCGAACCGGGCCGGCCGGGCGGCGGTCGCCGTGATCCGGCGGTACCTCGACGCCGCCGATGCCGCCGATGCCCTCGGTTCGACGGGGATGTCGGCCTGAGGACGACGACAGGGGTGGTCCCGTCCGGAGACGGGACCACCCCTGCGCGTGTCGGTCAGGTCAGATCGCGGAGACCGCGGTGGCCTGCGGGCCCTTGTTGCCCTGCGTGACGGTGTAGGTGACGCGCTGGTTCTCCTCCAGCGAGCGGTACCCGGTGGTCTGGATCTCGGAGTAGTGGACGAAGACGTCCGCACCCGAATCGTCGGGCGTGATGAAGCCGTAGCCCTTTTCCGCGTTGAACCACTTGACGGTTCCGTTGGCCATGCCGTTCTCCCTGAGGCGATGTATCCGTCGGGGGAGCGCTGGTGCGACCCCCCGGGTCTGTCCACGAATCCGACATCTCTGGATACTTCGATCGAGAGAAAACTCGGGAAACGGCCCCGGAGCAGACTCCGGAACCGGACCCGGGAGGATGACCCGGGCCCCGAGGAGGAACCATGTTGCACGTGTCGAGCTGAGACCGAGGCCAGTGAAGCACGACCCCTCGCGCCAGGTCAAACCTTTGTGACCAGCAGCAACCGGGCTCTCGGAGCTTCCTCCGTCCGGCCGCGCGGCACCTGCGCGGGGGCCCGGTCACGGCGTCGCTACTCCGTCGTAACGAGGGGGTCGGTTCGGCAGAACGGTGACGAGGGTCGGCCCGAACGGGGTACGCCCGGGCGTGCGGGCGGCGTCGACGAAGACCCGGACCCGCCGGCCCTGCGTCGCGGAGAAGACCTCCCGGTGATGCGAAGGCCGCCAGCCGGGGGCGGGGGTCCCGCCGTTGCTCAGGTCGACGGGTTCGACGCCGTGGCGCGCCTCGGCGGCGGTCATCAGCAGCCGGGTCACGGGGACACGGGCCGCGCTCCCGGCCCCGTCAGTCCGGTCAGCCCGGTCGGCGGTGTCGTTCCGGTCGTTCCGGTCGACCTCGCCGATCCGATCGCCGGCGGCCACGGTCCCCAGGGCGGCCAACCGGTCCAGCAGCACCAGCACCGCCCGCCAGCGCTCGGGCACGTCGGCGATCGGTGTGCCGGTACCGACGAACGTCGTGGGCCACGCGGGTGCGGTCGCATCGGACGTGGCGATCCAGGCCGCGAGATCCGGCCCCGGCACCAGGAACAGCCGGCAGCCCTCGGGGGTGCCGTGCCAGGCGACGAGTCCGTCCGGGGTCCACACCACGCCGTCACTCCGGGCGGCCCGTCGCCGGAACGCGGCGGTGGCCCGGGCCACGGTCGGCGCTGTCCGGGTGAACCCGGCCGCGACCCCCGGCGAGAGGGCCCGGATGTCCGTGGCGGCGAAGGCGCGGTCCAGCGCGTCGAAGGTGGCCAGCGCGGACCAGGCGTCCTGCGCGGCGGTCGCGGCGTCCCGCAGCGGGGTGACGTCCGCGACGCCGGCCGTCTCGGCCAGGGCCCGCCCGGTCATCAGGGTCGCCCGGGTGCCGGCCGCCCGGGAGCGCAGCTGCGCCTCCATCCGGCCCGCCCGGGCCCGCCAGAGGGCGACGACGAGTCCGGTGGCGGCCCCGGTGAACAGCTCCACCGCGGAGCCGGCCCGCAGCTCGAGGTCCTCGACCGTCCCGGGCCGCGGGGGCGGCACCTCCGACCACGGATCGGCCACCGGCGGATGCGCAGCCAGCCGGGCGATCACCGCGTCGACCGAGCGCAGGTCGGTCAGCGCCCCACCGGCCGGGCGACGTACGGCGACGTACGGCGGGGAGCCGCCCGCGGACGCGGCGTCGAAGTGCAGGGGGCGGCGCGGGTCGAGCATGGGTTCGAGCTCGGTGAGCTTCATCGGCGGCCTGTCGGACAGTGGTCGACACGAGCCGACACCACGGAACGCGGGCCGGTCGGGCCCGCTGCAGACGTGACGCCGCGGCGCGCCCCGGGTCACGCGGGTCTTACAACCGCCCGGCGTCGATGATCCGGCGGAGGAACTGCTGGGTCCGCGGGTCGACGGGATCACCGAGCACCTGCGCCGGCGGGCCCTGCTCGGCGATGGTGCCGCCGGCCAGGAACAGCACCCGGTCGCTGATCTGCCGGGCGAAGCCCATCTCGTGGGTGGCGATCAGCATCGTCATGCCTTCGGTCGTGAGGTCGGCGAGCATCGCCAGCACCTCACCGACCAGCTCCGGATCCAGCGCCGACGTGACCTCGTCGAACAACATCAGCTTCGGCTGGTTGACCAGCGCCCGGGCGATGGCCACCCGTTGCTGCTGACCACCGGACAGCGAGTCGGGCCGCGCGGCCGCCTTGTCGCGCAGGCCGACCCGCTCCAGCAGGGTCAGCGCCGCCGCCTCCGCGGCATCCCGGCCGACCCCGTGCACCCGCCGCGGGGCCAGCGTCACGTTGTCCAGCACGCTCATGTGGGGGAACAGGTTGAACGACTGGAACACGATGCCGATCGACGCCCGGGACCGGTCGGGATCGATGCGGGGGTCGGTGATGTCGACGCCGTCGAGGACGATCTGCCCGTCGTCGACCGGCTCCAGCAGGTTGATGCAGCGCAGCAGGGTCGACTTCCCCGACCCGGACGCGCCGATCACGGTCACGCACTCGTGGGCGGCGACGTCGACGGAGAAGTCGTCCAGGATCAGCGCGTCGCCGTAGGACTTGCGCAGGTGGCGCACCGAGAGCAGCGCGTCGGACGACCCGGTCTCAGACAACCGAACCCCCGTTCCAGCCCTGCCGCCGCGCGACATGGTCGGTCAACCGCGTCATCGGGATCGTCAACAGGATGAACAGCAGCCCCGCGACCACGTACGGCGTGTAGTTGAACGTCCGGGCCGTCTCGATCTTGGCGTTCAGGATGGCGTCGTAGGCCACCGCGCCCAGGACGTACAGCAGGCCGGTGTCCTTCTGCAGCGCCACCATGTCGTTGAGCAGCGGCGGCAGCACCCGGCGCACCGCCTGTGGCACCACCACGAACCGCATCGTCTGGGCGTGGGACAGCCCGAGCGACCGGGACGCCGCGCGCTGTGACGGATGGATGGACTCGATGCCGGCGCGGAACACCTCCGACACGTACGCGCCGTAGACCAGCACCAGCGAGACGCAACCCCAGAACAGCGGGTCCCGGGGCAGGAACGACAGCCGCAGGCTGGGCACCCCGAACCCGAGCAGCAGCAGCACCAGGATCAGCGGCAACCCGCGGAAGACGTCCGCGTAGGCGGTGGCGAGGATCCGGACCGGGAAGAACACCGGGCCGCGCAGGGTCCTGGCCAGCGCCACGACCATGGCGAGGACGAGGATGCAGAGCCCGCAGGCCACCATTAACCGGACGTTGAGCCAGAGCCCCCGGAGGATGTCCGGCAGCACCTGCCAGCCGTAGCCGAGGTCGAAGAACGTGGAGCGGACGCGCGGCCAGCCCGACGAGTTGACCACGACGGTGACCAGCACGCCGACGACGACCGCGGTCGACACCAGCGCGATGAGCACGCTGCGCCGGCTGCGGGACCGGCGGTAGGCCCGCCGCTCGAGCTCGACCGCGGACGGCGTCCAGCCGCCCGGCGCGGACATCGGGATCAGGACAGTGCGGGAGCGCCGGTGTCGGCGATCCACTGCTGGGCCAGCGCGTCCAGGGTGCCGTCCTCGCGTAGGGCGTCGACGGCCGCGGTGACGCACGCCGTGAGCTCCGAGCCCTTGTCGAGCACCAGGCCGAACTGCTCGGTGTCGGCGGTGCTCGCGGGCAGCTGGCCGACGAGGGAGCCGTCCGGCAGCTGCGCGTTGGCGACGTAGAGCGCGCTGGGCAGGTCGAGGACGAGACCGTCGATCGAGCCGGCCTGCAGTGCCTGCACGCCCGCGTCGTTGGAATCGAAGATGGCCGGCTCGGAGCTGGGGGCGATCGACGCCGAGATCGCGTCCAGGCTCGTGGTGCCGATCATCGCGCCGAGCCGGGCGTCCTTGAGGCCGGCCAACGTGGTGACGCCCTCGATCGGGCTGCCCTTCACGGTGACGACGGCCTGCACCACGTCGTAGTAGCCCGAGGAGAAGTCCACCGCGGCCCGGCGCTCGTCGCTGATCGAGACCTGGTTGAGGTCGAAGTCGAAGTCCTTCGGGGTCGGCGCGATGACCGCCTCGAACGGCACCCGGGTCCAGGTGACCTGGGCCTTGTCGTACCCGAGCTGCTCGGCGACGGCGTAGGCCACCGCGGATTCGTAGCCCTGCCCGTTCGTCGGGTCGTTGTCCACGATCCACGGCTCGTAGGCGGGTTCGCTGGTGGCGATGGTCAGGGTGCCGGGCGACAGCGTGGGCAGCTCTCCCGGCGTGCAGCCCGCCGCGGCGCCACCACCGGACCCGGCCGGAGCCGACGCCGAACCGGCCGGAGCCGACGCCGACGGGTCCTCCGACGCCGACGCCGTGGCCGACGGACCCGTGCCGGCCGCGGCGGACGTCGACGTCGGAGTGGTCGACCCGGCGGCACCGTCAGCGCCGTCAGTGCTGCCGCAGCCGGTCAGGACGAGCAGGCCGGCGGTGCCGAGCGCGAGGGCCACCGAGCGGGCGGGATTCATCGGGATCTCCTGATGTCGGGCGGGTCCCGGGGCGTGCGGGATCGCGGTCGTACGGACGTGGCGGAGGGCGCGGTGCGGTACCGCCGGGACCGGACACCGCGTCGTGTCCGGCCCGGCGCCGAGGCCCACCGATGCGCACGACTGTAACCGGCAGGTCCGACACCCGACGAGGCGACGACGGGCGGCGCGGCCGGTGGCGGCGGGCCCGGCGGCCGACCCCGACGGCGGCGTTGTCCGAGGTCCGGGTCTGGGTACGGTCACCGCGACGGGGAACGCTGTGTGTCACGATCGGACATCACGCACCACGCGGGAACAACGGGCGGCGACATGACTCACCAAGGCGACAGCCACGACATCACCCATCGGCAGGCGGACCGCCGGTTCGTCGTGACCGAGGGCGGCGCCGACGTCGCGCACCTGGAATACGTGGTCCGGGACGGCGTCTGGTTCATCACGCACACCTTCACCGAGCCGGCGGCCCGCGGGCGCGGCCTGGCCGCCCGGGTCACCCGGGCGGCCCTCGAGGCCGCCCGGTCGGAGCACGTCACGGTGCGTCCGGTGTGCCCCTTCGTGGTCGACTACGTCGCGACGCACCCCGAGTACGCGGACGTCCTGGCGCCGGCGCGCGCGGAATGACGACCCAGCGTGGCCCGGGCAAGAACTGGTTGACCGCAGGCCCGATGCGGGGCTTCGGGGCCGTGCGCTCCACCGGCAAGCCCGTCCCCGGCTCCCTTCCCGCGGTGTCCCCGGCCACGGCCAACGCCGCGGAGGTCAACGCGGAGGCGGCGCTGGAACCGGCGCCCACCGAGCAGGTGAAGCTGGCGAACTCGCAGTCGCACAACGCCTCTCCGGAGGCCGTGCTCTCCAGCGGCCCGCGCCACCACTCACCGTTCCGGTGGGGGTTCCTCGGCGGCCTCGGAGTGCTGCTGGCCTGGATCGCCTACCAGTCGCTGGACTCGCTCCGCGGCACCCTCATCACCATCGCCGTGGCGGCGCTGCTCGCCATCGGCCTCGATCCGGCGGTCGGCTTCCTGATCCGCCGCGGCCTGCGCCGCGGATTGTCGGTGCTGGTCGTGATGCTCGGACTGCTGCTGGCCATCGCCGCCGCGGTCTACGCGGTGCTGCCGCCGATCGTCAACGAGGTCGCCGCCTTCATCGTGTCGGTCCCCGACCTGCTGGCGAACCTGCAGCAGAACGAGACCATCCGCAACTTCGACCAGAAGTTCGGGGTCATCGACCAGATCCAGAACTCCAGCTTCCTGCAGAACCTGGCGGCCGGCGCCGGCACCACGGTGCTGACCGCGAGCGTGACCGTCGCCGGGCTGATCGTGGACCTGCTCATCGTGCTGGTGCTGACGCTGTACTTCCTGGCCGGCTTCCCCAAGATCAAGCGGGCGGCGTACCGGCTGGCTCCGGCGTCCCGGCGCGAGCGGGTCACCGAGCTGGGCGAGGTCATCCTGCGCCAGATGGGCGGCTACCTCGGTGGGGCCACCCTCATCGCCCTCCAGGCGGGCATCTTCGCCGGCATCTTCGCCTCGATCGTCGGGCTGCCGTACCCGTGGGCGATCGCGCTGGGCGCCGCGCTGCTCGACTTCATCCCCGTCGTCGGGCCGATCGTCATCGGGGTCTCGATGATGCTGCTCGGTTTCACGGTCTCGGTGACCGTCGGCATCGTGGCGGGGGCCGTCTACCTGGTCCAGCACCTCTTCGAGGCCTATTGGCTGTACCCGCGGGTGATGGAACGCGCGATGAGCATCAGCACCGGATCCGTCGTGGTCGCGATCGTCATCGGCGGTGCCCTGCTCGGGGTCACCGGTGCGTTGATGGCGGTGCCGGTGGCGGCCGCCATCCAGCTGATCATCCGTGAGGTCGTCTTCCCGATGCAGGACCGCGCCTGACCCGGTGTCCTCGTCGGGCAGCTCGGGTTGGCCGGCACCGCGGCCCGGGACCGCGTCCACCGACGGGGTCGGCGACCGGGTGGCCGGTGACCGTCGGTGATGCGGCCGTTCGAGTCGGCGCGGCGGTGCCCGAACGGTAGACGGCGCCCGTGACGGCCTGTTCATGTGACCCAACGCACGCTGTCTGACGGACAGTTATACAGGTATTACTTTGAGTAGTCACTACCGTGGCTCTGAGTGATCACCGTGCGGTCCGCCTGAAAGGTCCATCATGACGCCTGTCCCGAACGCCCGGGCGCGATCCGGAGGGCAGCGTCCCGCTGTCGTCCGCGCGCTCGCCGGCGTCGCCGTCGCCGCCGTGGTCGGCGGCCTGCTCGTGCCCGTGGCGACGTCCGGCCCCGCCGCCGCCGCTCCCGCACCGAGCGCCGCAGCCGTGGTGGCACTGCCCGTGGTGACCCAGGACGTCTCCCCGCTCGACGTCTTCGACGCCGAGCTGCTGCGGCTGGTCAACGCGGCTCGGGCCGGCGCCGGCGTGGCGCCGGTCCAGGAGGCGCGCGGTCTCGACCGGCTGTCGGCCTGGTGGTCCGGGCAACTGGCCGCCGGCACCGGCACCCTGGCGCACAACCCCACCGGACTGGCCATGGTCACCGAGTACGGCGCCGGCACCCGCACGCTGTGGGCCGAGAACGTCGCCAAGCTGTCGCCGGCCTCGGCGGTGACCGCACAGAGCCTGTTCGACACCTACCTCGCGTCACCGACCCACCGGGCCAACATCCTGAACCCGAAGTTCGGCTACATCGGGGTCGGCTCCGTCACCGCGGCCGGGATCAGCTTCAACACCGTGAACTTCACCGACGCCGTCGACGCCGGCCAGACGTTCGACCCGAGGGCGGCGGCCACCCCCGTCGGGCAGTTCCAGTCGCTGACGGCGACCGGTGCGACCGTCCGGCTCACCGGCTGGGGGCTGGACCCCGAACTCGCGACCGCCGCCTCCACCATCCGCGTCACCGACACCGCCCCCGACGGCTCCGTCGCCACCTCGACCGCGCAGGCCTCGATCGCCCGGCCCGAGCTGGCCGCCGATCGTCCGGCGTCCGGCGCGGCGCACGGTTTTGACCACTCGTACGTCACCGCCGGCCGTGGTGGGCACACCGTCTGCGCGACCGTCGTGGACACCGGCGCCGGGCTGGGCGACACCGCCCTCGGTTGCCTGACCTACACCGTCGGCGATCCGGTCGGCGGTGTGGAGAGCGCCACCGTCACCGGCCGCACGCTCACCGTCGCCGGTTGGGCGGTGGATCCGGATCAGCCGACGGCCGCGGCCACCGTCACCGTCACCGACCGGCTCGCCGGTGGTCCGGCCACGTCGACCACGGTCGTCGCCTCGGCGCCGCACGCAGGCGCCGACCGCGCGGTCCCGGGCGCCGGCCCGGCACACGGATTCACCGTGACGGCGCCGATCTCCGGCGTCGGCGAGCACGCCGTCTGCGCCACCGTCGCCGGTGTCCGGGCCGCGGGTGTCGTCACCGACCTCGGCTGCCGCACGGTCACCGTCACCCCGGCCACCCCGGTCGGCGCCTTCGACACCGTCGGGACCCCGGACCGCCGTTCGGTCAGTGTCACCGGCTGGGCCGCCGACCCGGACGCCCCGACGACGCCGTCCACGGTCGCGGTCGTGATCACCAACAGCGCCGGGACCACCACGACGACCCTCGACGCGGCGACCGGTTACCCGGTGGACCTCGGGTCCGGCCTCGGCCGGGACCACGCCTTCAGCGCGACGCTGCCCCTCACCGCCGACGGGGTCAACACGGTCTGCGTCCGGTCGGTCAGCCGCAGCACCGCCACGGTGACCACCGATCTCGGGTGCCGCACCGTCACCGTCGCCTGGATGCACGGGTGGCTGGACAAGATCACCCCCGCCACCGCCGGGGGCGTGCGCACGCTGACCGTCGCGGGCTGGGCGATCGACCAGGGCGTGCCCACCACGCCGACCCCGGTCCAGCTGAAGGTGACCGGCCCGAGCGGCTACACCACGACCACCACCGTCACGGCGAACGCCTCCCGTGCCGACGTCGGGCGGGCGTTCCCGGGGACCGGCGCCAACCATGGATACCTGGCCACCCTCAAGGTGCCGGCGGCCGGCTCCTACCAGGTCTGCGCCACCGAGGTCAGCCCCCGGAACCCGGCGCTGACCAAGCTGCTGCGGTGCCTGTCGGTGACGGTGGGCTGACGACCGGGACGAGGACGGGCCGGTGCGCGTGCTGCGCACCGGCCCGTCGTGCTGTCCGCGATCGCGGTCCGGTGCCTCAGTCGGCCTGGTCGGCCGTCCGCCGGCGGGTGCTGACGACGCCGATGACGACGACCAGCACCACCACGACGGCGGCGCCGAGCACCCACACCCACGCCGGGATCGAGTCCGACGGTGTGGCAGCGCCGGCGTCCGCCGGGTTGGCGGTGCCGCCACCGGCCGTGGTGAGCGTGAAGGTCGTCGTGCCCTCCACCGGGTGCCCGTCGGCCGAGACGACGCGGTAGGCGATCGTGTAGTCGCCGGCCGGACCGAGGGTGTTCACCGGCACTGACACGGTGTTGTTGAGCACCGTGACCGGTGACCCCTCCCAGCGGTCCCCGGCCGGTCCCACCACCGTCACGACGGGCTGCAGGTTCTGCACCACGTCGTTGAACGTCAGCGTCACCGTGGCCGGCGACGAGTCCAGGGTGGCGGCGTCCGCCGGGTCGCTGGCGGTCAGCGCGTTGTGGGCCCACGCCGGGCCGGCCCCGACGAGGGCGAGGGCGCCGACCACCAGGGCGACGAGGGCGGCGCGGGTGGACCGGCGGGGGACTCTCATGCGGCTCCTCGATCGTCCGGGACGGCTCGCGACCGTCGGCCACGGGCCAGCACCAGTCCGGTGCCGACCCCGGCGAGGCCGACGACGATGCCTGCGATACCCAGTACCCGGGCGGTGGTGTCCGTCGCCGGGGCCGACGGCGCCGACTCGGTCCCGGCCTGGTCGGTGGCGGTGTCCACGGGGGTGATCGTGAGCTGCGGCGCCGGGTGCTCCGGCTCCTCGCCGCTCCCCGGCGTCGGTTCGCTCCAGCTCACCACCTCGCCGTCGTCGTAGGTCTGGACGGCCGGGAACTGCATCGAGGCCACGTCCGGGACCGGTCCGACCAGGAGGTTGAAGACGGTGAACTCGTGCGGCGGCAGTCCGGCGCCGTCGGCGGTGAAGGTGACGCCGGTGACGGCCTCGTCGAGCGTGAAGTTGCCGACGGTGACCGGGGCGGGCAGCGCCGTCTCGATGACGTCGATCGTCCAGCCCGGGATCTGCTGGGCGGAGACGAAGCCGAACGGGGTGTCGGCCGGCAGTTGGATCTCGACCTTGGTGGTGTTGGCGGTGTCGCTCTCGTTCGGCACCCGGAAGCCGATGGTGGTGTAGCCGCCGGCGACGACCGACTCGGGGGTGACGGTCACATGGGCCAGGGCGGTGCCGGCACCGAGCAGCAGCGCGGCGCCGCCGGCGACCAGGACGGTGGTGGCGCGCCGGATCCGGCGCGCGGTGGAACGGTGGTGCTGGGTCATTGCGGAGGTCCCCTCAGGGCGTGGCTGCGCGGACGCCCACCCTCGGCGGGCGTGGCGCAGGGGTCAACAGGACGGAGCGGGCTCCGTCGGTGGACCACGCCGGGAGACCGACGAGCCGGTCAGCCGGGACCGCAGGACACGGCCCGCGCGGTCGACGACGGCGGTCCACGCGGCCGTCGCGGCCACCGGGGGCAGCGCCCCGAGCCGGGGGCGGAGCCGGGTCAGCCAGCCGTGCAGCGCGAACAGCAGCCGCTCGCCGTGGCTGAACATCAGCGCGGTGACGAGGGCGGCCAGCACGTGGAAGGCGAGCATCAAGATCGGGTCCCCGGGATCGGACACCGGATGGTGGGTGCCGGCCAGGGACAGCACGAGGTGGAATCCGACCTGGGTGCCGGCCATGGCCACGAGCAGCGCAGGGAACCGCTGCCGCCGGGTGGCCAGCGGCAGCAGCGCCACGACCAGCAGCGCACACATCGCCGTCAGCAGCGGGAGGTCCGGTGGTGTGCCGCCACCGGCGAGGTGGCCGATCACGGCGATCTGCGCTGCGAGGAGCGCGAACGCGCCGGCACGGACGGACCGCCAGCGGCCGTCGGTGGGGGCGGACACGTTCCGGAGCCTATCGTCCGGCGACCGGACGGGCCCGTCGCCGGGACCGGCGGCGGTCAGTCGTGGGAGTGCAGCAGGTGGGTGATGAGGTCGCGTTCGAGCTTGTCCAACTCGCGCTCGACCGCCGCGACCGTGGGCTTGCGGCGGGCCGCCGGCATCGGCGCGGCGGCGTTCACCGCGATCCCCAGGTCGGTCAGCGTGGTCATCGTGCGGTCGGCGAAGTCGGTGACCGTGGCGTCGCCACCGCGGCGCTCCTTCAGTTCCCGCACCGCGGCGGCCACGGCGTCCAGCCGGGCGCGGACCGGGCCGGTCGGGCCGCGGTAGAGGGCGACGTCGTCGACGGGGACGCCGAGCTTCTTGGCCCGCTGCTGGTCGGCGAGCAGCCGGACGTTGTCGACGGCCTTGAGCGCGACGGGGGCGAGCATGGGTGCGACCACCTGACCGACGCTCATCAGCCGCTTGGTCTTCTTGGGGTCGCCGAGGGTGCGCGCCACCGAGGACGCGAGCCGGGTCGCCCGGGAGGGCTTGCGGCCGGCCACCTTGTCGAGGGCGGCGGCTCCCAGCCGGAGTGCCGCGTTGTTGCCCACCATGTCGTGCAGACCGCCTCGCGTCGCGTGCCGCCGCCAGACCGCCGGCGACTGTGGATGTGTGCACCGCTTCCGGTACCCGCCTGGCGGCGTCGCCACCGGTCGTCTGCCGAGCCTAGCCGGACCCGTCCGGCCGGCGGGGACCCGTCCGGCCGGCGGGATCGGCGACGGTCCGGCTCCGTCAGCGAGCTCTGTCGGTGCCGACGCCTAGCCTGATCACTGTCAAGGCGGGCGTGTCGATCGAGGTGTGGCAGTGCAGACAGGACAGACCGAACGGGTCCGGCTCGGAGCAGGCTCCGCGTCGTCCTGCCGTCGGCGCATCCACCTCGACCACGACCCGACCGCGGACCCCACCGCCCGTTCCGCCCCCGATCCGGCCGCCGCGTTGATCCGCCGCGAGATCGGGGTGCACCGCGTCGAGATGGCCGCGCGGGTCGACGTCGACGGCGCCCGGCTCGCCCAGGACCTGCGCTCCGGGAGCCGCCAGGCGGTCGTCGACATCCTGGTGCCGGGGCCGGACGGCGGCTGGATCCCCGTGCTGATCAAGGGTCACCGGACGCTCGACGCCGGGGCCGGCGCGGTGGTGTCGTCGCTGACCGACCCGCTGCGGTGGGTGTCGTCGGGTGAGCTGCGGGTGCGCCCGCACCACGAGGACGCGCTGGCGCTGGCGCACTGCCACCGGCTGCTCGGCGAGCTCGGGCTGGCCGGGCCGCGGGCCGTCGGCGGCGTGATCGGCCGGGGCAACGCCGACGACACCACGATCTGCTGGTACGACCTGGCCGCGCCCGGGGGCGTGGCCGCGGTGTCGTTCGGGGCGGTGTCGTTCGGGCTCGGTGCGGGCGGCTCGGCCGCCGACGGCGGCCCGGGACCGGCGCCCGGGTCCGCGCCCAGCATCCTCGACGACTACGACGCCCGTTTCGCCGACCGGCTGGCGGTGGCCGAGGCCGCACTGCGGCGCGAGCGGCCGCTGGCGTCGCCGAGCCGGGTGTCGGAGTGCCGCCGCTGCCCGTGGAACCCCGTGTGCACGGTCGAGTTGACCCTCGGTCGGGACGTCTCGCTGATCGCGCCCGGCGCCGACGCCGCCGGGTTGCGTGCGGTCGGGGTGGTCACCATCGACGACCTGGCTTTGGCCGACGACGACCAGCTCGCCGCGGTGGCGCCGTCCCGCTCCACGGGCGCGCTGCGCGGTCCGGAGCTGCGGTTGCGGGCGCGCGCCTGGCAGGCCGACGCGGTGCTGATCCGGCGGCGCGACGCGGTGCAGGTGCCGCGGGCCGACATCGAACTCGACGTCGACATGGAGTGCTTCATCGACGACGGCGCCTATCTGTGGGGGACCTACCTCAGCGGGACGGCGGCCGGGATGACCGCGGCCACCGGTGCCGGGTTCGAAGGCGGTTACCAGCCGTTCGTCACCTGGCATCCCCTGCCCGACCGCGCCGAGGGCGTCATGTTCGCCGAGTTCTGGGCGTATCTGCGGGAGCTGCAGCTGGTCGCCAACGACGCCGGTCTGACCTTCGCCGCCTACTGCTATTCACGGCAGGCCGAGGAGCGGTGGTTGTTCTCCACGCCGGCGCGGTACCCCGACGTCCCCGGAATGCCCAGCGCCCAGGAGGTCCGGGCGTTCACGTCGAGCGCGTCGTGGGTGGACATGTACGAGATGCTGGGCCGCGAGTTCCTCGCCGCCGGGTCCAAGCGGCTCAAGACGGTGGCGCCGCTGGCCGGGTTCAACTGGCGTGACCCCGAGCCCGACGGCGCCAACTCCATGGTCTGGTACCGGGCCGCGGTGGGCGCCGACGGGGCGCCGCCCTCGGAGAGTCAGAAGCGCCGGCTGCTCGAGTACAACGAGGACGACGTTCTCGCGACGCTGGCCCTTCGGCGCTGGATGAGCGACGGCGCCGCCGCCGACACCCCGACCGTCGCCGAGCTGTCCGTCCCCCGTGACCCGCTGGAGCGGCTGGCGGGCTGATCCGGGGACGGGGGCGTGCGGTGCGAGGTGCCGGACGGCACCCGGTTCCGCGTCGGCGAAGTGGGCGGGCGGCAGGGTGGGCCGTGCGGGGTGGGATCCCGAAGCCGAACGGAAGAAAACACCGCGCGGCGGGTCGGACCTGGATGACAATCGGTCGATGCCGCGTCGGTTGATGTTCGTCCAGCTCAAGAGCGGTCACGACACCGATCAGGGTCCGTCGTGGATCACCTGGGTGGACTTCAACCGCACCTGGAAGACGGCCCGGTTCCACGGGCGTGAGCTGCGCCGGTTCCAGGGTGTCCGAGGCAACTTCGCCGACCTGGACACCAGGGAGGAATTCTGGCTGTCGGGCCCGAAACGCGACCGGACCGACGCGCGGTACAGCGCGGCTCGGCCGACAGTCGACCCGGATGCCGCCGCCGCGTACGCCGCATATCTGGCCGGCGGACGCCTGCCGGGCCGGGAAACGGGGTGACAGGCGTCCGTCGGCCAGAAGTCAGACGGCGATCGTGCCGGTGCTGAGCTTGCGGGCGACCAGCGACGCGGCGGCGACCCCGGCGGCGACGGTGATGACCGACGGCCACGCCCCGAGCTTCTTGGCGAGCGGGTGGCTGGCGCCGAACCCGCCGGTGTAGAGCGCGCCGAGGCCGGCCGCGACCGGCCAGCTCAGCTGCTGCTTCCACTGCACCTGCGCCATGGTGCCGGCGGCGGCGAGGACGGCGCCGCCGTACTCCCGGCGGGTCTTGCGTGCGACGGCGAAGCCGCCGATCAGGCCGACGGTGGTGAAGACTTCCGGGGGCACCCGCATGCGCTGTTCTCCTCCTGGGATGTGGCTCTGGTGTTCAGGTGCCCATCCTCCCGGACCGGCAGCGGCCGCGTGCCCGCGGGCAGCCGGCGTCCGGTCCCAGCCCGTTCGCCGGCGCATGCGGTTCCGGATCCGGGGTGCCGCGAGTCCGCCCATCGAACCGGGGTCTGCTCAGCCTGCAGGGAGAGCGGACCCGTGTTCATCGGGCAGATCGGCCCGGTGAGCCGCGGCAGGCCGGATCCCGGCGCAGCCCGCGGCCTGAGTCAGCTCCGCCCGTAGGCCCGCAGGATCTCCCGCGCCTGCGCCGCCGGCAGCCGCGGGTGGGGCAGGTAGCTCTGCACGACCAGCCCGTCGAGCAGCGCGACGAACTCGATGGCCTGCCGCGCCGGGTCGACGACCCGCAGCGTGCCGTCGGCGGCGCCCCGCGCCAGCAGCCGCGCGACGAGATCGTGCAGATCGCGGTAGATCTCCGACTGCCACTCGCCGTACCGCGGCACGTGCGAAGCCAGTGCCCAGAAGTCCAGCCACAGATGCCAGTGCTCCCGCGCCCGGTCGTCCGATCCGACGAGCCCGTCGATGAGCAGGTCCAGGCCGGCCGCCCCGGTCGCCGCGTCCGCGGCCGCGGAGGTGACGGGCGCCGAGAACGCCACCATCTCCTCCGCGAGCACCCCGGCCAGCACCTCGTCGATGCCGGCGAAGTGGTAGGTGACGGTGCCGAGGGCCACGTCACCGGCCCGGGCGACGTCCCGCATCGTCGTCGCCGACAGCCCCTGATCGGCGATCAGGGTCCGCGCCGATTCGATGATCATCCGGCGGCGGACCTCCGGTGGGCGGCGACGTCGGGGCTCGGACGGTGCTGTCTGCTGGGTCACGATCCGGGGGCTCTTCCGTTGGCGGCGGGCCTGCGCTAGTCTGCTAATCGTACGATCGAACGATTAGCTCCGCAAGGCCGCTCGACACTCCAGCCACCTGCTCTGACGAGGGGAAACCCGGTGTACCTGCTCCGCAAGCCGATCCTGGCCCTATCCGCTTCGGACAAGGTCCGCGACGTCATCACCCGGGCGCCCGTCACCCGCGCCGTGGTCGACCGCTTCATCCCCGGCGCCACCGTCGCCGCTGCCGTCGAGTCGGTCCGGACGCTGCGCGGAGCCGGCCTGCAGGTCACCCTCGACTACCTGGGGGAGGGCGTCACCGACACGGTCGGAGCGGAAGCCACCGTCGCCGCCTACCTCGAGCTGCTGCAGGCGCTCACCGCCGCGGACGTCGTCGAAGGCGCCGAGGTGTCGGTCAAGCTGTCCGCCGTCGGCCAGGCGCTGCCCGACGGGGAGGCGATCGCGCTGGCCAACGCCCGCACCATCGTGCGCGCCGCCTACGCCGCCGGCGCCCGCGTGACCCTCGACATGGAGGACCACCCGACCATCGACTCCACGTTGCGGGTGCTGCACACCCTGCGCGAGGAGCAGCCCGACGTCGGTGTGGCGATCCAGGCGATGCTGCACCGCACGCCGCACGACCTCGAGTCGCTCGTCGGTCCCGGCTCGCGGGTCCGACTGGTGAAGGGCGCGTACAACGAGCCCGCGTCCGTCGCGCACCAGGACCCGGCCGAGGTCGACCTGGCCTACGTCCGCGCGATGCGCCAGCTGATGGCCGGCGAGGGCTACCCGATGATCGGCAGCCACGACCCGCGGCTGGTGGCGATCGCCGGCGAACTCGCCGCCGAGCACGGCCGCAAGGCCGGTGACCACGAGTTCCAGATGCTCTTCGGGATCCGCCCCGACGAGCAGCGCCGGCTGGCCCGGGAGGGTCACACCGTCCGCGTCTACGTGCCCTACGGCGAGGACTGGTACGGCTACTTCACCCGCCGGCTCGCCGAGCGTCCGGCCAACCTGCTGTTCTTCCTGCGCTCGCTCGCCAGCCGCAGCTGAGCACCTCACATCCTCTTGACCTGCACCGACCTTCGCTAGGAGCCCCCGTGGACGCCATCACCACCCCGCCCGCACCGGTCAACGACCCGGTCCGCAACTACGCCCCGGGCAGCCCGGAGCGCGACGACCTCACCGCGGCGCTGGCGACCTTCGCCGACGCGCGTGAGCTGCCGGCCGTCATCGGCGGTCGCGTCGCCCTCGGCGGTGGCGCCCGTTTCGACGTCACCGCCCCGCACGACCACGCCCGGGTGCTCGGCACCTCGGCGCACGCCACCGCCGCCGACACCACCGCCGCGATCGACGCCGCGATGGCCGCCGCACCCGCCTGGCGGGAGCTGTCCTTCGACGACCGCGCCGCGGTCATCCTCAAGGCCGCCGACCTGCTGACCGGCCCGTGGCGCGCCCGGATGAACGCCGCCACCATGCTCGGCCAGGCCAAGACCGCCTACCAGGCCGAGATCGACGCGGCCTGCGAGCTGGCCGACTTCTGGCGGTTCAACGTGCACTTCGCGCGGCAGATCATCGCCGAGCAGCCGATCGCCAACGCCCCCGGCATCTGGAACCGCAGCGACCACCGCCCTCTCGAGGGCTTCGTCTACGCCATCACCCCGTTCAACTTCACCGCGATCGCCGGCAACCTGCCGACCGCACCCGCGCTGATGGGCAACGTCGTGCTGTGGAAGCCGTCGATGACCCAGCAGCTCGCCGCGTCGGTGACGATGGACCTGCTGCGCGCGGCCGGGCTGCCGGACGGCGTGATCAACCTGCTGCCCGGCGACGGCCTGGCCGTCTCCGAGGTCGCGCTGGCCGACCCACGTTTGGCCGGCATCCACTTCACCGGCTCGACGAAGACGTTCCAGCACCTGTGGGCCGAGGTCGGCACCAACATCGCCCGGTACGACAGCTACCCGCGGCTGGTCGGCGAGACCGGCGGCAAGGACTTCATCCTGGCCCACCCGTCGGCCGACCTGGACATCCTCCGGACGGCGATCGTCCGCGGCTCGTTCGAGTACTCCGGGCAGAAGTGCTCCGCGTCGTCGCGGGTCTTCGTCCCGCGGTCGCTCTGGGGGAAGCTCCGCGACGACCTGGCTGCCGAGACCGAGGCGCTGTCGATCGGTGACGTCGAGGACTTCCGCAACTTCACCAGCGCCGTCATCGACGAGCGGGCCTTCGACAAGCACGCCGCGGCCGTCGACCGGGCGCACAAGACGTCCGGCATCGAGGTGCTGGCCGGCGGGACGTACGACAAGAGCCACGGCTACTTCGTGCGGCCGACGGTGCTGGTGGGCGAGGACCCGACTGACGAGATCTTCTCCACCGAGTACTTCGGGCCGATCGTGTCGGCGTTCGTGTACGACGACTCCGACAGTTCGGCGTTCGCTTCCGTGGTCGACATGGTCGACAAGGGCTCCAGGTACGCGCTGACCGGCTCGATCATCGCCGCCGACCGGCAGGCGGCGGCGGCGGCGACCCAGGCGCTGCGGTTCTCGGCGGGGAACTTCTACGTCAACGACAAGCCGACCGGCGCGGTCGTCGGCCAGCAGCCGTTCGGCGGCGGCCGGGCGTCGGGCACCAACGACAAGGCCGGGTCGGCGCTGAATCTGCTGCGCTGGACCTCGCCGCGCTCCATCAAGGAGACCTTCGCCGCACCCACCTCGGTCGGCTACCCCCACCAGGGCTGATCCGGCTGCACCTCCCCCGACGTCCGCTGCGCGCCCCGGCTCGCAGCGGACGTCGTCGTCGCGGGCCCGCTGCGCGCGGGCCGCTCCGTCCCCGCCGGCGGGACGAGGGCGGTACTGGTGGTGTGCGGTGGGCACGCCGGCGATGCGGCTTGTTCGACGAGGTCGGCGGACGCCGACCGGGGGACGGACGCCGAGGTGTGCGCCGATCCTGACTCGGTGAGCGTGGACGGACGAGGCGTCAGGTCTCGGACGGCGCCGCGTACTTCGACTGTGTCCGCCGGACCAACCCAGGCGACGGCCCGACCGCGCACCCCGACGGCACGACACAGCCAGGCGAGCAACAGACAAACCACTTCGCCGGACGGCACCAGACAGCTGGGCGAGCAACAGACCCTTCACCTCGCCGGACGACGCCGCACACCGACGCGAGTAACAGACAAACCACCTCGCCGGACGGCACCAGACAGCTAGGCGAGCAACAGGCCCTTCACCTCGCCGACCGCCGTGGCCGGTCCGGCCAGATGCCAGCGGACGCCCTGCGCCTCGAACACGTCCGTCACGCCGCCCGCGCCCTGCACCAGCGCCGCCCCGGGGAACCAGTCCCACGAGAGCGTGTCGGCGTGCACCCAGACGCCGAGCCGGCTGCCGGCGATCGCGGCGAGCTCGACCGAGCCCGACCCGAGCATCCGCAGCGACGCCGACCCGGCGATGCTGCGCAGCAGCGGCCCGATCAGCTCGGGCCGGGACAACCGTGCGGGATGCAGGTAGGTCGAGATCGAGATCTCGTGGAGCGACGCATCGACCAGCGGCGCCACCGGTGCACCGTTGAGGGTCGTCGGAATCCCGGGTCCGCCCAGCCAGAGCTCGTCGGTGGTGGCCTGGTAGACCGCGCCGAGCAGCAGCTCGTCACCGTCGACCAGCGCCAGCGCGGAGCACCACTCGGGCAGTCCGGAGACGAAGTTGTACGTCCCGTCGACGGGGTCGATGATCCACTTCCGCCGGCCCTCGCGGGCCGCGCCCTCCTCGCCGATGAGTCCGTCGTCGGGTCGGAGTTCGGCGAGCCGGTCGACGATCATCGCCTCGGCGGCCTTGTCGGCGTCGGACACGACGTCGCTGATGGAGGTCTTCTGGTCGACGACGAGGACGCCCTGCCGCATGGTCAGGGCGAGCTTCCCGGCCTCGGTGACGAGCTGAGCCGCCAGGTCGAGATCGGCCTGCAGGGCGGGGGACGGGTTCGCGGTGGACACCCGGACACCCTAACGACGCCCCGCCGACGGGCGGCGCGGGGCCACGGGGCGCCCACCGCCGGCACGGTGCGCGCCCCGGTCCCGGTCTAGGCGGCGTCCCCCGACAGCACCGTGTCGACGGCGGCCAGGTCGTCCCCGGTCGGCGTCCACGCATCGGCGGCGGCCGCGTTGGCCTGGACCTGGGCGACGCTGGTCGCCCCGGCGATCACCGACGACACCTGTGGCTGGGCGAGCAGCCAGCCGAACGCCAGCTGCAGCAGCGTGATGCCCCGCTCGTCGGCCAGCGCCTGCAGCCCTTCGACGGTGTCCCACGGGGCCGACGCCAGGATGTGCGGCTTGGCGGCCGTCAACCGGGCCCCTTCGGGGGCGTGGTCGCGGGTGTACTTGCCGGTCAGCAGCCCGTTGTACAGCGGGAAGTACGGCAGCACGCCGACGCCGTGTGCGACCGCGGCCGGCAGCAGCTCCTGCTCGACGCCCCGCTCCAGCAGCGAGTACTCGTTCTGCGCCGAGACGAACGGGGTGTAGCCGCCGCTGGAGGCGGTCCACGCGGCGTCGGCGAGCTGCCAGCCGGCGAAGTTGGAGTGCCCGAGGTAGCGGACCTTGCCCTCCCGCACGAGGTCGTCGAGCGCGGACAACGTCTCCTCGATGGGCGTGGAGGGGTCGGGCTGGTGCAGCTGGTAGAGGTCGATCCAGTCGGTGTCCAGCCGGCGCAACGACGACTCGACCGCGGTGCGGATGTAGCGGCGGGAGCCGCGGGCGCCGAAGTCCGGGCCGTTGGCGCCCTGCATGTCCATGCCGAACTTGGTGGCGAGGACGACCTCGTCCCGGCGCGATCCGAGGGCGGCGCCGAGCAGCTCCTCGCTGCGGCCCTTGGTGGCGCCGTAGATGTCGGCGACGTCGAAGAAGGTGATGCCGGCGTCCAGGGCCGCGGCCACCACCTCCGCCGAACCTTCGGGGGTCTCGGTGTAGGTGCCGGCGCGGCCCAGGTTGTTGCAGCCCAGCCCGGTGGCGGAGACGACGAGACCGGAGGAGCCGAGATGACGCGATGACGGTGTGCTCATGCCTGCGACGGTAGCGACCACGCCGCGGACGCCGACACGTACGGTGGCCTGCGTGTCCGTGAAGCCGAAGAAGAAGTGCTGTCTGAGCAAGCCGCGGTGCACCCGTTGTCCGCTGCGGATGCTCGCCGACGGCACCCTTCCCGACGGCTACACCGTCAAGCACCTGCGGCTGGTGAAGGTCGCCAAGGACCACTCCCGCGAGGGCGTCGTCGCCGGCACCACCCACGGCAGGAGCGAGACCGGGACTCCGGGCACGGGCAAGAGCCCGAAGAGCAAGAGCAGGAGAACGAGTCCGAAGGGCAAGGGCAAGGGCAGGGGCAAGGGCGAGGGCCCGAAGGGCAAGGGCGAGGGCGAGGGCGAGGGCGCGAAGGGCAAGGGCAAAAGCGCGAAGGGCAAGGGCAAGGGCAGGAGCGAGGACGAGGGCCGCAGGAGCGGGAACGCGAAGAACCGCGGCACGAAACGGACCTGACCCGGGCACGACGACGTGCCCGCCGCGTCGTCCCCGGGGCAACCGCGACGCCCGCCCGCGCAGCGTTCACGGCCTGTGCACCCTGCTGACCGCACGCACGTCGCCGCCGCGCGCCGTCCAGGGCTTGTGCACCCTGCTGACCGCACGCACGTCGTCGGGCCTTGCGCCGTCCAGGGCCTGTGCACCCTGCTGACCGCACGCACGTCGCCGGCCCTTGCGCCGTCCCGGGCCTGTGCACCCTGCTGACCGCACGCACGTCGCCGGTGCGCCGTCCGGGGCCCGTGGACCCCGCTCACCGCACGCACGTCGCCGGCCGGGACCCCGGCGCCGGGTCCGCTCGTACGCTCGGAGGGGTGGGCATCCTCGATCGCTTCTCCCTGACCAGCCGCCGGACGCTGCCGACGCCCGAGACCGCGCTCCGCGGCCGGGACACACCGATGCGGGTCGACGGCACGCACACCGTCCTCGGCACCCCGACGGTCGGCCCGTGGCCGGCCGGGTACGCGACCGCGGTGTTCGGGATGGGCTGCTTCTGGGGCGTCGAGCGGCTGTTCTGGCGGATGCCGGGGGTGTTCAGCACCGCGGTCGGATACGCCGGCGGCATCACCCCGAATCCGACCTACGAGCAGACGTGTTCCGGTCGCACCGGTCACGCCGAGGTCGTGTCGGTGGTCTTCGATCCGGCGCAGGTCACCTACCGGGACCTGCTCGTGGCGTTCTGGGAGAACCACGACCCCACCCAGGGCATGCGCCAGCACAACGACCGCGGCACCCAGTACCGATCGGTGATCCACCCGACCGACGCCGCCCAGCTCGCCGCGGCCGAGGCGTCCCGCGACGCCTACCAGGTGCGTCTGACCGCCGCCGGCCACGGGGCGATCACCACCGGGATCGCCGTCGACCAGCCGTTCTACTACGCCGAGGACCACCATCAGCAGTACCTGGACAAGAACCCGGGCGGCTACTGCTCGATGCGCGGCACGGGCGTCAGCTGCCCGGTGCCGGGGAGCTCCGGGCTGGGCGTCGCCGCCCGCTGACTCGGTCTCAGCGGACGTCGGCGGTCGGCGGCCGCACCCTGCGGCGGTCCCGGACGAGCATGCCGAAACCGGCCGCGAAGAAGAACATCAGCACCGCGTAGACCCCGGCGGGCAGCGACATCTCCACGTTGTCCAGCACCGACTGCGCGATCACCACCGCCAGCGTGGCGTTGTGCATGCCGATCTCGAAGGCGGCGGCCAGGGCCTGCCGCCGCTCCACGGCGAACATCCGCGGGACCGCGAACCCCACCGCCAGGCTCACTCCGCAGAACACCGCGGTGATCCCGGCGAGCCGGCCGACGTTTTCGGCGAGCAGCTCGGCGTTGCTGACGATGGTGCCGGCCACCACCAGCACCAGGATGACCAGGGACGCGATCCGCACCGGCTTCTCGGCGCGCGCGGCGATCGCCGCCGAGCGGGCCCGGACCAGCATGCCCGCCGCGACCGGCAGCAGCACGATGGCGAACACCTCGAGGGTCTTGCCGAGCTGCAGGCCCAGGGTCGGGTCGCCGGTGTCGAACCACCGCAGCGACAGGTTGACCACCAGCGGCAGCGTGACCACCGAGATCAGCGAGTTGATCGCGGTCAGGCTGATGTTGAGGGCGACATCGGCCCGGAACAGGTGGCTGAACAGGTTCGCCGTCGTGCCGCCGGGGGAGGCGGCGAGGAGCATCATCCCGACGGCCAGCACGGGCGGCAGCCCGAAGAGCAGCACCAGGCCGAAGCAGACCGCCGGCAGCAGCACCAGCTGGCAGACCAGAGCGACGAACACGGCCCTGGGATGGCGGCCGATGCGGGTGAAGTCCGCCGGGGTCAGCGTCAACCCGAGCCCGAACATGACGATGCCGAGCGCGATGGGGAGCAGCACCGTCGTCATGGCACTCCGCGCCGCCAGGCCCGGCGGCCGTCGGGACCCGGCCGCGGTGCCGGGTCGTGGGCTTTACCTGCGCCTGAACTGTAGGCCGGTCACCGGCGGCGGGACAGGCCCGAACAGGTACGTCGTCCGTCGATCAGCCGGCGTCGCGCCGCAGCTCCGCCGGGTCGACGATCCACGGCTCGCGCGGCAGCCGCGCCGGGTCGAACCCGGCGAGCAGGTCGGCGGCGCGGGCGACCGTCGCGGCGTCGGTCAACCCGGCACTGCGGGCGATGAGTGCGAGCAGTTCCGGCACGGTCCAGCCGGCTCCGGTCAGGTCGGGCAGCGTCACCGCCCCGTCGCGTTTGGCGAGCCGGGCGCCGACCGGGTTCAGCGCCAGCGGGACGTGCCCGTAGGTGGGGACCGGCAGCCCGAGCAGCGTCGCGAGGTGCACCTGCGCCGGCGTGGACGGGAGCAGGTCGTCACCGCGGACGACCTGGTCGACGCCCTGGGCCGCGTCGTCCACGACGACGGCCAGGTTGTAGGCGGCCAACCCGTCGTTGCGCCGCAGCACGATGTCCTCGACCGGACCGGCGAACGCGCCCTGCAGCACGTCGTGGAACGTCAGCGTGTCGACCCGGCGGCGCAGCCGCAGCGCCGACGGGCGGCCCTGAGCGGTCCGGACCGCGACCTCGTCGGCAGTCAGCCGGCGGCAGGTGCCGGGGTAGCGGCCCTCGCCGGGACGGCCGTCGGCCTGTGGGGCCGACGCGGCCTCCCGGATCTCCCGGCGGGTGCAGAAGCACGGATAGGTCAGCCCGGCGGACGTCAGCCGGTCCATCGCGGCGTCGTACACCGGCGCGCGTCGGCTCTGCTGCAGCACCGGGCCGTCGTGGTCGATCCCGAGGGCGGTGAGGTCCCGCAGCTGCCCGGCGGCGGCCCCGGCGGCGACCCGGTCCAGGTCCTCCATCCGGACGAGGAAGGCCCGTCCGGTCGACCGGGCGAAGAGCCAGGCCAGCAGGGCGGTCCGCAGGTTGCCCAGGTGCAGCGTCCCGGACGGGCTGGGGGCGAACCGGCCGGCGCCGCGGGTGGCCGGCTGCCCGGGATCCGCCGACGCTCGATCGGTGCGCCGATCGGGTCCCGCCGTCGCTCCGGGGCTCAACGGATCAGTGCCCCTGGGCACCGGTGCTGCGGCCTCAGAGCCCACGGACGAATTCCTGCGCCTCCCCGGCGTCGAATCCGGCCTGCGTCCGGAGCAGCTCGACCGCCTCGGCGTCGCGGCCGAGGGCCTTCAGGTTGCGCACCTCGAGCTCGACCTCGAACGGAACGGCGGACGCGCTGGGGGCGTCGTCGGACCAGTCGGCCGGTGCGGCGGTCAGCGCGATCTCGGGGAGATCGGTGGGGGGCGCGTCGGGGACGGCGGTCGACCCCGCCGGCGGACGCGGGGCGCGGGTCGCCATCTTCTCCACCATGGCCGTCGCGGTCATCAACGACAGGTCGGGCGTCGCCTGCCGCAGCAGGGCGATGGCCTGCACCTTCTTGCCGGCCCGGGCCAGGGCGTGGACGTCGGTCATCACGCTCGGGTCGAACGTCATCCGGGTCGGGTCGCCGCCGCGGGTGAGCGCCCGGCGGCCGAGTACGACGATGACGACCACGACGGCGACCACCGTGGCGAGAATGCCGAACAGGATGTCCACGACGCCGATGGTAGGCGTCGGTGCGCCGGCGGCGGCCCGCCGCCGGCGCCCGGTCAGGACCCGGTGATCTCGGCGAGCACCTGCTCCTGGAAGGCGCGCGCGTCGGCCGCCCCGGGGGCCGGCGCGCCGTCGACGCGGGCGTCGATGGCCTGCCGGATCACGTCGGCGCCGAGGCCGGAATCGGCGATGCGCAGGCCGGCCGGCACCTTGGCCAGCCAGTAGCCGGTCCGGATGCGGGCGAGTGCGCGGCAGGCACCGAGCACGGCGTCCGCGGCGCCGGTGTCGGGCTCGTTGCCCTCGGGGGCGGGCTGGGCCAGGTACCAGGTGAGCCCGTCGATGAGCAGCCGCCGCAGGTCGCCGCGGCCGACCTCGCCGAAGACGTCGTGGGCGGGCGGGCCGAGCAGCGCCCGGCCGTGCTCGCGCAGGATGCTGCGGTCGATGGCGTACCAGAACAGGCCGTCCTCGGCGGCCCGCTCGGTGCCGCCGTAGGTCGCGCGGAACGGCATGGTCTCACCGGTGTTGAGTTCCACCTCGAAGCCGGGCTCGGCCGCTCCGGCACCGGCCACGGCCCGCCAGTAGACGACCAGCTCCAGGCCCCGGGCGGGGCAGGGGAGGTTCTCGTGGCGCAGCCGCCGGACGATGTCGTCCTTCTGCTCCCAGGACAGCGGATCGGCGGTGACCAGGGCGACGTCGATGTCGCTGCGGCCCCGCTGGTAGGCGCCGAACGCCACCGAACCGGCGGCGTAGGCGCCGATGAGGTTGCCGCCCAGCGATTCCCGGGCCTGCGCCACCAGCGCGTCCAGGTAGTTCTCGATCGCCGTTCCGTCGTCTGAGTGAGTCACCCGCGGATCACACCCCATACCGGCGTCGACGGCAACCGCGACACCCGCAGGGTTTCATCCCATCGCGGTGGCGAACAACCGGCGTACCTCGTCCGCGGCGTCCGGGTCGCCACTGACGGTCACCGGGACGGAGTCGTCGCCGCGCCCCCAGACCCAGGCCCAGACGGCGGCGGCCTCGCCGTCGACGGTCGCGTCGGCGGGGCCACCGGTGGGGAAGTCCAGGAACCGGGCGAGCGGCCGGATCCGCCAGTCCCGTTCCGGGGTGCTGAGCAGCACGGTGCGGCCGCTGCCCGCGGGCGGTGCGGTGAGGCGCGGACCGAGCCAGACCTCGATGGCCTCCGCGATGCCGTCGGAGGCGAGCGTCGGGTTGACCCACCACTCCTGGCCGAGGGCCTGCTGCACATCGATGCGATGGACGAGCGTCTCGTGGGCCATCCGGCGGAACCAGAAGCCGTTGGTGCGGTCGTGGGGGCACCAGGTCGGGGCGGGTGCCGCGGCCTTGCGGGGGAGCAGCACGTCGATCATCGAATGGGCGGCGTGACCGAGCCAGCCGGTCAGCTGCTCCGGGTCGTCGGGCCCGTCGGGCCACTCGTCCGGACGGCGCCCCTGCTGCAGCCACCCGGCGACCCCGGTGTAGATCCGCCCGAGGTGCCGCAGCACGTCGTGGCCGGTCATCGGGGCACACCCCGGCGCGACCGCGGTCAGGCCGGTCTGCGTCCCGGCCAGCTCCAGGAGCTCCGCCACCTCACCCTCGAGGTGGTCCAGCAGGATTTCGCGTTCCATGCGAAGAGTCTGCCGTGTCGCGACGGGCTTCGGTGGGTGAACCACTCGGGGTCCGCCCGGATCAGGCCTCGCAGCGAGCCCTCACCAGCTGTCCCCGTGCACCTCGTGCCCCGGCGGAACGGCGAGCAGCCCGCGGTAGGCGTCCTCCACGCTCGCGCCGGCGTTGACCACGGCGTCGACCTCACGCGCGATGGGCATGTCGATGCCGTGCTCGGCGGCCAGCTTCATCACCACCGACGCCGACTTGACCCCCTCGGCGACCTGGGTCATGCCGGCCAGGACGTCCGCGATCGGCACGCCGCGCCCGAGTTGCTCGCCCACGTGCCGGTTGCGGCTCCGGACACTCGTGCAGGTCACCGTCAGGTCGCCGAGACCGGCCAGACCGCTGAAGGTCTCGCGGTCGCCACCGACGGCCACCCCCAGTCTGGTCATCTCCCGCAGCGCCCGGGTGATCACCATCGCGCGGGTGTTCTCGCCGGCGCCGATGCCGTCGCCCATCCCGACGGCGATGGCGAAAACGTTCTTCAGCGCCCCGGCGATCTCCACACCGGCGACGTCGGAGCTGGAGTAGATCCGGAACCGCGACGTCCGGAACAGGTCCCGGAGCTGCGCCGCCTGGTGTTGGTCGGGCATCGCGATCACCGCGGCCGCGGCGTACCCGGCGGCCACCTCGCCGGAGATGTTCGGACCCGCCAGCACTCCCGCGGGGTGCCCGGGCAGCACCTCGTCGACGATCTCGGTCATCCGCCGCTCCGTCACCTGCTCGAGCCCCTTGACCAGGCTGACGATCGGCGTCCAGGGCCGCAGGTGCGGCGCGAGGTCGGACAGCACGCCCCGGAAGCCGTGCGACGGCACCGCCATGATGACGATGTCGGCCGGTTCGACCACCTCCGCGAGGTCGGCCGACGCCCGCAGCGTCGGCGTCAGCGGTGTGTCCGGGACGTAGCGCTCGTTGCGGTGGTCGGTGTCGATCGCGGCGGCGGTGTCGGCCGACCGCGCCCAGATCGTCGTCGGGTTCCGGCGCGCGACGATCGACGCCACCGTCGTTCCCCACGATCCGGAGCCGATCACGGCCACCCGGGGTTGCCGGCGTTGCAGCGTCATCGCTGTCCTCCCTCGTCCGGCGCCATCATCCCCGGTACGGGTCGGCCGGCGCAGGTGGTCGGGCTCCGGAACGGACGACTTCCAGCCGGCGGGAGTCATCCGCCGCGGAGCGTGGCCCACGGGGCGGGCGGTCTCCCCCCTGTCGCTGCATTCGATTGCACCACTAAGCTCGGGACGCTCGGACACCCCGGTCGATCTCTACGGAAGAGGCTGCCTGTCATGGACCACCGCGAACTCGGCCGCACCGGGATGAACGTCTCCACGGTGTCGTTCGGCACCTCACCGCTGGGCGACATGTTCGGTCCGGCGTCGGAGGAGTCCGGCATCGCCGCGGTCCACCGGGCTCTGGACGCCGGCATCAACCTGTTCGACACCTCCGTCTACTACGGCATGGGTCTCGCCGAGGAGCGTCTCGGCAAGGCGCTGCAGGGCCACCGCGACGAGGTCTTCATCAGCACCAAGGCGGGCCGGTTCGGTCCCGACACCTTCGACTTCTCCGCGGCGCGACTGCGGTCCAGCCTCGAGCAGAGCCTGCGGCTGCTCGGAACCGACCACGTCGACGTGTTCTTCCTGCACGACATCGAGTACGTCGACATGGACCCCGTCCTGACCGAGGGTTTCGCGGCGTTGCAGCAGTTCAAGGACGAGGGGCTCACCCGCTTCGTCGGGATGAGCGGCTACCCGATCAAGGCGCTGCAGCGGGCCGTCGCGGAGACCGACATCGACGTCGTGCTCAGCTACAGCCACGCCACCCTGCTCGACCAGTGCCTCACCGAACGGCTGGTCCCGCTGGCCGAGGAGCACGGCGTCGGCATCATGAACGCCGCCGCGGTCACCCTCGGGCTGCTGACCCCCGGGCCGTCGAAGATCATCGGCGGTCAGCACCCCGCCGACTCCGAGATCATCGCCGCCGCCGAGCGGATCAAGGCGATCTGCGCCGAGGCCGGCGTCGACGTCGCCTTCCTGGCCAACCAGTTCTCCATCCAGCGGTCCGGTTGCCCGACGACCGTGATCGGCACGGTGAAGCCGGAGAACCTCGACAGCGCCGTGGCGGCCGCGACCACGCCGATCGACGAGCAGTTGCTGGCCAGGGTGCTCGCCGCCGCCGCGCCGGTGAGCCGGCACTGCTGGATCAGCGGCCGGCCGGAGAACAACTGAGCCGCGGCGGGCGGTGGGTCGAGCCGGGGAGATGAACCGTCACCGCTCCGAGGGTGACACCATGGTGCGCGGACCGGGCGCACCGCCCGGCTGAGGACACCGGCACCACCGGCAGCACCGACGGAGGGACCTTCGCTGTGACCGTGACCGCGAACCCGAGCAGCACCCCATCCGGCAACGGAGCCGCGGACCCGGTCGACGCGACGTCCGCGGATGTCGCGACCGCGTCCGAGATCAACTTCGACGAGCAGTTCTACCCGGCGCGCCCCCGGGCGCTGCGGCCGAAGGCGCGCCGCCGCATCGAGGTGAGCGCCGACCTCAAGCCGCCCTTCGAACCCGACGGCCGCAACCGCGCCTACGTCGACTGGCTGGTCAAGCAGTCGATGCTCGGTGACGCCAAGACGCTGGCCCGCCAGCTGGCCGGGCAGGCCAGCATGTGGGCCAATCCCTTCGCGCACCCGAACCCGCGGGCCGCCGTCGACCGCGCGTCGGTGTGGTTCACCGCGTATCCGCTGTCGTTCATGACCAAGCGCAACCAGACGTTCCTGTCCGCGCTGGGCGCGGAGGACCTGTGGGCGGCGTTCGCCCGGATCGGCATCAAGGCGGTGCACACCGGGCCGGTCAAGCTGGCCGGCGGCATCAGCGGCTGGGAGCCCACTCCGAGCATCGACGGTCACTTCGACCGGATCAGCATGGCCATCGACCCGCTTTTCGGCACCGAGGACGATTTCCGTTCGATGTGCGAGTCGGCGACGAGCTTCGGTGGCACCATCATCGACGACATCGTGCCCGGTCACACCGGCAAGGGCGCGGACTTCCGGCTCGCGGAGATGAACTACCGCGACTACCCGGGCGTCTACCACATGATCGACATCCCGGAGTCGGACTGGCATCTGCTGCCCGACGTCCCGGAGGGCGAGGACTCGGTCAACCTCGACGCCGCAGCCGAACAGGCGCTGCAGGAGGCGGGCATCATCATCGGCCAGCTCCAGCGGGTGATCTTCTACGAGCCGGGGGTCAAGGAGACCAACTGGAGCGTGACCCGCGAGGTCTACGACACCGAGGGCCAGAAGCGCCGTTGGGTGTACCTGCACTACTTCAAGGCCGGGCAGCCGTCGATCAACTGGCTCGACCCGACGTTCGCCGGGATGCGGCTGGTGATGGGCGACGCCCTGCACTCACTGCTGGACCTCGGGTCCGGCGGGCTGCGGCTGGACGCCAACGGCTTCCTCGGGGTGGAGAAGAGCGCCGAGGAGAGCCCGGCGTGGTCGGAGGGGCACCCGCTGTCGGAGGCGGCGAACCAGCTCATCGGCGGCATGGTCCGCAAGGTCGGCGGGTTCACCTTCCAGGAGCTCAACCTGACGATGGACGACATCAAGGCCACCTCGGAGGTCGGCCCGGACCTGTCGTACGACTTCGTCTCCCGCCCCGGCTATCAGCACGCGATGGCCACCGGCGACACCGAGTTCCTGCGGTTGACCCTGCGCGAGGCCATGCGGGTCGGCATCGACCAGGCGTCGCTGGTGCACGCGATGCAGAACCACGACGAGCTCACCTACGAGCTGGTGCACTTCGCGACCACCCACAAGGACGACCTGTACGAGCTGGGCGGCGAGACGCTCAACGGCGCCGACCTCGCCGAGACGGTGCGTGAGACCCTCCGGCAGAAGCTGACCGGCCCGGCCGGCCCGTACAACTCGACGTTCACCACCAACGGGATCGCCTGCACCACGGCCAGTGTCATCACCGCGACGTTGGGGATGACCGACCTGGAGGCGCTCACCGCCGACGACGTCGAGCGGGTCCGGCGGGCGCACCTGCTGATGGCGATGTTCAACGCGCTGCAGCCGGGCGTCTTCGCGCTGTCCGGCTGGGACCTGTGCGGGACGCTGCCGCTGGACCGCCGGGAGGTCAAGTCCCTGATCTCCAGCGGTGACACCCGGTGGATCGAGCGCGGTGCGCACGACCTGATGGGGTGGTCGCCGGAGTCGACGTCATCGTCGTCGGGGATGCCCAAGTCGATCAGCCTCTACGGTTCGCTGCCCGAACAGCTGGCCGACCCGAACTCGTTCGCATCGCGGCTCAGCGAGATCCTGGCGGTGCGCGAGGAGCACGGCATCGCCACCGGCTTCCTCGTCGACGTGCCGGACGTGCCGCAGAAGAGCATGTTGATCATGGTCAACCGGCTGGCCGTCGGCGCCATCCAGGTGACCGTGCTCAATTTCGCCGAGGACGAGGTGTCCGGTCCGGTCATCTCCCCGGAGCTGCCCGTCGGCGGCACCGTGGTCGACCTCGCCACCGGCGAGGAGCTCGGCACCGTCGACGCGCTGGGCAGTTTCCAGGTGTCGCTCGCCGGTTTTGGTGGGGTCGCGCTGATGGTCAAGGACCCGTCCGAGTCGGAGTAGGTCCGCCCGGACGCCGAGGCACCGCCTCCCGACGTCCGTTCCCGCGGCCGATCACCGGCCGCGGCAACGGATGCCCGAGACGGCACCACTCGGCGGGCCTCCGCTCCCGGTGCCGCCGGCGCATCGGGTGCCGCGGGTCAGTCCGGTGCCGCGGTGTCGCGGTCGCGTCCGGTGGCACCGGCGCGCGCGGTGTCGCCGGCGGGTGTGGTGTCGCCGGCGGGTGTGCGTCCGGCGCGATCCCCATCACCAGCGGATGGCCGCCACGTCGGTCACGGGCCGGCGCTGATCGAGGTCTCCGCTGAGCTCCCCGGCGAACGACGGCTCACCGACGACCTTCGCGCGCAGCGACCGGGACAGCGACAGCTGCGTCCGGCGGGACAGCTCCGCCGCGGTGATCGCGAACACCTCGAACGGCGCCAGCGGGTCGGGCAGCACACCCGGTTGCAGCGTCTGCGTCACCAGGAAGATCCGCACCCGCGGCTTCCCGTCGATCTCGTAGGCCAGCAGCTTCCAGAACTCCAACGGCACCTGGACGTCGCGGTAGTCCGGGTCGTCGGGCTGCAGCACCGGGCCGGCGATGACGCTGGCCCGCTGCCGGTCGACCACCTCGAGCAGCGCGATCTCGATCTGTCCCCACACGCCGTCGCGCGCCGCCTGGTTGAAGTCGTCCATCTGCGGCGTGATGTTGGTGAAGAAGAACGAGTCGCTGTTGGCGCGTTCGGCTGCCGCCCGGGTACCCCACAGCAGATCGGCGCGGCGGGCGAGATGCCCGCGGTCCAGCCGGTTGCGGTCGTAGACGTCGTTGAGGACCTGGCCGGACACGGGCAACCGGGGATCGGCGCGGAACTTCTGACCGTCGCGTGAGATGTCGGAGAACCGGGTGCTGCCGTCGATGTTCCACGCGACCCAGCGCGCCAGCCGCCGTGAGCGGCTCATGACCAGCGAGAAGTGCATGTAGTCGAGCACCGTGCCGCCCGTGGACGGTTCCGCGAGATCGTCGGCGATCGCCGCGTACGGCGTCGGCAGCGCAACCGTGAACGGCAGGAAGGCGGGGTCGAAACCGGAGCCGGTGGGGGCGCTCACGCCGAGCGGGCGAACGCCGACGCCCGCTGCACCTGGTCGGGCGTGGGACGGATCCCCGTGTAGAGCTCGAACTGCCCGGCGGCCTGCAGCGCCACGACCTCCGCACCGGTGATGACCTTGCGGCGCGCGGCCCGTCCGGCGGAGATCAGCGGTGTCTCCGACGGGGACGCGACGACGTCGAAGACGGTGGTCGCGGCCCCGACCGCGTCGCCGGGGACCGGCATCACGCCCTCCCCGGAACCGCCGGCCATGCCGATCGGGGTGGCGTTGATCAGCAGCGACGGCCGGAGCGCGGCCAGTTCGGCCTGCCAGCCGTACCCGTACTGCTCGGCCACCGCGGTACCGGTGGCTTCGTTGCGGGCGACCACGGTGCCGGCCCGGAATCCGGCGTCGTGCAGGGCGGCGACGACGGCCTTGGCCATGCCGCCGCTGCCCAGGACGACGAAGTCGTCGTTGCGGTCGACGTGGTGCGACGCGAGCAGCGAGGCGATGGCCAGGTAGTCGGTGTTGTAGGCCTTGAGGTGACCGTCGGTGTTGACGATGGTGTTGACCGAGGCGATGACGGCAGCGGACGGATCGAGCTCGTCGAGCATCGGGATGCACTGCTCCTTGTAGGGCATCGACACGGCCGCCCCGCGGATCGGCAGCCCCCGGATGCCCCGGATCGCGTCCTCCAGGTTCGTCGGCGCGAACGCCTTGTAGACGTAGTTCAGGTCCAGCTCCTCGTAGAGGAAGTTGTGGAACCTCGTCCCGTGGTTGCTCGGCCGCGCGGCGAGCGAGATGCAGAGCTGGGTGTCCTTGTTCAGGGTGCGTGCCATGCGGCTCATTGTGTCCGGTGGCACCGACAGCCGCCCGTCTCAGGGCGCCCAGGGCAGCGGCGCGTCGCCGAGCCGGCGCAGTGAACCGACCAGCATCCTGCCGTCGGTGCGGATCTCGCAGCTGGTCCAACCGCCGGCGGCGTCCGGGGGCAGGGGTAGCGCCACCGACTGGCTGTCGGCCGATGTGTACCAGGCTGTCGTGTCGGTGGCGACGCGGATGCCGTCCGCTGTCGTCGGCGCATCCCGACCGGTGGACGCCGTGACCAGGGCGGTGCAGTCGGCGTCGACCTCGTCCTGGGTCAGTTGTGAACCGGGATCGATACCCAGGTAGCCCACCCACTCGAGGTCGTGCGGCTCATTGCACGGCACGCTCATCGCCCAGCCCTGGGTGGGCTCGACCCGCCCGCACGAACCCAGAGCGGGATCGCCATTTCTCACCAGCTGGTCGAAAGTGGTCGTCAGCGGCTCCCCGCGACTCAGGCCCACCGTGCACGCCGCCCACTGCTGCCCTGCGGCGCTCTGCCGGTGGTCGGGCCCGATCACTCCCAGCTGCAGCTCCAACGCCCACTGCCAGTGCAGCGTCGTGCCGGCGATCCGGCCCTCGGCGTGCAGATCGGACCAGCAGTCGCCCATGAAGTGTTCGGCCGCGGTCAGCCCGTCTCGACCGGCGCTCGGCGGAAGCACGTCGACGATCCGGTGGATCTCGGCGCCGTGCGATTCGGTGCAGGCGACAAACGTGGGTGCCGGATCTGTCTGCACCCGGCCGGAGTCCGAGTCGGTGTATCCCGAGAACGGCTCAAGGAGACAGTCGCCGGCCGACGGCGGTGGGGGCGGTGGCGCCACCGATGCGGCACCCTCGACCGACGCCGGGTTCAGCACCTTGGGCACGACGATGACCGCGAGCAGCGCCAGCATGAGCATCAGCCCCCCGCTGATCCGCCGGTCCACCGGCCGCACGCTACCCGTGGCACCGGAGCCGGGCGAGGGCTCAGGCCCAGGGCAGCGGCGCGTCGCCGAGCCGGCGGAGTGAACCGACCAGGGGCCGGTCGTCGGCGGTCCGGACGGCGCAGGTGGCCCAGCCGGTGACACCCGCGGGCAGGGGTGCCGTGACGACGGCGGGGATGCCGTCCACCACGGTGAATGCGGTCGCCGCGACGGTGACGTCGGTGTCGTCGAGCAGACCGGGACGGCCGGAGGCCCGGACGATAAGGTCCCGGCACGTGCGGTCCAGCTCGCCCTGGGTGACCGCCTCAGCAGCCAGATCGCGACGGCCGAAGGTCTCGACGGTGTGCGGCAGGGTGCAGTCCACCGCGAGCGCAGACCAGGTCACCCCCGCCGCCGTCGCTGCGCAGGATCCCTGCGCGGGTGCGAGGTCGGCGGCATCCAGGTCGGCGAAGGACCGGTCCAACGCTCCGGTGGCGACCCCGGCGGTACACGCCACCCACCGTTGCCCGGCGGCCCGCTGCCCGCCGTTCGGTGCCACGACCGAGAGCTCGACGACGAGGTCCGGCCGCCATCCGTCCCCGGTGGCCGCGGGGACCACCCCGGGGGTCCGTGCGCTGTCCGCGCACTGACCGATCAGCTCGACCACCGCTGCCGCCGGGCTCGCGGTCCCGTCCCCGAGCGGCAACGCGGACTCCACCCGCACCACCTCACCGGCGTGCAGCTCGTCGCAGCGCACCGTCGTCAGGACCTGGCTCGTGGTCAGCTCGCCGTCCACGGTGAACTCGTACGACGGGGTCTCCTCGCGGATGCAGTCGCCGACCACCGGAGCGGGCGGGGGCGGCGCGACCACGGGTCGGCCGTCGACGGTCGGCGGGGACAGGATGCGGGGGACGACGAGTGCGGTCAGCACGGCCAGCACGAGCAGCAGCGCCCCGCTGATCCGCCGGTCCATGGCGCGACCCTACCGAGGCGCCTCCGGGCGGGTCAGGCGGTCGGCCAGCCGTGCGTTGGCCTCCGTCCACGCCTGCACCATCCGGGGGCCGCCGTGTCCTTCGGTCTCCTCGACGATCAGCTCGCTGCCCGGCCAGCTGCGGTGAACCCGCCAGGCGGTGATCACCGGACCGCTGACGTCAAGCCGGCCGTGGATCAGCACGCCCGGGATGCCGGACAGCGGGTCCATCCGGCCCAGCACCGGCGGGTCGAGAAAGGCGTCGTGCGACCAGTAGTGCGTGATCAGCGTGGCCATCACCGGGTCCCGGACCGGGTCGAAGGGACCGTCGCTGCGGCCGCTGCCGATCCCGATGTGGGCGTGCTCCCACGCCATCCAGGCCCTGGCCGCGGCATCGTGGGCCGCCGGATCCGGTGACCGCAGCAGCTGCGCGTACGCCTCGACGATCCGCCCCTCGCCGCGGCGGTACCCGACCCCGGCGTTCTCGGCGAAGGCCGCGAACCGGTCCCAGTCCTCCGGGTACAGCGCGCCGACGGTCTCGGTGATCCAGTCGACCTCGGCCCGCCGGGTGGTGGTGACGGCCATCAGGACGATCCCGAGCACCCGCTCCGGGTGCGCCTGCGCGTAGGCCAGCGCCAGCGTCGCGCCCCACGACACTCCGTTGAGTACCCAGGCCTCGACGCCGAGGTGGATCCGGAGCAGCTCGAGGTCGGCGATCAGCCGGGGGGTGGTGTTGCCGTCGAGGTCGTGGGCCGGGTCGCCCGCCGGCGGAAGCGACCGGCCGCAGCCCCGTTGGTCGACTCCGATCACGCGGTAGCGGGTGCGGTCGAACCGCTCCACGTATCCGCCGCGGCCCAGGCCCGCGCCGGGACCGCCGTGCAGGTACAGAGCGGGGAGGCCCGAACCCGTCTCCTCCCAGTACATCGACTGACCCGAGCCGACGTCGAGCAGCCCGGAGCGGGTGGTCCGCGCGGCGGGGAGCCCGGCCGTCACGGTGTGCAGCCGACGTTGCTCAACCCGGAACCGGCGTCGGCAGCGGTGTTGTCGCATCCGACGACGTTGCCCAGCGCCGGCCGGACCGCGTAGCCGAAGCCGTCGGCGCGGACGTCGGCGCTGTTGCCGCGGAACACGTTGGCGTCGCCCCAGCCGCCCTTGCCGATCCGGTGCGTCTGGAAGCCGTCGAGCGGACTGTGCGTCCCGCGGTTGCGCTCGATCAGCCAGCCGCTGCCCTTGACGTCGACCCAGGAATCGGCGCCGGTCATCCCGGTGCCGTCGAAGGTGTTGCCGCGGATCACCCCGCCGGTGGTGCCCTCCTTGATGTCGATCGACTCCGAACCCGTGGCGCGGATGCGGTTGTCGAGCACCCGATTGCGGTCACTGCGATCCGGCGCGCAGTCGGTGACGGTGCACCAGTTGCTGTCGGCGCTGCCGACGTAGACGCCCTCGCCGAACTTGTCCCGGCGCAGCCCGGTGGTGTCGATGTCGTTGTCGGCCACCACATTGTCGGAACTGTGACGCCGCAGGTGGATCGCCTCGTCGCCGGTGGTCGTCACGTGCAGGCCCTGGATGGTCGTGTGCGTGACACCGTCGGCCATCACGCCCTTCTGGCCGTTGCGGACGGTGAACCCGACCACCCGCCACCACGCCGCGCCGTCGAGGTGCAGGACGTAACCCTCCTTGATCCCACCCGCGTCCAGCACCGCACCGCGACCGCCGCACAGGTGCACGGGCGCGTCCCGGGTGCCTTCCGCGGTGGCGGCGAAGTTGCCGGCGTAGGTGCCGTCGCGCAGCGCGATGACGGTGCCGGGTCCGGCGCCGGCCAGCGCCGCGGTCAGCTCGTCGGCGGTCCCCACCGTGACGGTGGCCGGTGGGCAGACGACGGGTGCAGGAGCGGGGACGCCCGCGGAGTCGGGTGGCGGGACGGCCACCGTGGTCGGCGGCGGGGCCGGCGGTGGAACGGCCACCGTGGTCGCCGGCGGGGCCGGCGGCGGCGGGGCGGTGCAGCCGGCCACGATCACCATCGCCGCTGCCGCGCGGAGCCACCGGTGCTTCATCCGTCGATCATCGACCGCCGGGGTGCCGTGGCGGTCGCCGGGGGCGGCAGGTCACCCGCGGGTGCCCCGCGCAGCCGCCGGGTGCAGCCGAGCGAGCCCCACCACGCGGGTCGCACCGACCACGTCGGCCGGCCGGCGTTGCGGCACGATGGATCGGTGACCAGCACCGCACCACCGGACGGCCGGGCAGCCCTGCGGGCCGACTGCCGCCGCTGCGCCGGACTGTGCTGCATCGCTCCCGCCTTCCAGCGCTCCGCCGACTTCGCCCTCGACAAGCCGGCGGGCCGCGCCTGCCCGAACCTGCGGGCCGACGCCCGCTGCTCCATCCACACCCGGCTGCGGGACAGCGGTTTCCCGGGCTGCGTGGTGTTCGACTGCTTCGGCGCCGGCCAGCAGGTCGTCCAGGTCACGTTCGGCGGCAGTGTTCCGCTCGGACCGGCGGTGTTCGCGGCGTTCGGCGTCATGCGCGAGCTGCACGAGTCCCGCTGGTACCTGGCCGAGGCGCAGACCCTGGTGGACGGTGCCCGGCGGCGCGAGGTCGACGCGCTGGTCGACGAGACCGCCGCGCTGGCCGGCCTCGACCCGGCGGCGTTGGGGGAGGTCGACCTGCCCGGCCTGACCGCCCGGGTCGGTGCCGTCCTGGGCCGGGTGAGCGACCACGTGCGAGGGCCGGTCCCGCGGTCCAAGCAGCGTCGCGGCGCCGATCTGGTGGGCACACGTCTGACCGGCGCCGACCTCGTCGCGGCCTCGCTGCGGGGCGCCTATCTGATCGGGGCCGACCTCAGCGGCGCCGACCTCTCACGAGCCGATCTGCTCGGCGCCGACCTGCGCGGTGCCGACCTCCGCGGCGCTCGGCTGGCGACCGCACTGTTCCTCACCCAGCCGCAGCTCGAGTCGGCCCGCGGTGACGCCCGGACCACCATCCCCGCGGTGCTGCGCCGCCCCGCGCACTGGGCCGCCTGACCGCGGGCTCGACGCAGCCGCCGCGGCGGTACCGGGTGCACCCGCCGACCCCGCCCGGGCTCCGGTGGCAGGATGGCCCTCGTGACCGCGCCCGAATTCCCCGAGATCCCCGTCAGCCGCCTGCCGGAGGACGCCGTGTTGCTCGACGTCCGCGAGGACGACGAATGGGCCGCCGGACACGCACCGGACGCCGTGCACATCCCCATGACCACCCTGGCCGAGCGGCTCGACGAGGTGCCCGACGGCGACCCCGTCTACGTCATCTGCCGCAGCGGCGGCCGTTCGGCGCGGGTCACGAGCTACCTCAACGGCAACGGCTGGGACGCGGTCAACGTCGAGGGCGGCATGTCGATGTGGGAGCGGCTCGGCAAGCCGCTGGTCTCCGAGACCGCCGATCCGCCCCAGGTCATCTGACCGCCCGGTGGACGCCTTCCGCTGTCGGCGGTGCGGCTCGTCGCTGCCACCTGCCGCCGGGCGCTGCGGGCACTGCGGTGCGGTCACCGGCCCGCCGCCGGTGACCCGGTGGCGGTGGTTCGCGCACCGGCCGCCCGGCGCCCCCGGGCCGACCCCACCGACGCGGACCGTCCCGTACGCCGGTCCACCCCGGTATCCGGTGACCCCGCGGTGGGGTTTCACCCCGTCGGTGTGGATCCCGGACGGCACGGCCACCACGCCGACGCCGCCGGCGCCGGGCCGCGAGCTGCGCTCGGTCGTCCTGCTGGCCCGGGCCACCGCGGTGATGTGCGTGATCGCCGCGGCCGCGGAGACCTTCCGGTACGTCCTGCTGGTCCGCGGGCGCACGGAGGTGCTCCCGGTCGATCTGGTGCGGTGGAGCGACGCGCTGGTCGTCGCGGCCGGCTGGGCGGCCCCGCTGCTGGGCCTGGCCACGGCGGTGGCGTTCGTCCCGGCGTCGGGCAGGGCCGCGGCCTGGGCCGCCCACCGTGCGCGGGTGCGTCCGACCCGGTCGGCGACACGGCGGCTGCTCTGGCTGCTCCTGCCCGGCTGGAACCTGTACGGCGCCGGGGTCGTCGTCGCCGAGGTGGACGCCGTGCTCCGGACCGCCCCGCCGCCGGCACCCGAGCCCGTCCGGCCGGACCGGATGCGGTGGCGTTCCGCGCAGCTGCCGACGGTCGACCTGCCGCAGCCCGCCGTCACCCCGCAGGGCGCAGCCGCTCCGGTCACCCCGGCGCAGCCGCCCCGCCCGGTGCACCGCTCCCCGTCCCGGCTGGTCAGCTGGTGGTGGGCGGCGTGGGTGCTCGGTGGGTTGCTGGCGCTGGCCACCGTGATCCGGGCGCTGGACCCGGGCAGCCTCCAAGCCCGCGCGAACCTGGTCGAACTGCACGTCGTGGTCGACCTGGTGGCCGCAGTCACGGCCGGGCTGACCGCCGCGGTCGCCGCGTCCTGGGCGCGTCTCGTCGATCCCGTCCGGGTCCACTACCCGACCGGTTGGATCCTGCCGCCCGCGGCCGCCCGGGTCGGTGCCGGTCCGCTGACCGGCCCCGAGCGGGATCTCGACGCCCGGCGCAAGCCCGCCGCCGCCCCCTGACCGGCCGCCCTCATCCGGTGGGCAGCGCGCGGTCCCCGAGCCCGACGACCGAGTCGGTCAGCTCCAGTTCGCCGCTGTCGACGACGCAGTCGACCGACCACGCGACGAGGTCGGGTGACGGTGAGATCGCCGGCACCATGCTCGAGCGGACCACCGCGGGCGTCAGCCGGCCGCCGCGGGTGGGGTCGCCGCTGCGCGTCAGGTCGCCGGCCAGGTCGTGGCAGCTCGCCGTCAGCGCCGCGTCCAGGTCCGCCGGCAGTCCGTTGTCGCCGAGCGACGCGGCCGACGCCCGGGGCAGCGTCCCGGACGCCGTCCCCAGCCGCTCCACCGTGTGCCGGTCGGTGCACGGCAGCCGGAAGTACAGCGACCCGGACGCGCAGTCCCCGAACGCGCCGGGCCGTTCCACCGCGTCGGCCGGCAGTCCGACGGCGGTGCCCTCGTAGCGCGACCGGTCGGCGGGCCGCAGGACACACGCCGCCCAGGCCCCGTCGCCCAGCCGCTGGTCGCGGGGCGCCCGGATCAACCGGGTCGAGACGTTGAAGACGGTGAGCTGCCAGCCGTGCAGCTGCGGTGGGTCGCCGCGGGAGGCGGCCAGCTCGTCGGTGCAGGCCAGTGAATGCCGGTTCACGGGACGCCGCGGATCGTCGGCGTCCCAGGTGGTGAACACCTCGCCGTCGTGCGGTCGTGCGCAGTCGACCGGCGTGGCGATGCGGGGTCCCAGGACCATGCAGGTCCCGACCGCCGGGGGCGCCGGCAGTGGGGCGGCGACCGCCCGGCCGTCCATCCCCGGCCGCAACGCCTGCGGCACCAGCACCGCGGCGAACACGGCCAGCAGCAGCGCCGCCACGCCGCTCCACCGCCGGTCCACGGGTTCACGGTAGGCGCCGACCGGCCGCCGCGGGAGGGCCGAACGCGCCGGACGGGCGGCACCGGTGCACTACCGTGACGGGGTGGCTCAGAAGACATCGCGACGTTCCCGTTCGGCCCAGATCGCCCAGGACGGCGCCCCCGCCGCCGACGGCATCAATCCGCGTCAGCCGTGCCCCTGCGGCTCGGGCCGCCGCTACAAGGCCTGCCACGGCTCGGGGGACGCCGAGAACCTCATCGTCGCCCGTCCCTTCGCCGGTCTGGCGGCCGAGACCGAGCTGATCGCGCTGCGTGAGTTCGTACCGTCGGCCACCGCGCCGTTGACCATCGACCGCGAGGACGTCCCGTCGATCACCCTCGGCAGCGTGCTGCCGGCCGCGGCGGCCGCGCTGACCCGCGCCGACGGTTCCATCCTGCTGGGTCTGCAGGTCCAGACGCACTCCGGTGACCTGTCCCGGGACGTCGCCGCCGCGCTGGAGTGGGCGCTGGACGCCGGCCCCTCCCAGGTGCTGTCGGTCGTCGGCCGGGCGACCGCCGGCAACCGTCTGCAGGACCTCCTTTTCGACGGCCCGCTGGACGTCACCGTCCACGAGACGTTCGGCTGGTGGCTCGACGTCGAGGCCGAGCCGGGCAGCGAGGTGGCCCTCACCCTCGAGCGGGCCAACTCGGCGATCATGCCGACCGCGAAGGTCGCCGAGCTGCCGGGTGCCTACTGGGTCGACGCCGGCGAGAAGGCGCACCTGCGCTGGGTCCGCCCCGAGGAGGAGGCGACCGTGATGGCCGCCCTCGCCCGACTGGCGGCGGCCGACGAACTCGACCTCGGTGACGGCTCCCGCTACGTCGGGTCGTTCCGCGCCCACGGCCGGCTGGTCCCGGTGTGGGACCTCGACCGCGACGCGCACCCGACCGAGTGGAACGAGCCCGCGCTCGCCTTCGAGGAGCGCCTCCAGCGGGCGCTGGCCTCCGATGCGCCGCTCACCGACGCCGAGCGCCGGGCCCGCGACGGCATCCTGGGTCGTCAGTTCACGCTGCGCTGACCTGCGGGGTGTCGCGGTGCACCCCGGGGGTCTGGTCCGGCCCCGGGGCGGCGGCGGACGGTCAGGTCCGCGGCCGGTAGCGCAGGACGGTCACGCCGGACCGGAACTCCTGGCGACCCACGGGCCCGAGCGGGAGGCGTCCGTGCAGCCCGGCGAGCAACGTCGGCCCGTGCCCGGCCACGACCGGCTGCACGACGAACGTGTACTCGTCGATCAGGCCTGCGTCCGCCAGCGCCATGGGCAGCGTCACGCCACCCACGAACAGGCCCCCGCCCGGCTCCTCCTTGAGTCGTCGGACGGCGTCCACCACGTCCCCGCGCACCAGGTCGGCGTTCCAGTCGACCGCGTCGAGCGTGCCCGACACGACGTACTTGGGCGCGGTGTCGATGGTCTCGGCGAACGGGATCGCGTCCGCCCCCATCCGGTCGGGCCACGAACCGCTGTCCGGTCGACGCCAGGCGGACCGCATCATCTCGTAGGTCACCCGGCCGAAGAGCAGCGCATCGGCCCGTCCCAGCTCGGCGGTCCAGAAGCGCATCGACTCGTCGTCGGGAGGAATCCCGGCCTCGTGATGGCAGCAGCCGTCGAGGGTGACGTTGATCGCGTAGCGCAGAGGTCTCATCCGTGTCCTCCCGAGGGTGCGCGACACCTGTGCGCCGGACCGTACCCCGGACCCTCGGACGCCGTCGCCGTGACCACCGACCGGGGCCACCCGTTCCCGGGTGGCCGTTGATCCGGTGGGTCGGGCGCGCCACCATCGTCGGATGGACGTTCTCGAGTACGCCGCTTTCGCCGACGGGCCGGGTGGCGGCAATCCGGCCGGCATCGTGCTGGACGCCACCGACCTGGACGACGCGACGATGCAGCGCGTCGCCGCCGAGGTGGGGCACGCCGAGACCGCGTTCGTGGTCGCTCGTGATCCCGCCGACCCGAGAGCCCTGACGCTGCGGTACTTCTCCCCGCAGGCCGAGGTCCCGTTCTGCGGTCACGCCACGGTCGCGACCGCGGTGGCGCTCGCCGAACGGCAGGGCGTCGGGACGTTCCGCTTCGCCACGGCGCCGGGCCTCGTCGTGATCGCGACCGCGACGACCGCCGACGGCATCCGGGCCACCTTCACCAGCGTCGAGCCCGCTGTCACGACGCTGGAGCGCGAGGTCCTGGACCGGCTGCTGACGCTGCTGCACCTCGATCGCAGCGACCTGGACGACCGTCACCCGCCGGCGGAGGCGTTCGCGGGCAACCGGCATCCGGTGGTCGTCCTGCGTGACCCCTCGACCTTCGACGGGTTCGGCTTCGACCCCGCCGCGGTGCGGGCCTTGATGGACGAGCAGGGGTGGGCGGGCACGGTGACGGTGCTGATCGAGCGGGACCCGACGACCTTCGAGGCCCGCAACCTGTTCCCGGTCGGCGCCATCACCGAGGACCCGGCGACCGGGTCGGCGGCGGCCTCGGTCGGCGCGTACCTGCGCGCGACCGGCGCGGTCACCCCACCCGCGACGGTGACCATCCACCAGGGACGCCACGTCGGCCGGCCGAGCCGGCTCACCGTGGACGTCGGGCCGGCCGGCGGCATCCGGGTCAGCGGCGGCGCGGTGCGGATGGGCGTCAGCTGAGCAGGCTGTTCCACCAGTCGGCGACGAAGAAGTAGCCGACGAACGCGCCGACGTCGATCAGCGTGTGGGCCCCGATCAGCGGCCAGAGCCGCCGCCACTTGAGCCACACGAAGCCGAACACCAGCCCCATCAGCAGGTTCCCGAGTGCCTGCCCCCACCCCTGGTACAGGTGGTAGCTGCCGCGCAGCAGCGCGGACAGGGCGACCGCGACCCAGGGGTCCACCCGCAGCTGCCGGAGCCGGGTGAGCAGGTAGCCGACGACGAGAACCTCCTCCAGGAAGCCGTTCTCGAGGGCGGCGAGGACCAGGACGGGAATCGTCCACCAGTGCTCGTCCAACGTCGCCGGGGCGATCCGTGCACTGATCCCGAGCCGGTAGGTGATCACCACGAACACCAGCCCGGTGAGGCCGATCGCCGCCGCCAGGCCGACCGCCCGGCCAAGATCGCCCAAGCGCCAGGACAGCCCGATGTCACGACCGAGCCGGAAGCCCGCGCGCCACAGCAGGTGGACGCCCAGCAGTCCCCACGCGACGCCGACGGCGATGCTGGTGAGCTGGAGCGCGAGGTCGGCCCAACTCACCGACGACTGCGGCGCCACCACGCTGACCTGCTGTCCGGCCAGCGGTACCGGCTTGAGCAGGTTGTCGATCAGGGTGATGAGGGCGCGGACGCCGCTGGCGCCGAGGGTGACCGCGAAGACCACCAGGATCTCGAAGCGGATGGACCGTGGGGTGTCGGGTCGGGGGGTCGGGTCCGGCGCCGCGGCGGGCAGCGCGAGCACGCGGGAGAGGGCCATGACGGGCCAGCGTAGAGACCGTGGGTGCGGCCGGGCTGGGAACCGCGGTCGAGAGCGATGCGCTCGCCCAACTCAGTGCCACTTAGTGTGAGGGAGTGACTCAGCGCTGGGCGTACCTCGGACCCGCAGGCACCTTCACCGAGCAGGCGACGCTGGAGCTGCGGCAGCGGGCGGACGGTGACGTCGAGCTGCACCCGGCCGGCAGCGTCGGAGCCGCGATCGCCGACGTCCGGGCCGGCGCCATGCAGGCCGCCTGCGTGCCGATCGAGAACTCGGTCGAAGGTGCGGTGCCGCTGACCCTGGACGAGTTGACGCACGGCGAGCCGCTGGTGATCAGCGCCGAGGCGTACGTGACGGTCCGACTCGACCTGCTGGTGCGGGCGGGTACGTCGACGGCCGACATCCGCAAGTTGGGGTCGCACCCGCACGGGCACGCCCAGGTGCGCTCCTTCGTCACTTCCCGGCTGCCGGCCGCCGAGAGCGTGGTCTTCGGCTCGACCGCCGCCGCGGCCGCCGCGGTCGCCGCCGGTGAGCTCGACGCCGCGGCCGCCGCACCCGCCGCGGGGCGTCACTACGGGCTGGTGTCCGCGGCCGAGGACATCGGCGAGATCCACGGTGCCGTCACCCGGTTCGTGCTGCTGCGACTGCCCGGCCCGCCGGTGCCCCGCACCGGCAACGACCGCACCTCGCTGGTCGTCTACGTGCAGGACGAGCCCGGATCGCTGCTGTCGGTGCTCGCCGAACTGGCGAACCGGGGGATCAACCTCACCCGGCTCGAGTCGCGACCGGCCCGCTCCGAACTCGGCAAGTACTTCTTCCTGCTCGACGCCGACGGCCACATCGACGACCCGGCGATGGCCGATGCGGTCGCCGCCCTGCACCGCCGCTCGGCCGGCGTCCGCTTCCTCGGCTCGTACCCCCGCGGCGCCGGGACCGCCCACACACCGCCCGCCTTCGCATCGCCCGCCGCGTTCGCCCGTGCCCGCGCGTTCGTCGACGGACTCGGGGCCGGCCGGTGAAGGTGACCCTGGTGCGGCACGGGGAGACCCCGGGCAACATCGCCGGCCTGCTCGACACCGCCCCACCGGGACCCGGTCTCACCGCCCGGGGGAAGGAGCAGGCGGCCGCGCTGGTCGACCGTTTCCGCGGCGAGCCGTTCGACCGCATCTGGACCTCCGCGCACCTGCGGGCCCAGCTGACCGCCGCGCCGCTCGCGGACGACCGCGGGCTGGACCTGACGATCCGTCCGACACTCGGCGAGTTCAGCGTCGGCGACCTGGAGGGCCGCAACGACGACGCGGCGATGGAGGTCTTCCTCGAGGTGATGCACGCCTGGCTCGACGGCAGGCTCGACCCGAGGATGCCGGGCGGTGAGGACGGACACGACCTGATGCGCCGGATGGACGCGGCGATGGCCGAGATCAGCGCGGCGGGCGACGACTCCGCGTTCGTGGTCAGCCACGGTGGCCTGCTGCGGATCTGGGCGTCACTGCGGTGCGCCAACATCACCCGCGACTTCGCCCTGGCCAACTACCTGGTGAACACCGGGGTCATCGTGGTGACCGGCACGCCCACCGTCGGCTGGCACTGCGAGTCCTGGGACCTCACACCCGGCCGGCGCGAGGCGACCTGACCGGACCGGGGCTGCCGTGACCTGATCTGCCCGGGACTGTCCGCGCCTGACCGGGCCCGAGCTGACCGTGTCTGGCCGGGCCTGTGGTGGCCGGTCTGCCGCACAAATCCGGGTCCGCTCACCCTGCAGGCTGGGCAGACGCCGATTCGATGGGCAGATCGCGACCCCGGTGCGCGGAGGCGGGTGCGCGCAGGCTGGGGCGCGGAGGCGGGTGCGCCGGACCCGGTGCGCATGCCCGGACCGCGGAGTCGGGTCGGCCCGGCTGCTCAGGCGGCGTGCACCCGGAGCCGTGGCGAGAGCCGTCCGACGAGATCAACCGCCGGCCCCAGCAGCAGGACGACGAGCACGGTGCCGGGCCCGACCGCGGCTCCGAGGAGCCAGCCGAGCAGCGCGCTCGCGCCCTGGAAGACGCTGTAGCTCCACCGGAACGGGATCGGCGGGTCGTAGGCCGTGGACAGCGCCTCGGCGGGACCGGACCCGGTGTCGCTGCCCAGGTAGCCCGCCACCCCGACGGCGACCACGGCGAAACCGGCCAGCAGCATCACACTCCGCGCCACCAGTCCGGACGGCGCCGACAGCAGCTCCAGCACCGCGGTCACGACAGTCCCGGTGACGACGGGCTGCACCACCGTCCCGAGGGCGGGGCGCCGCCCCTTCAGCCAGGCCAGCCCCACCAGGATGACCCCGACCACCACATTGACCAGCAGGAACGGCGCGTCGAGCGAGAGCGACAGGCCGCTGACCATCGTCGAGAAGCCGTCCGAGCCCAACGCCGGCGTGAGCAGCAGCGCGACGCCGACCCCGAGCACCGCGCACGACAGGACCAGCTGCACCACCCTGATCCACATGGGGGCCAGCCTTTCACGGCCGTCGGGGAGGCCCGGTGTCCCCGATCGGGTCAGGGAAGACCCCGATGCCGACGGTCGCCGCCTTCTCTAACCTGGAATGCATGACCGGTCCCCAGATCCACCCGCGCGACCTGCGGGTGTCGGACGCCGAGCGTGCCCACGCGCTGCAACTGCTGGAGCGCGCCACCGGCCGTGGCTACATCGACATCGGCGAGTTCAGCGACCGCAGCCGGCGGGCGATGGAGGCTCGGACCCGCGCCGACCTGAACCTGCTGCTGCTGGACCTGCCCGGACTGCAGCTGTCCGGCCGTCCCTACGATCCCGCGTCGACGCTGCCCGAACCGACCCCGTCGGCCGCCGCGGCCCCGCGGTCCCCGGGCGACGTGTTGCAGCTGCGGGGCTACGGGTCGCGTCAGTTCACCGGCAACTGGACGGTGCCGTCGCTGATCACCGTCGAGGGGATGGGTGCGGGCACCAAGCTCGACTTCACCCAGGCGCACCTCACCACCCCGCACGTCACCATCGACTTCCGGTCCAACCTCGGCGGCACCACGCACCTGCGGGTCCCGCCCGGTACCGCGGTCCGCTACGAGGGTCTGGACCTGCGCGGCGCCGCGGTGCACAACAACGTGCCCAGCGCCGGCTTCCACGGGCCGCCGCCGCTGTCGCTGAGCCTGGTCGGGGTCAAGCGCTACGGCGCCATCCACATCCGGCAGCCGCGCACGGGCGGGCTGAAGAAGATCGTCACCGACCTGGTGGATGGCTGGCGCTGACCGGTCAGCCCGCCGGCGGGCCGGAGGCGTGCCGGCCCTCGCTGTAGGCGCCGTCCCCCTCGTACGCGGCTGTCTCCGCCGCATCGCCCGGGCTCGCGACCGTCCCGGGTTCGCCGCCGGCGGTGACGGCATCCCGGTCCTCGCCCTCGTCGCTCCTGTCGGCCGGCGGTGCGGCCGGTGCGGTCGGGATCCCCGACGCCTGCAGGCCCCCGGCGTGCGGGCCGTCCGCACCTTCGATGCGGTCGGGGACCTCGGGCAGGTCCGACTCGGGTGAGGTGCGGCCCTGCGAATTCACGAGACCCTGCTGCGCCCACTGGTCGATGCTCTGGTGATCGTGCCGCGGTACCGGTCCGGTCATGGTGGTCTCCCTCAGGTCGGGCGTCGCGCCGAGGTCGGGCGAGGTGCGCCGCTGCTGTCCGCTCTACCCAGCGTGCCTGCGGCGGCACCCGTGCTCAGCGGACCGGCGCCTCGGCGGTCCAGCTCGCGAGCAGGCGCAGCGCCTCGGCGGTGGGGGAGCCGGGCTCGACGGTGTAGGTCAGCAGCACCAGCGAGGGGTCGGACGCGAGCTCGAACGACTCACCGACGAAGTCCAGGTCGCCGACGACCGGGTGCCGGAACCGTTTAACGCCCTCCCGGTAGCGCTGCACGTCGTGCGTCGCCCACAGGGTCCGGAAGTCCGCCGACCGGGTGGACAACTGCCCGACGAGCTGGACGAGGGCCTCGTCGTCCGGGTCGCGACCGGCGGCGGTGCGGAGCAGGGCCACCTGGGCGCGCATGACTCGGGCGGGTTCGCGGTAGAAGTCGGCGCTGCGCGGGTCCAGGAACAGCAACCGCGGCAGGCTGAACGGCAGCGTCATCTGTTGCTCGCCCGGCGCGGCGTACAGCGCGCGGCCCAGCTGGTTGGCGGCGATCATCTCGAGCCGGGCGTTCTGCACGAAGGCCGGCATCGACAGTCCGTCGAGGACGGCCTGCACGGTCGGGCGCACCCCGCTCGGCCGGGCGCGGGGCGGGCGTCGGGTGGCGGACTGGGCCGGCGTTCCGAACAGGTCGAAGAGGTGGTCGCGCTCCACGTCGTCGAGCTGCAGCGCCCGGGCGACCGCGTCGAGGACCTCGGCCGAGACGCCCCGGGCCCGGCCCCGTTCGAGCCGGTTGTAGTAGTCGACGCTGACCCCGGCGAGGTGCGCGACCTCCTCGCGGCGCAACCCGGGGACCCGGCGGGTGCCGCCGAACAGCGGGACGCCGGCGTCCTCGGGGGAGAGCCGGGCGCGGCGGGACGCCAGGAAGTCGCGGATCTCCGCCTGCTGGTCCATGACCGGCAACGCTACGTCTGGTCGGGCGGACCAGGGGTGTCCTGTGAGTACCTGGTTCCCGCGGGACCTGGGTCCGGCCCGGTCTGCCGCCCACGGTCGCCGGCGCGTTGGATGAGGACGTCGCCCGGGGATCCACCCCGGTTCGGAAGGACACCATGACCCGCGCGCTCACCCTGCTGTTCGCCGTCGCCGGCGGCGCCGCCGTCGGCAACCTGTACTGGGCCCAGCCGCTGCTGGAGGAGATCGCCCGGTCGTTCGGCGTCTCGGTCGGGTCGGCCGGTCTGCTGGTCACGGTCACCCAGGTCGGCTATGCGGTCGGCATCTTCCTCGTCGTGCCGCTGGGGGACGTGCTGAACCGGCGGCGGCTGATCCCGGCGGTGCTGGTGGCGTCGTCGGTGGCCCTGTTCGCGGCGTCCGTCGCACCGGGGTTCGCGTTGCTCCTGGTGTCGCTGGTGCTGGTCGGGTTGACCACGGTGGCCGGCCAGCTGCTGATCCCGCTGGCCGGTGACCTGGCCGAGCCGGCCGACCGTGGCCGCATCGTCGGGACCGTGGTGTCGGGGGTGCTGATCGGCATCCTGCTGTCGCGGACGATCAGCGGTCTGGTCGCCGACGCCTTCGGCTGGCGCGCGATCTACGTCCTGGCCGGGGCGATCGCGCTCGTGTTCGCGGCGGTGCTCTGGCGGGCGCTGCCGGTGCTGCCGGCCCGCGAGCGCATCGGCTACGGCACGCTGCTCGGCTCGGTGTTCGCCGCGGTGCGCCGCAACCGGCCGGTGCCGGTCACGCTGGTGATCAGCTCGATCGGCTTCAGCGTGTTCACCCTGTTCTGGACGGCAATCACCTTTCTGCTCAGCGACGAGCCGTACGGCTACTCGGTGACCGAGATCGGGTTGGTGGGGCTGGTCGGCCTGGCGGGGGCGGTGGCGGCACAGCGGGCCGGTCGACTGCACGACCGCGGCTGGTCGGTGCCGGTCACCGGCGCGGCGATCGCGGTGGCCATCGCGTCGCTGGTGCTGGCGGCGGTCGGGCAGCGCTCGATCATCGTCATCCTGATCGCGGTCCTGGTGCTCGACATCGCCATCCAGGCGATGAACGTGCTGAACCAGTCGCGGATGTTCGCCGTCGACCCGGAGGCCAGGAGCCGGCTCAACACCGCCTTCGTCACCATCAACTTCGTCGGCGGCGCCATCGGTTCGGCGCTCGCGTCGCTGCTGTGGCACGTCGGCGGCTGGACCGCGGTGATGGCGGGCGGATCGGGTCTGCTGGCCGTGGCGCTGGCGGTCTGGGCGGTGCACCGACGCGGACGGCTGGTGGTGCCGGTGCCTTCGGCGCGGTGAGCGACGTCCGGCCGGAGACGCGCCGGCGCACCTGACCGACGACGACCAGGCTGCCGCCGTCCATTCCCGCGACGAGGCCCGCCCGGTTCGACTGCCGGGACGACCCCTCGGGGTCCGGGCCGTTACCGCTCGGACCAGGCGAACAGCGCCGGTATCCCACGGAGACGGCCGGTGACCGCAGCACCGGAGACCGGACCGCCGTCAGCGCCGGACCGACCGCCTCAGGTCAGCTCGTGAGCCCACGGCGGGTTGGCTCCGGCCCGGGAGACGGTGACGGCGGCGACCTTGGACGCGAACTCGAGTGCCTCGCGGAGCCCGTCGACGGTGAGATCGTCCAGCCGGCCGCCGAGCGCCCCGGCTCCGGCGAGGTGGTGCAGCAGCCCGCCGTGGAAGGAGTCCCCGGCGCCGACGGTGTCGACCACCGCCCGGCCCGCCACCGGCACCCGGACGTGCTCGCCGCGCAGCGACGCGAACGCCCCCTCGGCGCCGAGGCTGACCACGGCCAGCACCACGCCGTGCTCGTGCAGGGTGGCAGCGGCGTCCTCCGGGGACGCGCCCGGCCACAGCTGTACGAGGTCGTCCTCGGACAGCCGGACGATGTCGGCCAGCGCCGCCCAGTGCGCGATCTTCGCGCGGTACTTCTCGACCGGGATCAGCGCCGTCCGCAGGTTGGGGTCGATCGACACGGTGAGGTGCGACCGGGCCGCGGCGAGCAGATCCTCGATGACCTGGCCGGACGGCTGCAGGGCCAGCGCGAGCGTCCCGGTGTGGATGGCGACCGGGGCGTCGTCACCGCCGCCGGCGACCAGCGGCGCCAGCTCGTCGGGCGTCCACTGCCAGTCGGCGGTGCCGTCGACGTAGAACTCGTACGACGCGGCGCCGTCCTCGGCGAGCTTGGCGATGGCCAGCGTCGCGGGTTCGGCCGCCGCGACACTCGTCGACAGGTCGACGCCGGAGGCCTCCAGCGACGACCGGCACAGCGATCCCAGCGATCCGGTCGAGAGCCGACCGGCGAACCGGGCGACGGTGCCCAGCCGGGCGAGCGCGACCGCGAAGTTCGCCGGTCCTCCGCCGGGGTGCACGGTCAGGTGGGCGACGTGGTCGCGCACCCCGTCCGGCGGGAGGACCGCATCCGCGACGACTTCCCCGACGACGGCGATCGTGGTCATGTGCTCCCTCAGACGTTCTCGGTGTCCCGGGGCGCGACCCGGACGGCCCCCGCATTATGCCGAGGGTGCGACGCCCCGGCAGCGCGACCGGAGGGTGCGGTCAGCGGCATTCAGCGGCGGGCGGTGGTGGCGCGGTCCCGGCCCGCCGCATCCCGGTGCGTGGCCGGGTCGCGCCAGCCGTCCGCGACCAGGATCGCCGCGACCGCCGCGGCCTGCTGCTCACCGTGTTCGATGACCAGCGTCCCGCCGATGCGGAGCAACCGCCGCGCGGTGGTCGACACCTGTCGCAGCACGTCCATCCCGTCCGTGCCGCCGAACAGCGCGACCGCCGGGCTGTGCCGCCGCACCTCGACCTCCCGCGGCACCATTCCGGTCGGGATGTACGGCGGATTCGACATCACCACGTCGACGGCACCGTCGCGTTCCGGCAGCGCGTCGGCCAGGTCGCCGAGGAGCATCCGGACGTTGTCGACGCCGCGGGCGTTGCGCTCGGCCCAGGCGAACGCCTCCAGTGCGACCTCCACCCCGACCACCGTCGCCTGCGGCACCTCCGCAGCCATCGCCAGCGCGACCGCGCCCGACCCGGTGCCCAGGTCCACCCCGACCGGATGCGCCCCGGCGGCGGCCAGCGCGTCGATCGCCAGCTGCACGGTCTGCTCGGTCTCGGCCCGCGGCACGAACACGCCGGGCCCGACCGCCAGCGTGAGCCCCCGGAACGACGCCCGCCCGAGCAGGTACTGCATCGGCTCCCGGTCGGCCCGCCGCTGCACGAGTGCGGCGACCCCCGCGGGATCGTCGACCTGAGTCGCCGCCCCGACGACGTGTTGCACCAGCCGCCGGGCGTCCTCGCCCGGCGTCGGGACCCCGGCCGCCGTGAGCACCGCGGTCGCCTCCGCGATGACGGCGGGGAGGTCCACGCCTAGCCCGCCGCCCGAATGGCTTCCAGCAGCCGCAGCGTCTGTCGCGTCCACTGCTGGTCGCGCGTGTGGTCGCCGTTCGCCGCGATGAGCTCGGCGAAGCGGCGGGCCTCGTCGGTCAGGGTCCCCGCGGGTGCGTCCACCGTGCGCTCCTCGACCCGGCCGTCGACGAACCGCAGGGTGAGCCGGCGCGCGCTGTCGATGGCATCGACCTCGAGGGTGCCGACTTCGCCCTGGATCTCACTGGGCAGCGCGGAGTCGGTGATCTTGGACCAGCTCAGATCGGCGACGAAGCCTTCGTAGACGGCGAGCGCGGCCCCCGCACCGTCGGAGCCGGCGGCGATCGGTACCAGGGCCGCCGCGACGCGCTCGGGTTCACCGAGCAGGGAGACCAGGGCGTGCGCGCAGTAGACGCCCAGATCGTTGAGTGCGCCACCGGCCATCGCCGGATCGAAGATGTTGACCCGTTCCCCGGTCAGCACCTGGTCGTACCGCGAGGACCGTTTGCCGTACCGGAAGGAGACGCGTCGGACCGTTCCGACAGCGGGCAGCGCGGCGCGCACGGCGTCCAGCCCGGGGTCGTAGGCCGTGCGCATCGCCTCGATGAGCACCACCCCGGACGCGCGGGCCGCGTCGACCAGCTCGTCCCATTCGGCGACGGTCGGCACCGCCGGCTTCTCGACGAGGACGTGCTTGCCGGCGGTGACCGCGGCGAGTACCTGCCCGTGGTGGACGCTGTTGGGGCTGCCGACGTAGACCGCGTCGATCGCGTCGGAGGCGAGCAGCGCGGCCAGGTCCGAGGCGGGTTCCGCGCCGAAAGTCGCAGCGGTGGCGGCCGCCTTCGCGGGATCGCGGGAGTGGACGTGGCTGATCGTGATCCCGTCGACGGCGGCCACACCCTCGGCGAAGCGCTCGGTGATGGTGCTGGTGCCGATGGTGGCGACGCGGATCATGGGGCTGCTCCGGGGGTTCGGGACGGGAGCCGATCGTCCCACGGGGTCACGCCCAGCCGAGCTCGTCCAGCCGGTCGTCGTCGATGCCGAAGTGGTGTGCGACCTCGTGGATGACGGTGGTGATGACCTGCTCGCGGGCGCCCTCGTAAGAGGTGGCCCGGGCCAGGATGGGCTGGCGGTAGATGGTGATGGTGTCGGGCAGGGCGCCGGAGTACTGATGGGTCCGCTCGGTGAGGGCGACCCCGTGGTACAGCCCGTACAGGCTCTCGGTCGGGTGTTTCTCCTCGACCAGCACCACGACGTTGTCCATCGCCCGGGTGAACTGCTCCGGGATCATGTCCAGGGCTTCGCTCACCAGGTCTTCGAATTCGAGTCGGTCCAGATCCAGCACGCCCTCCATGATGCCGGGAGCGGCCGGGCCGCGGACGCGGGCTTGCGCGCGCTCGTGCGGGAGGAGCCGAGGCCGGCGCGGTCTCACGGCGGCTCGAGGACCGGAGCCAGGTGGTGCACGGTGTTGCGCCGCGGCCGTCGCTCGGGGTCGATCCAGCGGGGTGGGACGAACTCCGGCACGCCGTCGGTGGACATGCGGGCCTGCCACTGTTCCTTGTGGATCTCGGCGTGGTGGTACGGGCACAGCAGGCAACCGTTGTCGTAGCTGGTGGGTCCGAGGTCGCGGGTCCAGAACCGGAGGTGGTGCACATCGGTCCACGACGGCGGGCGGTCACACCCCGGGAACGCGCACCCGCGGTCGCGGATGGTGATCGCCCGGCGGATCGCGCGACTGAAGGTTCTGGTGGAGCGGCCGAGGTCGAGCACCTGGCTGTCGCCTCCGAGCACGGCCGGCAGCACGTCCGCGTCGCACAGCAGCTGCCGGAGGGTGCGCGCGGTCAGCGTCGCACCGCTGTCGGTCACCGCGGCCCCGAGCTGTCGGCGGGCGGGATCCCACGGCACCGTGACGGTGATCTGCGGGCGGCGGCCGCCGTGACCGGGCAGGTCGGCGTGACCGACGGCGCGGCGGATCACCTCGATCAGTGCGTGGGCCCGCCGGACCGCGGGCGGTCGCGGGTCAGGCACCCCGTCGGACGCGGGCCGAGGTGCTGCGAGGCCGTCGATGGCGAGGCGCAGTGTCTCGACCGACAGGTCGTCCAGCCGGCCGTGGACCGGTGTCAGTCCGGTGGCGGCGTTGCGGACGCCGATGGTGAACTCCGCCCGGGCGGCCGCTGCGTCCTGGTCGAGCCCGCCGTCCGGGTCGAGCACCTCGGCGAGGTGGGCGGCGACCTTGCGGAACTGGTCGGGCTCGAGGTCGGTGGCGTAGGAGACGAGCTGTTGCTCGGCCTCGACGCGCACGTCGTCGGCGAGGGCGGTGGGCAGTCGGTGCATCGTCGCGATGACGGTGTCGAGGTGCGACCGGTCGAGCAGGCCGCTGTCGACAGCGGCACCGAGCAGCGGCAGCTCCGCAGGCGCCTCGCCGCCCGACGGCAGGTCCCGCGGCCGCGTCGCGCGGGCGGCGCGGACCCGGGACCGAGCCTCGTGCGCCGGGATGCGCAGCAGCTGTCGCAACAGTGACGCCGTCGACGGGCACGACGCGGCCGTCGCCAGGCCCCGCTGGTCGATCGCGACGGTCTGCGCGACCTGCACGGCGAGCACCAGCCGGGCCACCGCTTCGGTGGAGCGGGCCAGGTCCTGCAGCTCCTCGGCCGCGACCTGGCCGTACGCGAGTCGGCCCAGTGCCTCGAGCTGCTCGGCGATCCGCGCCAGCAGTGCACGGCCGTGAGTGGCGGTCGGCGAGGCGAGGGCGGTGGACATGGAACAAGATTAGAACACCTGTACGGCAGTGCGATGGGGTTGTCCACAGGGAGGGTCGTCACCGGTGATGGCTGCGAGGGTGCTCACGTCCGCGTACTCCCGCCGTCACCGACCACCGCCGGATCCGCCCGAATCGAACGGGTTGCCCGCGCTGACGATCGTGGGACTACCTGCCGTGGCCAGCCGGACGGTGCCGCCGCCCGCCCGGCTGGCCCGACTGTCCGTCCTGCTCGGTTGGTTCGACTGCCGCCCCGCCTGACAAGACCGACCGGCGCCCGCCCGCCGGGTTGGACCGACCGCGTTCCGCCCGGCAGGACCGGTCGACCGGCTCACCGGCTGCCCCGCCCGGCCCACCGACCGCCCACAGCCCGGCTGGACCCAACCGATCTGTCCCGCCCGGCTCTACCGACCGCCAACAGCCCGGCTGGACCGATCCGCCCCGCCCGGCTGGACCGATCCGCCCCGCCCGGCTGGACCGATCCGCCCCGCCCGGCTGGACCGATCCGCCCCGCCCGGCTGGACCGACAGTCGCCCCGCCCGGCAGGACCGACAGTCGCCCCGCCCGGCGGGACCAACCGATCCGCCCCGCCCGGCCGGACCGACCGCCGCCCCGCCCGCCAAGACCGACCGGCGCCTGCCCGGCTGGACCAACCGATCCGCCCCGCCCGGCCGGACCGACCGCGGCCCCGCCGGACCGGCCGGTCCGTCCCGAGCCAGCAACTAGGCTGACGCCCGTGATCGATCTGCGCCTGCTCCGCGACAATCCCGACCTCGTCCGCACCTCGCAGCTGGCGCGTGGCGCCCAGCCCGCGCTGGTGGACGAGTTGCAGGACCTCGACGTCACCCGCCGGGCGGCCATCGTCGCCGCCGACGCCAAGCGCGCCGAGCAGAAGGCGTTCGGCCGGACGATCGGCAAGGCGTCCAAGGAGGAGCGCCCGGGCCTGCTCGAGCAGGGCAAGGCGCTCGCCGCCCAGGTCGACGAGCTGGAGGCCGCGGAGAAGGCCGCCGAGGCCGCCCTGGTCGCCGCCCACAAGGCCATCCCGAACGTCATCGCCGACGCCCCGCCCGGCGGCGAGGACGACTTCGTCGTGCTGCGCGAGGTGGGCAGGCCGACCACGTTCGACTTCCCGGTGCGCGACCACGCCGAGATCGGTGAGCTGCTGGGCGCCATTGACACGGTGCGCGGAGCGAAGGTGTCCGGTGCCCGGTTCTACTTCCTGCGCGGCGTCGGTGCTCAGCTGCAGCTGGCGATGCTGAACCTGGCGATCAGCCGGGCGCTGGCCAACGGCTTCACCCCGATGATCCCGCCCGTGCTGGTCAAGCCCGAGACGATGGACGGCACCGGCTATCTCGGCGAGCACTCCAGCGAGGTCTACCACCTGCCGGCCGACGACCTTTACCTCGTCGGCACCTCCGAGGTGCCGATCGCGGCGTACCACTCGCAGGAGATCATCGATCTCGCCGCCGGTCCGGTCCGCTACGCGGGCTGGTCGTCCTGCTTCCGGCGCGAAGCCGGCTCGTACGGCAAGGACACCAAGGGCATCATCCGGGTGCACCAGTTCGACAAGGTCGAGATGTTCGTCTTCTGCAAGCCCGAGGATGCCGCCGCGGAGCACGAGCGCCTGGTCGCTTTCGAGGAGGAGATGCTGGGGTTGATGGAGATCCCGTACCGAGTCATCGATGTCGCGGCCGGTGACCTCGGGGTGTCGGCGGCGCGCAAGTTCGACAGCGAGGCGTGGGTGCCGTCGCAGCAGGCGTACCGGGAGCTCACGTCGACCTCGAACTGCACCACGTTCCAGGCCCGCCGGCTCAACATCCGCTACCGCGACGAGGACGGCAAGCCGCAGACCGCGGCGACCCTGAACGGCACGCTGGCGACCACCCGCTGGATCGTGGCGATCCTGGAGAACCACCAGCAGGCCGACGGTTCGGTGCGGATCCCGGCGGCGCTGCAGCCGTTCATGGGTGGACTGACCGAGCTGACGCCCGTCTGACGGCAGGTCCGTTTCGGGGGAGCAGCACCGCCCGGTTCAGGCGTCACCACCCGGTTCAGGCGTCACCACCCGGCTCAGCGTCACCACCCGGCTCAGCGTCACCACCCGGCTCAGGCGTCGTTGATGGCATCCACTCCGGTGACCGGCTTCTGCGCCGACCAGGGGAAGGTGATCCAGAGATCGGTTGCCCGCCAGGAGAAGTCGGGCTGGATGATGGTGCGTGACTTGGTGTAGAGCACCGCCGAGCGGGCCTCGGTGGCGTGCTCGGAGAGCAGCCGCATCACCAGGTCCAGGGTGCGTCCCGAGTCGGCGACGTCGTCGACCACCAGCAGCTTCTTGCCCTGCAGTGCCTCGGTGTCCAACAGCGGGGCCAGCACGACCGGGTCGGGCAGAGTCTCCTCGATGTCGGTGTAGAACTCCACGTTGAGGGTGCCCGCCGCCTTGGTGCCGAGGGCGTAGGCCAGTGCCCCCGCGGGCAGCAGGCCGCCGCGGGCGATGGCGACGACGATGTCGGGCTGGAAGCCGCTGTCGGCGATCGACTGGGCGAGCTCCCGGGACGCGGAGCCGAACAGCTCCCAGCTCAGGACTTCACGTACGGATGCGGGTTCGGCGGCCATGCGACGACCGTACCGGGTGGGCGCGGACCGTTCTGCGGCACAGCGGATGGTGCCGGTCACCCCGGTCAGCCGATGAGTGCCCGGATGTCGGCCGCGGTGAGCGAGCCGTCCACGCCCGCTCCGCCGTCACCGCGCCCCCCGAGGACACCTTCGAACAGCGCGGTCTTGTCGGCCTTGAGCAGCGCCACCTTCTCCTCGATGGTGTCCTTGGCGACCAGCCGGTAGACCATCACCGTCTTCGTTTGACCGATGCGGTGCGCACGGTCGACGGCCTGCATCTCGGTCGCCGGGTTCCACCACGGGTCGAGCAGGATGCAGTAGTCGGCTTCGGTGAGGTTGAGGCCCAGACCTCCCGCCTTGAGGCTGATCAGGAACACCGGGTCGGTGCCGTTGCGGAAGGCGTCGATGACGTCCTGGCGCTTGCGGGTGCTGCCGTCCAGGTACTGGTGACCGATGCCGTCGCGCTCGAGGCGGGTCCGGACCCGCCGCAGGAATCCGGTGAACTGGCTGAACACCAGTGCCCGGTGACCGCCGCCGACGACGTCCTCCAGCAGTTCCGACAGCACCGTGAGCTTGGTGGAGCCGACGTGGTCGTGTTCGGGGTCGACCAGGCCGGGGTCGATGCTGGCCTGCCGGAGCAGACCCAGCGAGCGGAAGATCGCGAACCGCTGACCGTCGACGTCCTCCAGCATGCCGAGCACCTTCTGGCGTTCCCGGGCCAGCAGCCGGTCGTACACCTCCCGGTGGCCGGGCTCCAGGGTCAACGCCAGCACCTGCTCCTGTTTGGCGGGCAGGTCGTCGACCACCTGGTCCTTGGTGCGACGCAGCATCAGCGGCGCGATGCGCCGACGCAGCTGGTCGAGACGCTCGTCCTGGCCGAGTTTCTCGATCGGCGTCCGGTAGTACTCGGTGAAGTTCTTCAGGTTCGGCAGCAGGCCCGGCGCGACGAGGGCGAACAGGGCCCACAACTCGGTGAGGTTGTTCTCCAGCGGGGTGCCGGTGATCGCCACGGTGAAGGTGCGGTCGAGGCGGGTGATCACCGAGAACGTCTTGCTGTCGTGGTTCTTCACCGTCTGCGCCTCGTCGAGCAGCACACCCGACCACGGAAGCGCCTGGTACTGCTCGGCTTCCAGTCGCAGCAGCGTGTAGGAGGTGATGAGGACGTCGGCGCCGGCGGCGACGTCGGCGATCGAGCCGTCACGCCGGCGGGCGGTGCCCTCGACGACGGCGGTGCGCAGGCCGGGCAGGAAACGTGCGGCCTCGGCCTGCCAGTTGCCGACCACGCTGGTCGGGGCGACGACCAGGTAGGGCGGCGCGCCGGGATCGTCCCGCCGGTGCGCGCCGATCATCGCCAGGGTCTGCACGGTCTTGCCCAGGCCCATGTCGTCGGCGAGCACGCCGCCGAGCCGGTGCCGCCGCAGCAGCGACAGCCACTGGAAGCCGCGGTACTGGTAGGGCCGCAACTGTGCGGTCAACGCCGTCGGCAACGGCTCCGGGGTGTCGTCGAAGGCACGCAGCGACCGGATGTGGGCGTTCCACTCGCGGGACTGCCGGTCCGGCACCCCCAGCTTCTCGAGCTCGGCCCAGAAATCAGTCTGGTAGCGGCTGATCCGCAGTCCGCCGCGTCTGTCCTGCAGCAGACGCGCCTCGGTGATGAGGTCGCGGAGGCGGGCCAGCGCGGGCGTGTCCAGCTCGAAGTAGGTGCCGCTGGGCAGGATCATCCGGGTCTCGCCGCTCACCAGTGAGCTGAACAGCAGCACGAACGGGACGTGCTCCCCGGCGACGGTGACGGTGACGGCCAGGTCGTACCAGTCCCGGCCGCCGGACGGGCTGACCTCGAAGCCGATGACCGGCTGTTCGGTCGCCTGGCGGTAGTCGGCGAAGCGTCCCGAGATCTGCAGCCGGACAGCTGCCTCGCCGGCCAGGGCGGGCAGGATGCGCTCGACGAGGTCGATGGTCCCGCTGGTTCCGAGGGTCGTCTCCGGCAGCAGCGCCGGGCCCCCGCCCGGCCCGGTGGTGACCAGGGACGTGCCGGCGAACAGCCGCAGCACCGGCGCCAGGACACCGGCCTCGGCGGCGGGGTCGCGGGGAAGCTCCTCGCGCCAGCCGTTCAGCTCGATCGGTCGCGACCGGTCACCCAGCGGGTAGTCCCAGCTCAGCGCGACCCGGGTGGCGTGGTCCGGCTCGGGATGGACGTCCACCACCAGGATCGGTCCGCGGGATTGCGGGATCGCCACGCTGTCGTCCACGGCGATGTGGTGGTGCTGCTGCAACAGGGCGAGATAGCCCGTGAAGAACCGGCTCTCGTCCTCGCGAGGGACCCGGATGACGCCGCCGTCGAGGAGCTCGGCAGTGCTCGGGTGCTGCCGGCGGGCGAACCGCGCGAGCGTGATCGACGCCCGGGTCGCGGCGTCCCGCGCCGCTACGGCGACGGCGACGCCGTGGGCGGGGGTCCCGAGCAGCACCGCGTCGCCGG
>NZ_QCXS01000001.1 GCF_003260015.1 Nakamurella deserti | reverse complement strand
GCCAGGATCAAACTCTCCAATGAAAACATCAGAAAACTGATCTCCAACACACAACAAAACCTGACAAAAAATCAGATCAAAAGTGCATCAAAGGAACCCAACACCCACCAACCACAACCCCAAAAAAAGAGCCACAGAAGACAGATGCACGGGAAAAAACTAAGCACTGACTTTCGGTACACTGTTGAGTTCTCAAACAACAAACCCACACACAAACACTCAGTCCCAGCGACTTCGTCCTTGCGGAGGCAACTCGAACTACATTACAGACCCCCCACCCACCCGTCAAACCACCAGCCCAACTTTTTCCACGCCGCGCCATGACAGGCGGTCCTGGGCCCTTCTCAGGCACCGTGGACGTGCAGGTCAGCGGCGGTGCGGACACCGCCTGGCCGTCGTCTCCGGCCGTCCCCGGGAGCCGTCTCCGAGACCTGTCAGGCCCCGGATCCGCCCCCGACGGCCGTTCCGGACCGGTGCGATCCACACCACACGTGTTCCGCACCGTCCCGGCACCCGACCTTCAGCGCTCGCGGTGCGCCCGGTACCACTCGATCAGCGATCTGGTGGACGAGTCCTGCTCGTCGATCGCGGCCTGGTCGCCGGCCACGGCCGGCGCGAGCTGGCTGGCCAACTGCTTGCCGAGCTCCACTCCCCACTGGTCGAAGCTGTCGATGCCCCAGACGGTGCCCTCGACGAAGGTGATGTGCTCGTACAGCGCGATCAGCTGCCCGACCACCGACGGGGTCAGCGCGGGCGCGAGGATCGAGGTCGACGGACGGTTGCCGGGGAACACGCGGGCCGGCACCACCGTCTCCGCGGTGCCCTCGGCCCGGACCTCGTCGGCGGTCTTGCCGAATGCGAGTGCCTTGGTCTGGGCGAAGAAGTTGCCGAGGAACAGCTCGTGCACGTCCGGCTCCCCGGGTGCGTCCACGTCCACCAGCGGGTTCGCCGGCGTCGCCACCGCGATGAAGTCGGCCGGGATGAGCCGCGTCCCCTGGTGGATCAGCTGGTAGAAGGCGTGCTGCCCGTTGGTGCCGGGCTCACCCCAGAACACCTCGCCGGTGGACGTGGTCACCGGGCTGCCGTCCCACCGCACGGACTTGCCGTTGGACTCCATCGTCAGCTGCTGCAGGTAGGCCGGGAAGCGGTGCAGGTACTGCGCGTAGGGCAGCACCGCGTGGGTGTCGGCGTCCCAGAAGTTCGAGTACCAGACGTTGAGCAGACCCATCAGGACCGGCACGTTCCGCCGGAGATCGGTGGTCTCGCGGAAGTGCACGTCGATCGCGTGGAAACCGGCCAGGAAGTCCTCGAAAGCGTCCTTGCCGATCGCCACCGCGACCGAGGTGCCGATCGCGGAGTCCACCGAGTACCGACCGCCGACCCAGTCCCAGAAGCCGAAGGCGTTGGCCGGGTCGATCCCGAACGCGGCGACCTTGTCCAGAGCGGTCGACACCGCCACGAAGTGCTTGGCCACGGCGGTGGTGCGGGCGTCGTCGTCGTCGGAGATCGCGCCGGCGGCGGCCAGCTCGCGCCAGAGCCAGGCCCGGGCGAGACGCGCGTTGGTCAACGTCTCCAGCGTGGTGAAGGTCTTCGACGCGACGATGAACAGCGTCGTCGTCGGGTCCAGGCCCCTGGTCTTCTCGGCGATGTCGGTCGGGTCGATGTTGGACACGAACCGCACCTCGAGGCCCGGCTGCACGTACGGCTTGAGCGCCTCGTAGACCATCACCGGGCCCAGGTCCGAGCCGCCGATGCCGATGTTGACGACCGTCTCGATCGGCTTGCCGGTGACACCGGTCCACGTGCCGGACCGGATCTTCTCGGCGAAGCCGTAGATCTTGGCCAGCACCTCGTCCACGTCGGTGTCCACGTCCTGGCCGTCGACGACCAGTTTCGGCTCGATGTCGGCGGGCCGGCGCAGCGCGGTGTGCAGCACCGACCGGTTCTCCGTGACGTTGATCCGCTCACCGGTGAACATCGCCTCGATCCGCGCGGGCAGGTTCACCTCCTCGGCCAACTGGGTGAGCAGGGGCAGCGTCTCGGCGGTGATCAGGTTCTTGGAGAGATCGACGAACAGGTCACCGGCGGTGAGGCTGTGGTCCGCGGCGCGGTTGGGGTCCTCGGCGAACCAGGCGCGCAGGTCCGGCGTCATCCCCGCTCGGTGGCCGGCCAGCGCCGACCACGCGGCGGTGGCCGTCGCGTCGACGGGTGGGGTCTGGGCGGTGGGTGTGGTCATCGGTTCCTGCTCTCGTCGGTGAACGCTCCGACGACGATCCTCCCCTCGCACGACCGGCGGCTCCACTCGGGGTGCGCCCTGCCGTCACGGGGTGTGGCGATGCACCCGGACCGTCGATGCCGGATGGCGCAGCAACGCGTCCGGCGGCCGGATCGGCCGGGGCACGAAGTCGCCGCCGCAGTTGGGGCAGACGCCCCTGTGCACGTCGTCGACGCAGGGCGCGCAGAACGTGCACTCGAAGGTGCAGATGCGCGCATCCCGGCTGTCCGGCGGCAGATCGCGGTCGCACTGTTCGCAGTTCGGCCGCAGCTCCAGCACGACGGGACCGCCTCAGACCGCGGCCGTGCGCAACGCCTCGACCTCGGCCTCGAGGGGACCGACCGCGTCACGCGCCTCGGGCCGACCGCACTCGGCGAGCCAGTTCGCGAGCATGCGGTGTCCGCCCTGGGTGAGCACCGACTCCGGATGGAACTGCACGCCCTCGATCGGATGATCCCGGTGCCGCAGCCCCATGATGATCCCGTCCTCGGTGCGGGCCGTGACGGTCAGGACCTCCGTGACGGTGTCGGCCTCCACCGCGAGCGAGTGGTACCGCGTCGCGGTGAACGGATCGGGCAGACCCGCGAAGACCGTCCCGTCGGAATGGGACACCTGCGACGTGCGGCCGTGCAGCAGTTCCGGCGCCCGGCTGACCACCGCACCGAACACCTCGGCGATCGCCTGGTGCCCGAGGCACACGCCGAGCAGCGGCGTCTCGTGCTCGGCGGCGTACCGGATCATGTCCTCGCTGACGCCGGCGTCGTGGGGCTCACCCGGCCCGGGTGAGAGCAGGATGCCGTCGACCCCGAGCTCGGCCACCTCGTCGGTGGTGACGGCGTCGTTACGGCGCACGACGCACTCGGCCCCGAGCTGCTGCAGGTACTGCACGAGGTTGAAGACGAACGAGTCGTAGTTGTCCACGACAAGGATGCGGGTCACGGCGTCGATCCTCCCAGACCCACGCCACCGTGTGCGGTGGCTCAGCCCACCTGCACCTGGTCGAACGGCAGGTACGGCTCGGCCCACGGGAAGATCACGAAGAACAGCAGCGCCACCACGGCGAGGAACAGCACGAACGCCTGCGCCGCCTTGGCCCACGCCGTCCCGGGCAGGTGCCGCCAGATCCAGGTGTACATCAGCCCACCTCACTCAGTTCCGGCGGCAGGAAGCCGTCGGCCTTCGCGTACGACTTCGTCAGGACGCCGTGGATGATCATCCGCTCGCGGTCGGAGAACTGCGGATGACAGGTCGTCAGCGTGATCAGCCGCTGGTCGGCCGCGGCGAGTGCCTCGGGTCCGGCCGCGTTCACGTGCGGCACCGGCAGGACCTGCGCGTAGTCCGAGGGGTCGACGATCTCGCGACCGACCACGCCCTCGTAGGCCCCGGTCAACGGAACCACGCCGGCGCACTGCGGACGGGCGGCGGGATCCCAGCCGGCGGCCTCCTCGGCCATCGGCAGCACCCGGTAGACGAACCACTCGTCCTGGGTCTCGACGATCAGCGCGTCGCAGGAGTTCAACGTGCCCAGGGCGTTGAACGGCGCCCCCTTGCTGACCCGGTGCCCGGCGACGGCGAAGTTGCCGATCTCGCCGGGGTACTGGGTGTCGTCGTAGTGCCCGGGATTGCCGTACAGGTCCTCGGCCGTGGTGCCCTCGACGATCGTGAAGTTGTAGTCCGCGCCGAAGACCGGGATGTCGAGATTGGCGAAGCCCTCGCCGATTGTCGTGTCGTACGTCCGCACCCGCGCGGCCGGGTCGACCACCTGCGCGTCGGCCGGCGGCGCCAGGGCCCCGTCGTCACCTCCGCCCTCGCCGGCGTCGGCGGGCGGGACGTCGGTCGCGCCGCCGCCGGCCCACCGTTGTTCCATGGATTCCTTGACCTGCTCCTGCTTCTGCGCGCCGAAGTAGTCGGTCACCCACACCTCGTAGACGACGAACAGCAGCAGCACCACGCCGCAGGTGATGAACAGCTGCCCGATGCCGCGGATGGTCGTGCGGACGGGTTCGTCGCGGAACCCGCCGGTTCGTCGAGGCGGTGGCGGCGGCGAGTCGAGCTGGATCTGGCCGGTCGTCACCGGGGAACCTCCTGTGCCGCGGTCATCCGGACGAGACCGTCGTAGGCCGGGGCCCGCACGTCGTCGGCGATCTCGATCTCGAATCCCAGGTTGAAGCGGTCGACGTACTGCCGGAACAGGCGCACGCCCGGCTCGGCCTCGATGGCGGCGATCATCGGACCGGACGGCCCGATCGCCGATACCACGAAGGGTGGTGAGTACGCCCTGCCCATCAGCAGCAGGGTGTTGCCGATGCAGCGCACCGCCGACGTGGCGATGACCCGCTGATCCATGATCGTCATGGCCTCCGCACCACCGGCCCACAGTGCGTTGACCACCGACTGCACGTCCTGCTGGTGGACGACGAGGTCGTCGGGGTTGGCGTCGGCGGGATAGTTCCCGTCGGAGTCGCGCGGCGCGTCGGTCATGGTGACCGTCACGCCGGGACCTTCGACCGGGGTCAGCCCGGCGGCCGGCGCGAGCTGGTCGGCCGCGGTGCGCTGCTCGGCGACCTGCGGCGAGACGTCCTGCCCCGCGGCAGCGTCGATCTGACGCTGCAGGGTCTGGGCGACGGCCTCGGCTTCGCCGACGCGTTGCTGGGCCTCGTTGATCAATCCCGACAGCTCCACGTTCCGGGGACGGATCTCGTCGCCCCCGGAGTACGAGCGTGCGGTCCCGAACAGGAAGCCGCCGGCCAGACACACCACGGTCACCGCGACCTGCCAGCGGCGGCGGCTGCGGCGCGGCCCCGGTGCGACGGTCCGGTTACGGTCGGAGCCGGACGTCGGCGAGTCGTCGTGCATGCCACCTCCCGCCCTGCTGACGCGACCCCGGGTCCTCCCCGGCCGCGGGCCCCACCCCACCTCGGCCGCGGCCCGTGAACTGCGCGGACGGGTCTGCCGAGCATCGATACGAAGTACGCTGGACGAACGGATCGTCACGTGCAGTGGCGAGCCTACCGGCCGGCGTGATCGTTCTCGTCGGAACCGGGAGTTGTGCACCACCGCTCGCGGGGGCGTCACCCACCGGAAGCCGGCTGTTCGCCGGGGATTCCGGTGGCGGCCGCGTCCGCCCGGGTGCTGCTGTCCTGTCGTCAGTTCCCGTTCCAGCCAGTCCTGTGGAGACCCGCCCGTGCCGGGTCCCCGCCACGCCGTGAAGGAAGTCCGATGCCCAAGTCCAAGGTCCGCAAGAAGACGGTCGCCACCGCCACCGCCACCCGGACGACCCAGGCGGAGTCCGCCTCGCTGCGCGCCAAGGTCGCGGCGCCGTCGGGTCCGGTCTTCCTGTCGATCATGCTGGGCCTGTTCCTCGTCGGTCTCCTCTGGCTGATCGTGTTCTACCTGTGGGGCGACGGCATCGCCTTCATGCGTGACCTCGGCAACTGGAACTTCGGCATCGCCTTCGCCCTGCTCATCGCCGGCCTGATCATGACGATGCGCTGGCGCTGACCAGGGCGGACGGCTGTCCCACGGCTGTCCGGATCGTCCGAACCACACGCGTGTCATTCATCCCCAATGTGCACAACCCCTGTGGACAACGTCGTCGTCCGACGGCCGTGGTCGTCCGGTGTGGGCGGGGATCGTCGCAGCAGCGGAGCACCGATCAGGAGGAACGACCGTGACCGAGTTGCACTGGGGACCGCGTCCGGGTGCTTTCGTGTTCGGCGGCGTGCTGCTGGCCACCGGCGTGCTGTGGATGATCGTCGCCGGCACGGCCGGTGACCGGGTCATCGCCGGCGCGGTGATGATCGTGGTGCTCGGCGCCATGGTGCTCGGCTGGCGGATGCGCGACCGGCTGCGCGCCTCGGTCGACGGCATCGTCGTCGGGTCGGTCTCGGGGTCCCGGACCATCCCCTGGAGCCGGGTCCGGCGGATGGAGGTGGTCGGCCGTAAGCGGCTCGGGACGGTCAACAACTCCCTCGAGATCGACCTCGACGACGACGAGCTCCTGGTCTTCACCCGGATGGAGCTCGGGCAGGACCCGGCCGACGTCGCGGCCGAACTCACGAAGATCCGCACCGGCGGCTGACCGGCGCCGGCCGAGCCACCCCGCCTCGCCGGGGTCAGCCGATCTGACGGCAGGCGTTCACGGTGCAGACCCAGTCGCCGATCGTGCCGTTGCGGACCACGATCAGCGCCAGCAGCACCACCAGGACCCCGACCGAGACGCCCACCTGGATGGCGAGCCGGTTCTTCGGCGGGGCGTAGACCATCGCGGCGCCCACGACCGCACCCACGACGAAGCCGCCGAGGTGTCCCTGCCAGGAGATGCTCGAGACGGTGAAGGTGATGAACGCGTTGAGCGCGAGGATCACGCCGAGCTGCCGCAGGTCCAGCCGGAGTCGCTTGTAGATGACCAGCAACGCTCCCAGCAGTCCGAAGATCGCCCCGGAGGCGCCGACGGTCAGCGAGTTCGGCTCGGTCAGCAGGTACACGGCGACGGAGCCGCCGAGCAGACTCAGTCCGTACAGGGCGACGAACCGGGCCGCACCGAGGAAACGTTCGAGGCCGACGCCGATCAGATACAGCGACAGCATGTTCATCGCGATGTGCGCGACGCCGCCGTGCAGGAAACCGCTGGTGACGAGCTGCCACCAGTCCCCCGAGGCCACGTACATCGGCGACAGCGCGCCCTCGCGGAACACCGGCGATCGCAGGAGCGAACTCTCGCCGCCGCCCTGGACCATCGTGATCAGGAAGACGACGACGTTGACGACGATCAGCGCCACGGCCACCATCGGCTGACGGCCGGCGACTCCACCGGCGATCGTCCGCGCGACGGGCCGCTGGGCGTTGCTCTCGGCGACACACTGCCTGCAGTGGAACCCCACCGACGCCGGCGTCAGGCACTCCGGGCAGGCCGGCCGGCCGCACCGGCTGCAGGACAGCGCGGTGTGGCGGTCGGGATGCCAGGTGCAGGCGGTCCCGACCTGGGCGGCGGGCTGGTGGCCCGGGGGTGGCTGGGTCATCCGGCGTCCGGCGGGGTTCGCAGGTCGACCGGGCTCAGTCGTCGGTCCCGTCGACGGTGATCGACTCGATGACGACATCCGTGGTGGGCTTGTCGAAGCGGTCCACCGGGGTGGCGGAGATCGCGTCGACGACGGCGATCGAGGCCGGGTCCTTCACCTCACCGAAGATGGTGTGCTTCATGTTCAGGTGCGGGTAGTTGCCGGTGGTGATGAAGAACTGGCTGCCGTTGGTACCCGGCCCGGCGTTGGCCATCGCCAGCAGGTAGGGCTTGTTGAAGGACAGCTCGCCGTGGAACTCGTCGGCGAACTTGTAGCCGGGGCCGCCGCGGCCGGTGCCGGTCGGGTCGCCGCCCTGGATCATGAAGCCGTCCATCACCCGGTGGAAGATCGAGCCGTCGTAGAACGGGCCGGTGGCCTCGCCCTTGGCGTTCGGCGAGCTGTACTCGCGGGTGCCGGTCGCCAGACCGACGAAGTTGGCCACCGTCTTCGGGGCCTGGTGCGGGAAGAGCTCGACGACGATGTCGCCCAGGTTCGTGTGGATGGTCGCAGTCTGAGTCATGGCTCCATCCTTCCAGAGACGGGAGGCACCGCTCGCTGCCCGGCGTCCCGCCCGCCAGGTGTGCTCCGGAGTGAGCCGGTGACGACGCGCCGGAGTGGGGTCGACCGTGACCGGGTTCAGAGTCCGAGGTTCTCGATGGCGTGGACGACGAGGAGCCGGGCGTACACCGACTGCTTCTGGTTCGTCTCGGCGATGACCGCGGCGGTGCCCTTGGACACGCCGTAGATGCTGCCACCGTCGGTGGCCAGCGAGCCGCCCGTCCAACCGGTCGGCCGCGTCTCGGGATTCGAGCCGGCCCGGGGGACGTAGAAGTCGACGGCGTCGACCGCGGCGGTGTCGGTGGCCAGCTCCAGCACCCGGACGGTGGCCAGGAAGTCGCCGTCGTTGCGGACGAACTCGCACACCGGCTGGGGTTCGGCCGGGCGGATGCGCGTCGTGCCCATCCGTTGGCCGGTGTCGGACTGCACCTGGTCCTTGGACAAATACGGGCACTCGCCCTCGACCGCCTCGGCGTCCACCGCGGGGGTGAAACCCGTCGTCGTCGGGGCGGTGGGGCCGGACCCGTCGCTGGATGCGGTGTCCGGAGCGGTGCCCGCCGACGACGTGACGGGCTCCACGGTCGTCGGCTCCCCGGTCGATCCCGCCGGGCTGCCCGAGGTCGTGGACGGCGCCGCAGTGGATGCCGAGCCGGCACCGGTGGTGGTGGCGGTGGCGACGGCCGCTCCGGACGACGGGGCACCGTTCGCCGAGGTGCTCGAGCTGGGCTCCAGGGTCGTCGTCGTGCAACCGCTGACCACCAGGACGGCGGCGGCCGTGGCCACCACCCGCCGGGCTCCCCATCGTCGGACCGTCATGCACGCTCCCCCGTTCGTCCGGCGTCCAGTGTGCCGGAGGTGTCGTCGGCGAACGACCGGGGCGGGTGGCGCCACCGGAGGTGTCGCTGGCGACCGACGGGGCGGATGGGCCGGAGATGCCGTCATCACCGACCGGGGCGGGTGCGCCACCGGGACCGGCGGCACTCGCCGATCGGCGGGCGGGTCAGGCGGGTGCGCCTCCCGGAGCAGGGGCGGCGGCGCGGGCCCGGGCCTCCTCGACGACGCCGGCTGCGGCGTCGACGAGCTTGCCGACCTCGGCCTCGACGATGGCGTAGCCGCGCATGCCGGCCTCGGTCACGGTGACCGCGGTGTCCCGCAGGGCGTCACCGACCGGGGTGTCCTTGAGTGCGTCCATGGCGAGCAGCCCGCCCGCTCCGACGACCGCGATCCCGACGAGTGCTTCCAGCATGATGTCTCCCTCGCTCCCGGGACGATGTGCGTCCCGGCGCCACCACCCGGTGGCGCTGACCCCAGCCAAGCAGCGCCGGACGACGTTGTCGCTGGTCGGACGCACAGACCGGGGAAGAACCAGGGAGCTCCCCGGGTTGTAGCCAGGGTGAACCCGAGGGATCGGGACGCCGGCGACGCGCCGGTATCCTCGCGGGGACACTCCATCGGAGGGGAAGCCCCGGCGACGGTCATCACCGGCCGGGACACCAGCCATCAGCACAGAAGGGGCGGGGCGCGCAGCCATGACGACAGTGCAGCGACGCAACACCAGCCAACGCGCGGCCATCTCCGAACTGCTGGGGGGTACCGACGAGTTCGTCTCCGCGCAGGACCTGCACGCGAGCTTGCGGGCGAGTGGCTCGACGGTGGGTCTGGCCACCGTGTACCGGGCGCTGCAGGACATGGCGACCGCGGGTGCGGTCGACGCGGTCCGCAACGAGAACGGTGAGGTGCTGTACCGGCGGTGTGCCGTGCCGTCCCACCACCACCACCTGGTGTGCCGGGTGTGCGGGCGTACCGAGGAGATCGACGCTCCGGCGGTGGAGACCTGGGCCCGCTCGGTCGCCGAGAAGTACGGCTACACCGACGTCGACCACGATGTCGAGCTGTTCGGTCTCTGCGCGGCCTGCAGCAGGGCCGCCACGGACGTCTGAACCGCCGCGAACGACGAACAGCGCGTGTCCCCCTGCGGGGCACGCGCCGTCCGTCGTCTCGCTGAGCGGTCAGCCCATGTGGACGGCGGCTCCGGCCGGGAGGTCGTCCTTCTTGGCCTTGACCAGGACCAGCGCGATGACCAGCGCCAGCGCGAACAGGCCGGCGGCCCAGCGGAAGGCGATGCCGTAACCGTGCACGGTGCCCTCCGAGATGAGCAGCGGCAGGCCGCTCGGATCGGTGAGCGAGGGAGCTCGATCGGAGATGTAGGTCGCGACCGCCGTGAACGCCACCGTGGACAGCAGCGCCGTGCCGAGCGAGCCGCCGATCTGCTGGGTGGTGTTGACGACCGCGCTGGCCACGCCGGCATCGTCGTTGGAGACGCCCACCAGTGCGAGGTTGGTCGTCGACATGAAGATGAAGCCCATACCGAAGGCCATGATCAGTTCGGCCGGCAGCACCGTGCCCGCGAAGGTCGACTCGAGTGTGATGCGGGAGAACAGCAGCAGGCCGACGAGTCCGAGGGCGGCACCGATGGCGATCACGAGACGCGGGCCGATCTTGAGGACCAGCTGGGATCCCACCCCCGCACCCATGACGATGCCGAAGCTGAACGGCAGGAACGCCAGACCCGTCTGCATCGGGGAGTACTGCTCGTAGATCTGCAGGTACAGCGTCAGGAACAGGAAGACGGCGAACATCCCGGCGCCGACCAGCATGCCCACGAGGTAGGCGCCCGCGCGGTTGCGGTCGGCGACGATGCGGACGGGCAGCAACGGGTTGGAACTGCGCCGCTCGACGAGGACGAACGCCACCAACAGCACGACGGCGGCCGCGAGCCAGCCGAGGGTCTGGATCGAGCCCCACCCGAGCAGCTCCGGCTGCCCGGTGACCGGGTCGACCGTTCCGGATTCGGCGGTCGGCCGGGTGAAGCCCCAGACCAGAGCGGCGAGGCCGGCGGTGGCGAGCAGGGCGCCCGGGATGTCGTAGTGACCCCGGTTGCTGGTCTTGGACTCGCGCAGGATGCGGCTCGCGGCGATGGCCGCCGGGACCGCGATCGGGATGTTGACGAAGAAGCACCAGCGCCAGGACAGGTACTCGGTGAGGAAGCCACCGAGCAACAGGCCGATGGCGGCGCCACCGCCGGCGATCGCACCGAAGACCGCGAACGCCTTGGCGCGCTCCTTCTCCAGCTGGAACGTGACGGTGATGAGGGACAGCGCCGCCGGTGCCAGCATGGCGCCGAAGACGCCCTGCAGCGCGCGGCCGGCGAACAACAGCCAGGGGGCGTGCGCGGCACCACCGAGCATCGAGGCCAGCGCGAAGCCGGACAGCGCGATGATCAGCACCTTCTTGCGGCCGACGTAGTCGGCGATACGACCACCGAGCAGCAGCAGGGCGCCGAACGGCAGCGCGTAGGCGGTGATCATCCACTGGATGTCGGACGGCTGCAGTCCGATGGCCTCGGCCGCCTTGGGCATCGCGACGTTGGTGATGGTGGCGTCGAGGATGACCATCAGTTGGGAGACGCCGATGACGACGAGCGCCAGCCAACGTTTGGGGTCGAGTTGTGAGGCGTCGGGTTTCGTCGTCGAGACGACGTCGCGCTCGGTCATGGGTGCTCCAGGGAGGGTTGCAGCGAACGATGTCGGCACCGGGGGCCGGTACCACGCGGCTGCAGACGCTGAAGCCGACCGATGGTGAAGTTACTACCCGGGCCCGACAGTGCCCTCGGAATTTTCTCCACGGGCAGAACCGGCGCTCGTCACACCTGTTTCCCACCCGGGCCGCACCCGCACCCGCGGCGACCGTTGCACGTCGCAGACGATGCGCGTTCCGGTTCCCTTCTGGGCACGCGCAGGTGGACGCCATACTCCTGACATGAGATTCGACGCGACGCTCGAGCTGCACGGCAGGACGGCCACCGGCATCGAGGTGCCGGCCGAGGTCATGATGTCCCTCGGGTCGGCGAAGAACCCCGCGGTGGTGGTCACCCTCAACGGGTTCGTCTACCGGACGACGGTCGGCGTGATGGGTGGGAAGTCACTGCTGCCGGTCAGTGCGGAGATCCGTCGGGGCGCGGGAGTGTCCGCCGGGGATCGGGTCATGGTCGAGGTGGAGCTGGACACCGAGCCGCGCACCGTCGAGGTGCCGGCCGACCTGGCGGCGGCACTCGCGTCCGAGCCCGAGCTGGCCGGAGCCTTCGGGGGCCTGTCCTACAGCAACCAGCGGCAGCACGTGCTCGCCGTCGAGGGCGCCAAGACCGAGGCCACCCGGCAACGCCGCGTCGAGGCCGTCCTCGCGAAGCTGCGCGGATGACTCCCGGCGCGCTCCTGTTGACCCCCGGCGCCGGAGCGACGCGGGACAACCGCATCCTGGTCGCGCTGGAGGCGGCCGTCGCGCCGCTGCCGTGCCGACGGATCGACTTCCCGTACCGGCAGTCGGGTCGACGGATGCCGGATCCCGCGCCCATCGCCGTGGCCCATCTGCGATCGACGGCGGCGGACCTCGTCGCCTCGGTCGGAGTGCCGCCCGATCGGTTGGTGCTCGGCGGGCGGTCGTACGGCGGCCGGATGTGCTCGATGGCCGTGGCCGAGGGACTTCCGGCGGCCGGATTGATCCTGCTCAGCTATCCCCTGCACCCCCCGGGACGGCCGGAGAAGCTGCGGGTCGAGCACTTCCCGCAGATCGACGTGCCGGTGCTGTTCGTCGGGGGCGAGAAGGATCCGTTCGGCTCGCCGGACGAGTTCGCGCAGTGGGTGCCGCAGGTCCGCGGGCGGGTGACGCAGGTCTGGCTCCCGGGCGGCCACGACCCACGACCCGGCACGGACGAGACGCTCATCGGTGCGGTCCGGGATTGGCTGGCAACCCTGTGACCTCAGGACATCAACTGTCCTGAAGGCCTCCTAGCCTGGTGATACCCACCGAGGAAAGGCACGTCATGACCGAGAACATCACCCCCGAGCAGGCCGACCTGCTGGAGATCCTGAAGACCCGGCGCTACTTCCTGCGGTCCGCCGTCGAAGGGCTCACCGACGAGCAGGCCGCGCTGACCCCGACGGTCAGCGAGCTGTGCGTGGGCGGGCTGATCAAACACGTGTCGGCGACCGAGACCGAGTGGGCGGACTTCATCGTCCGCGGACCGATCGCCGGCGGCGGCATGGAATGGTCGGAGGAGGCGGTCGCCGCGTACGGCAACCAGTTCCGGATGCTGGACGGTGAGACCGTCGACGGCATTCTCGCCGCGTACGACGAGGTCGCGGCCCGGACCGACGCGCTGGTCCTGTCCGAGGACCTCGACAAGCGCTGGCCGCTGCCCGAGGCCCCGTGGTTCGAGAAGGGCGCCACCCGTTCCGTGCGCCAGGTGTTCCTGCATGTCGCCGCCGAGACCGCGCACCACTCCGGTCACGCGGACATCATCCGCGAGACCATCGACGGCAAGAAGAGCATGGGCTGACGGCACTGCGCGCAACGGCACGGGCTGATGCCGAGGATTGCCAGCTTCATCTCGACCGACCAACTGGCCCTCCCATCACCTTTAAGCGCGGCCGTTCAGCTCTTAGGCGGCCAACGGAGCTTGCGATCGCCTGCGTCCGCAGTTGAAAATTCGACCACGGCGAAAGTCTCTTTGATGTTCGCCCCCGCCGCGCCGTCCATCCAGAACGTGCGATTCCAAGTCTTCATCCCGCCCGGCGCGATGACAGGGACGTAGAACGAAAGGACTTCGGAAGCGACGTCCTTCGACCCGTCATGGTGCGAGCGTTCAACCGGTCCTGGGAAATGGACTTCAGTCCGGACGTTGGTGATGGGCAGACGTCCGGGGTTGACGACGTCAACACGATAGTGCCACTCGGCCATCAGCCCGGGAGTCCTCGAATTCGAGGGCCTGCTGTCCACGTGTGTGACCACGGCCACGCTGTTCAGTTCAGCTTCTCGGGTATGCCTTGCTGCCCGACGTATCTGAAGCAACTGAAACGCGGCCACCATAGCCGCGATTGCGGCAGCGACCGCGGCCACGGCATTCCAGACGGCTGGATCCATCATGTCCCCGCAGATCGAGGTTTGGATCTCATTACGTGCTCGGCCGAACTGACCGGCACATGCTTGTCCACCCTTGCGCGGTCTTCGGGCTCAGGACACCCACGCTGCGGTAGGGCACTCATAGCCGATCAGACCAAATTGACCTGAGGAAGCTGGCTCATTCCGGCGTAAGGTTAAATCTGTGGAGCCTAGGAGAATCGAACTCCTGACCTCCGCCTTGCAAAAGCGGCGCTCTACCAATTGAGCTAAGGCCCCTCGGTCGGCCCGGAGGCCGGGACGTACTAGCGGCGGGGGGTGCCGGTCGCCTCGGCCCACAGGGCGGCCTCGGCCTCGGCGGCCTTCTTGCGCTTGGCGGCGACGGCAGCACCGGCGCCCGCCAGACCCAGCAGGACCAGGAGCTTCTTCATCGCACACCCTTTCACTACATGCAGTGGGCCTGGGAGGACTTGAACCTCCGACCTCTTCCTTATCAGGGAAGCGCTCTAACCGCCTGAGCTACAGGCCCTCACACACATCCGCTGCCTGACCATCACCTCGGTCCGGCAGCGACGATCAAGGTTACCGCACTCGCTGCGGAGAACCCAAACCGTCGCTGCCGGCCCGCAGCAGCCCGGGTCAGTCGCGCTCGCCCAGGGTCAGCTCGACCCCGCCGGCCATCCCGGCCGCGGCGTTGTAGACGAACGACGCGACCGTCGCCAACGCCGTCAGGATGACGATGTTGATCGCCCCGATGACCGCGGCGATGCCGAACACCTTGCCCGCGGTGATCAGGTCCGACGGCGTCACCGACGAGTCGGCGCTGGTCACCGTCGCCCAACCGGCGTTGATCCGGCTGACCACGTCCAGCGAACTGAACAGCACGTACAGCAGGCCCACCGCGATCATCCACACGAAGAACATTACGATCGACACGATCAGCGACACCTTGAGCGTGGTCCACGGGTCCAGCCGCTTGAGCTGCAGGGTGGTGATCCGCGGCGCCCGCTTACCGGGCCGACGGATCGCCTCCGTGCGGGTGGACGCCGCCGTCGCCGCAGCCGGCTCGGTGCCGCGGGCGGCCCCCGGCCCGACCGCCGTCACCGGGGACTTCGACTGCTGCTCCGGGGAGCTCACGCGTCATCCCCCTCGACCGGATCCTCTTCGGCCGGCACGTCGGCCAGGTCGGCGACGTCCACCGGCTCGAAACCGGCGGTGTCGGGCAGGTCGGTGTCGGGTGCGTCCGGATCGGTGGCGTCGTCCTCGACCGTGCCGTCGACCACCGTCGTCGAACCGATCGACGCTGCCGGCGTCTCACCCGACTCGGCGTCGAGAACCGCCGCCTCGACCGCCTCGTCGGCGTCGTTGTTCCGCGCGATGGCGACCAGCTGGTCCCCGTCGGTCAGGTTCATCAGACGCACTCCCATGGTCTGCCGCTTCGCCTTCCGCACCGACTTCGCCGTGGTCCGGATGACGCCGCCGCTGGTGGTGATCGCGTAGATCTCGTCGTCGATGTCGACGATGAGGGCGCCCACCAGCTTGCCACGACGACGGTCGTACTGAACGGTCAGCACACCCTTGCCGCCACGGCCCTGCGCCGGGTACTCGTCCATCTCGGTGCGCTTGGCGTAGCCGCCCGCGGTCGCCACCAGCACGTGCTTGCCCGGTCGCGCCACGTCCATCGACAGCAGCTCGTCGCCGGAGTTGAACCGCATACCCAGCACCCCGGACGTCGCGCGGCCCATCGGGCGCAGGGCGTCGTCGTCGGCGTGGAAGCGGATCGACTGACCCTCGGCCGAGATGAGCAGCAGGTCGTCGTCCGGCCCGCAGAGCACGGCACCGACCAGCTCGTCGTCGTCGCGCAGGTTGACCGCGACGATGCCGCCGCTGCGGTTGGAGTCGAAGTCGGTCAGCTTGCTCTTCTTGACCAGGCCGCCCTTGGTCGCCAGCACCAGGTACGGCGAGACCCCGTAGTTCTTGATCTGGATGACCTGGGCGATCTTCTCGTCCGGTTGGAAGGCCAGCAGGTTCGCGACGTGCTGGCCGCGAGCGTTGCGGTTGGCCTCGGGCAGCTCGTAGGCCTTGGCCCGGTACACCCGGCCCTTGTTGGTGAAGAACAGCAGCCAGTCGTGGGTGGAACTGACGAAGAAGTGGGCCACGATGTCGTCCTGCTTGAGCGCCGCCCCCTGCACGCCCTTGCCGCCGCGCTTCTGCGCCCGGTACAGGTCGGTCTTGGTGCGCTTGGCGTAGCCGGTGCGGGTGATGGTGACGACGACGTTCTCGACGGCGATCAGATCCTCGACGTTGACGTCACCGTCGTAGGCGACGAACTTCGAGCGACGGTCGTCGCCGTACTTCTCGACGATCTCGCCGAGCTCGTCGGCGATGATCAGCCGCTTGCGCTCGTCGCTGGCCAGGATGTCGCGCAGATCGGCGATGGTCAGCTCGAGTGCGGCCAACTCGTCGATGATCTGCTGCCGGTTCAGCGCGGTGAGCCGGCGCAGCTGCATCTCGAGGATGGCGTTGGCCTGGATCTCGTCGACGTCCAGCAGGTCCATCAACCCGGTGCGGGCGACCTCGACGGTCTCCGACGCCCGGATCAGGGCGATGACCTCGTCAAGGGCGTCGAGGGCCTTGACCAGACCGCGCAGGATGTGGGCGCGCTTCTCGGCCTCGTCCAACCGGTGCTGGGTCCGGCGGGTGATGACCTCGATCTGGTGGACCACGTAGTGGTGCACCATCTGGTCGATGCGCAGCACCCGGGGCACGCCGTCGACGATGGCCAGCATGTTGGCGCCGAACGACGTCTGCAGCTGGGTGTGCTTGTAGAGGTTGGCCAGCACCACCTTGGCGATCGCGTCCCGCTTGAGCGTGATGACGATCCGCATGCCGACGCGGTCGCTGGACTCGTCGGAGATGTCGGCGATGCCGGAGATCCGCGCGTCCTTGTGCAGCTGCGCGATGTTCTCGACGAGGTTGTCGGGGTTGACGACGTAGGGCAGCTGCGTGACGACGAGGATGGTGCGCCCCTTGGCGTCCTCCTCGACCTCGACCACGGCGCGCATCCGGATCGAACCGCGGCCGGTCCGGTAGGCCTCCTCGATGCCGTCGCGACCGACGATGAGCGCACCGGTCGGGAAGTCCGGCCCCGGGATGCGCTCGATGAGCGCCTCGAGAAGCTCCTCCTCGGTGGCCTCCGGGTGCTGCAACGACCAGATGACGCCGGCCGCGACCTCGCGCAGGTTGTGCGGCGGGATGTTGGTGGCCATGCCGACCGCGATGCCCGACGAGCCGTTCATCAGCAGGTTCGGGATGCGGGACGGCAGCACCGTGGGCTCGGTGGTCTTGCCGTCGTAGTTGGGGATCATGTCGACGGTGTTCTCGTCGATGCCCATCAGCATCTGCATCGCCAGCGGCGTCAGCTTCGACTCGGTGTACCGCATGGCGGCGGCCATGTCGTTGCCGGGCGACCCGAAGTTGCCCTGCCCGTCGACCATCGGGTAGCGCAGCGACCAGGGCTGCGCCATCCGGACGAGGGTGTCGTAGATGGAGCTGTCACCGTGCGGGTGGTAGTTGCCCATCACCTCGCCGACGACGCGCGAGCACTTGACGTGCGACCGCTCGGGCCGGAAACCGGCGTCGTACATGCCGTACAGCACGCGGCGGTGCACCGGCTTCAACCCGTCCCGGACGTCGGGGAGCGCCCGGGACACGATGACGCTCATCGCGTAGTCGATGAACGACCGCTGCATCTCGTCCTGGATGTCGACCGGCTCGGTGCGGTCGTGCTCCGGCGGTTCCGGGGGCATCACATCGGTCACGGGGGATCCTCAGTCATCTCGGTCCGCGCGCTCCGGCAGTGAGCCGGACAGCGGATACATCATCGGCGATCCATCCACAATGTGGACAGAAAGTGTGAATCAACGGTCGAGCGTTTCTCGCGGGCGGCCCGGTCGTCGTTCTCACTCTGAGCGACGACCATTCATCCGGTCCAGGTCAGAAGTCGAGGAACCGCACGTCGCGGGCGTTACGCACGATGAACGACCGTCGGGACTCGACGTCCTCGCCCATGAGGACGCTGAACAGCTCGTCCGCCGTCGCGGCGTCATCCAGCGTGACCTGCATCAACAGGCGGTTGGTCGGATCCATCGTGGTCTCCCACAGCTCCTTGGCGTTCATCTCGCCGAGGCCCTTGTACCGCTGGATGCCGTCGTCCTTGTTGACCTTGCGGCCGTTCTTGATGCCGTCGGCCATCACGGCGTCGCGTTCCCGTTCGGAGTACACGTAGTCGGGCTCGCCCCGCGTCCAGCGGATCTTGAACAACGGCGGCTGCGCGAGGTACACGAAGCCGTTCTCCACCAGCGGCCGCATGAACCGGAAGATGAGCGTCAGCAGCAGCGTCCGGATGTGCTGGCCGTCGACGTCGGCGTCGGCCATCAGGATCAGCTTGTGGTAGCGCAGCTTGGTGAGGTCGAACTCGTCGTGGATGCCGGTGCCCAGCGCGGTGATGAGCGACTGGACCTCGGTATTCTTCAGGACGCGGTCGATTCGGGCCTTCTCGACGTTGATGATCTTGCCGCGGATGGGCAGGATCGCCTGGAACATCGAGTCGCGGCCGGACTTGGCGCTGCCGCCGGCCGAGTTGCCCTCCACGATGTAGAGCTCGGAGGCGGCCGGATCGGTGGAGCGGCAGTCGGCGAGCTTGCCGGGCAGGCCACCGATCTCCAGCGCACCCTTGCGGCGGACCAGGTCACGGGCCTTGCGCGCGGCGGCGCGGGCCTGCGCCGAGGCGATCGACTTGGTGATGATCTTGCGGGCGTCGGTCGGGTTGCTCTCCAGCCAGTGCGCCAGCCACTCGTTGCACGCCTTCTGCACGAACGACTTGGCCTCAGTGTTGCCGAGCTTGGTCTTGGTCTGGCCCTCGAACTGCGGTTCGCGCAGCCGGATGGAGATGATCGCGGCCAGACCCTCACGGACGTCGTCGCCGGACAGCTTGTCGTCGGTGCCCTTGAGGAGCTTCTTCTCCTGCGCGTACCGGTTGACCACCGAGGTCAGCGAGGCGCGGAAGCCCTCCTCGTGGGTACCGCCCTCGATGGTGTTGATGGTGTTGGCGAAGGTGTGGACGCTCTCGGTGTAGGAGTCGTTCCACTGCATCGCGATCTCCACCTCCATCGTGTCGCCCTTGGACTCGAAACCGATGATCGAGTCGTGGACGGCCACCCGGGAGGCGTTGAGGTGCTTGACGTAGTCGACGAGGCCGCCCGGGTAGTGGAACACCCGCTCGACGGGCACGGCATCCTCGCCGCTGGCGTCCTCGTTGTGCTCACCGAGGGCACGCTCGTCCCGCAGGATGATGGTGAGGCCCTTGTTCAGGAACGCCATCTCCTGCAGACGACGCGCGATCGTCTCGATGTTGTAGGTGGTGGTCTCGAAGATGTCCGGATCGGCCCAGAACGTCACGGTGGTGCCGGTCTCGCCGGGCGGCACGGTCGAGACCTCGGTGAGCTTGCCGGGCTTGGACTTCGTGTACTGCTGGTGCCAGAGCTTGCCGTCCACCTTGATGTCGACGTCGAGCCGGTAGGACAGCGCGTTCACCACCGAGATGCCGACGCCGTGCAGACCGCCCGAGACCGCGTACGAGTCGGAGTCGAACTTGCCGCCCGCGTGAAGGATGGTCATGACGACCTCGACGGTCGGCTTCTTCTCGGTCGGGTGCATCCCGACGGGGATGCCGCGGCCGTTGTCGATGACCCGCACACCACCGTCGGGCAGCATCACCACGGTGACCGAGTCGGCGTGACCGGCCATCGCCTCGTCGACGGAGTTGTCCACGACCTCCCACACGAGGTGGTGGAGGCCGCGCTCGCCGGTGGAACCGATGTACATACCGGGGCGCTTGCGGACCGCGTCCAGTCCTTCGAGGACCGTGATGGATGATTCGTTGTATTCGTTCTTCTTGGTCGCCACGAGTCTCTTTCGACGGTCCGAGAGCTCCGGCGGACCAGTGGGTCGATGGCTCAGACAGCGAGCTGGGTCCCATTCCGGAGCTTTACCCCGTCCATCCTAGCGCTACGGACCGACGGCGACCCTCGAAAAGGCCTCTCAGTGGCCCGTGGCGTCATCCGTAGGTGTCCCGTGGTCCCCGACCCGAGACGTGCCGGTTGCCGAACCGCCACGAAGGGCGACTCGGACCCTGCGTCCGGATCTGCCGGACGACGTTCGGTCCGACCGCGGCGGCGACCTTGCCCAGGATGGTCGGTCCGAGCAGTTTGATCTGCGTCGCCCACGCGGTGCTCTCGGCCTGGATGATCAGCTGGCCGTCGACAAGGTTGAGCGGCTCGCAGTGCGAGGCGAGGTCGTCCCCGACGATCTCGGCCCAGCGGGCGAGCACGGTGGCCTTGGCGAGATCGTCGGCGCTGCCGGAACGCTTCACCCACTGCTGGGCCAGCGCGCCGAACGGCTTCGGGTCGCGGGCGTCGGGACCGGGCCCTGACCAGCGACGACGGTTCGACGCGGCTCGCCGCCCGACCACCGACGAGCGGCCCTCGGCGGCGCGGCGGGCGGCGGTCCGGGCACGGGCCTGCTCGAGCGCCTCGCGGGCGAGGTCGGCGCCGCGCTTCGGGACGGGGGCGTCGTCGGGGTCGGTCATGCCGGCGTCCCGGGGTCGGCGGTCGGTTGCTCGTGGCCGTCCTGCTCGTCCGACCCGGCCGGGGTACTGCCGGTGTCGACCTCGGTGATGGAGCCGTTCTCGACCAGCAGCTGGCGGCCGACGAGGGCGGCGGGAACGTCCGCACCGACGGCGGCGGTGATGACGACCTGGTCGGCGCCCGCGACCCAGCGGGCAAGACTGGCACGCCGCGAGGAGTCCAGCTCGGCGAAGACGTCGTCGAGGACCAGGACCGGGGCGATCCCGTCGGCGCGGAGCAACCCGAACGCCCCGAGTCGCAGCGCCAGCGCCATCGACCACGACTCACCGTGGGAGGCGTAGCCCTTGGCCGGCCCGGGACCGAGCAGCAGTTCGAGCTCGTCGCGGTGCGGTCCGACCAGCGTGATGCCGCGGTCGAGTTCGTTGCCCCGCCGGCGGGCGATCTCGTCGAGGTAGGCGACGCGCAACTCCTCGACCGGGGTGTCCTCGGGCAGGTCGCCGAGCGAGGTGCGGTACACCATGCCGGCGGGCTCGGACTCGGGTGCGACGTCGGCGTAGGCGGCGACCATGTACGGCCGCAGCGCACCGACCATCGCCATCCGGCCGGCGAGCAGCTGGCTGCCGAAGTCGGCCAGAGCCTCGTCCCACACCTCGAGCACCGACAGGTCGGGACCGCCGGAGCGGCGCCTGGCGCCGGCCGACTTGAGCAGCGAGTTCCGCTGCTTGAGTGCCCGGTCGTAGTCAGCTTTCACGCCCGCGTACCGCGGCGTACGCATGACCAGCAGTTCGTCCATGAACTGCCGCCGTTCCGACGGGTCCCCCCGCACGATGGCCAGGTCCTCGGGTGCGAACAGCACGGTCCGCAGGATGCCGAGCAGGTCCCGCGTCCGGGTGGCCGGTGCCCGGTTCAGCCGTGCCCGGTTCGCCTTGCCGGGATTGATCTCGAGCTCGAGCAGCAGTTCACGCCCGTCGTGGACGACGGCTCCGCGGACGACCGCCTGCCCCGCACCCCGCCGGACCAGGGGTTGATCTCCGCTGACCCGGTGTGACGACTGCGTCGCCAGGTACCCGAGCGCTTCCACCAGGTTGGTCTTGCCCACCCCGTTGCGCCCGACGATCACGTTGACCCCCGGCGACAACGGCACGTCCACCGCCGCCCACGACCGGTACTCCAACAGAGCCAGGTGCCTCACATACACCGGCCCACGACCTTCCACACACCACGCGAACGACTTCAGACACAGCGAGGACCGAACGACGCTCGGGCAACGGACGGCTCACCACGCCCCACGGTCCCGGGATCAGCGGAATGCCGTCCGCTCCCGCTCACTCGCTGACGGAACCAGACCAGGGATCCGACGAGTCGGGTCGGTTCGGACCGCCGAAGAGTGCTGCTTCACCTTGTCGCGATGAGGCGGTCCGAACCGACCCGACGACCGTCACGACACCGGAACAGCGTCCGACGACCCTTCCTTGCCCACCGCATGCCCGCCGAACTGGTTCCGCAGCGCCGCCACCACCTTCATGGCGGGCGACTCGGTCTGCCGCGAGGAGAAGCGGGCGAACAGCGCCGCGGTGATCACCGGCAGCGGGACGGCGTTCTCGATGGCCGCTTCGATGGTCCAGCGGCCTTCGCCGGAGTCCTGGGCGTAGCCACGGATGTCCTCGAGGCCGGGGTCGGCGGCGAGCGCACGGACCAGCAGGTCCAGCAGCCACGACTTGATGACGGTTCCCTGCTGCCAGGAGGCCATCACGGCGTCGGGGTCGGGGACGAGATCGACGGCCTGCAGCAGTTCGTAACCCTCGCCGTAGGCCTGCATCATCCCGTACTCGATGCCGTTGTGGACCATCTTGACGAAGTGTCCGGCGCCGACGGGGCCGGCGTGCACGAAGCCACCGGCGCCGACCGGCTTGAGGGTGTCGAACACGGGCTGAACCTGCGCGACGGCGTCGGCGGTACCGCCGACCATCAGCGCGTAGCCCTCAGTGATGCCCCAGATGCCGCCCGAGACGCCGACGTCGAGGTACTGGATGCCCTTCTTCTCCAGCATCGCACCGTGCAGCTGGTCGTCGGTGTAGCGGGAGTTGCCGCCGTCGATGATGAGGTCACCCTCGGAGAGCACCTCGGCGAGGTCACCGATGGTGGCGCGGGTGGGCGCGCCGGACGGCACCATCACCCAGACGGCACGGGGTGCGTCGAGGGCGGCGACCAGCTCCTGCAGGGAGGCGACGGTGCGCGCGGAGTTCGGGTCCCGGTCGTAGCCGATCACCTCGTGGCCGCCGGCGCGCAGCCGCTCGGCCATGTTGCCGCCCATCTTGCCGAGTCCGATCAAGCCGATCTGCATTGCGGGTCCCCTGTTCGCGTTCGGGTCGGAGGTGAGCACGGTTCCCGGGTCACGGCGGATCGCCCCGGTCGGTGGCGGCCGCTCGCGGAGCGGGCCGGTGGCCGGTGGGATCAGCCGGGCAACCGGGCCGGCATCACGAGGTAGCGGTACGGAGTCTCCGCCGGGGTGCTGTCACCGTCGGCGGCGCCCCCCTCGCTCCGGTCATCCTGCATGACCGGCAGCAACAGCGCGGGGCGGGCGGGTGTCGTGAACGCCAACTTGACCCGCTCGGTGCGCAGCACGGACAGCCCGTCGAGCAGGTAGGTCGGGTTGAAGGCGATCAGCAGTTCGGCACCGTCCGCATCGACCTGCAGCTGCTCCTCGGCGCGGCCTTCGTCGTCACCACCGGCGGTGAGGGTGAGCGCGCCGTCGGTGACCTGCAGCCGGAGGTGGTGGCCGCGGTCGGTGACGAGCGCCACGCGCTTGATCGCCTCGGTGATGGTGGACACCGGGACCTCGACGGTCGTGGTGTGGCTGGTCGGCAGCAGCGAGCGGTACTTGACGAATTCGACGTCGAGCAGGCGCACGGTCGTGCGACGGCCGCCCGATTCGAGGCCGAGCAGCCCGTCGCCGAGGGCCAGCGTGACCGGTACGGCGTGGGAGCCGCCGAGGGTCTTGGCCGCTTCGGCCAGCGTGCGGGCGGGAACGAGGACCGCGGTGGAGATCTGCGGGGTGGACGGCAGCCAGGAGAGTTCGCGGACGGCGAGCCGGAACCGGTCGGTCGCGGCGAGCGTGAGCTTGTCGCCTTCGATCTCGACGCGGACGCCGGTCAACATCGGGAGCGTCTCGTCGCGACCGGCGGAGATGGCGGTCTGGCTGACGGCCTCGGCGAAGTCGGCGCCGTCGATGGTCCCCGACGAGCTGGGCATCTCGGGCAGGGCCGGGTAGTCCTCGACGGGCATCGTCGGCAGGCTGAAGCGTGCCGAGCCGCCGACGATGGTCACCCGCGAACCGTCCACCGCGATGTCCACCGGCTTTCCGGACGGCAACGCCCGGGCGATCTCGGCGAGGAGCCGACCGGACACCAGCACGCGGCCGCCCGTGTCGGCGTCGACGCTGACCTCGGCACGGGTGGAGACCTCGTAGTCGAAACCCGCGACGGTGAGGGTCGATTCGTCGACGGTCAGCAGGATGCCACCGAGGACCGGCACCGGCGGGCGGGCCGGGAGGCTCTTGGCGACCCAGGCCACAGCGTCGGCGAGGTCTTCGCGCGCGACCCGAAACTTCATCCAGACCCTCCAGGGGCGAACCACGTGAGACAGCGACAGCCGGCGTCGACGTCCACACCGGTCTTGGAGTCCGTCGCCGGGTCGACACAGGTCGTCCCGGGCACGGACGCTCTACCGTACGACGTCACCCCCGATCCGTCACCTTCGCCCACCTGGTGGTTCGAGGGGTTCCGCGACCCGGCCCACTGCTGTCCACAGGCCGCTGTCCCCAACGTCAGTGTTTTGTAGTTCTCTCCAAGAGAGACAACAGCAGTAGTAATAGGTCCTGTGGATGGTGTGGACGGACCGCATCGGTCCAGACCAGACGGTGTGGCGGTCCCGGGACCCTCCGTGGACGGTTTCCGGCCGCCGGCACCGCGGTGTTGACAGTCCCGCGCACCCGTCAGTTGTCCCCCGGATCTTCGGCAGTTGTCCCCAGGGTTGTCCACATCCTGTGGAGGGTTGCGTGTGATCCCGGTCATCGGGGCCCCGAAGCTGCCGCTGGAAGAGTGAACGGTGGGTCGCCCGATGGTCTCGTCACCCGTTCAGGAGGACATCGCCGGGCCTGTCCGGCGTCCGTGGCCGCAACGGTCACGGACGGTGCGGGTGGGCTGGGCCGATCGATGGGGCGGAGGGGTTTGGTCGCCACGGGCGGGTCAGGTAGGCAGCGCTGCGTTCGTCGGTGATCGGGTTGATGGGCGGCGTGGCACCGGGGACGGACCGGTGGTCGCTGCACCGGGCGATCAGGACATCGTCGGCGTTGCGTGTGCTGGATGAGCGTCCGCCGGGTGGCGTGCCATCGGGGGACGGACGAGTGTTGCGGCACCGACCGGCCGATCGGACGTCGTCAGCGTTGCGTGCGCGGATGAGCGCGCGCCCATTGGGCGGCGTGCCACCGGAAAAGGACCCGCGATCGTCGGGCCGGACCGAGCGATGGGCACATCGTCCGGTGGATCGGGGCGGCCGAGTCGCGCGGGGCGGCGGGGGAACGCGACCGGGGTGTCGGGACGATCGAGCTCGACGTGGGTTCGGGCACCGGAGCGGCACCGGACAGATGACCGCTGGCGGCCGGTGACGATCTGCCGCGGCTGCCGCGGCTGCCGCGGTGATGAGGTGCCTCGGTGATCCGGTGCCGGGGTGGTCGGGCGCCGGTGGTCAGGCATCGGAATGGGTCGTGGCGACCAGGCGTCGGCGATCAGGCGTGCGGGCCAGCAGTCAGGCGGCGGGATCAGGCGCGGCGGGTGCCGGGTGATCGGGTGTCAGGAGCATCGGGCGCCGGTGGTCCGCCGTGGGGATCAGGCGCGGCGGGTGCCGGGTGATCGCGCGTCGGCGACAGGCGGGCGAGTCAGGCCCGGCGGGCGCGGTCCCGGATCCGGGCGGTGAGCTCCTGGACGTGGTCGTAGGTCTGCCGGCGCTCGGCCATTTCCGTCTTGATCTTCTTGGCCGCGTGCATGACGGTCGTGTGGTCGCGACCGCCGAAGGTCTGGCCGATCTTGGGCAGCGTCAGGTCGGTCAGCTCACGGCAGAGGTACATCGCGATCTGCCGGGCACCGGCGACCGACTTCGTCTTGAGCGGCCCGCACAACTCGTCCAGGCTGACGGTGAAGTACTCGGCCGTGACCGCCATGATGGTCGCGGCGTCGACGTCGTTGGAGCTCTGGCTGCCGATGAGGTCCCGCAGCACGACCTGGGCGAGCGCCAGGTCGACCGGTTGCTGGTTGAGCGAGGCGAACGCGGTGACCCGGATCAACGCCCCTTCGAGTTCGCGGATGTTGCGCTCGATGCGGCTCGCGATGAACTCGAGGACATCGTCGGGCGCGCTCATCCGGTCGTTGGCCGCCTTCTTCCGCAGGATCGCGATCCGCGTCTCCAGCTCGGGGGGCTGGATGTCGGTGATCAGGCCCCACTCGAAGCGGGTGCGCATCCGGTCCTCGAGGGTCTCCAGCCGTTTCGGTGGCCGGTCCGAGGAGATGACGATCTGCTTGTTGGCGTTGTAGAGGGTGTTGAAGGTGTGGAAGAACTCCTCCTGGGTGCCTTCCTTGCCCTCCAGGAACTGGATGTCGTCGACCAGCAGGACATCGACGTCGCGGTAGCGCTTCTGGAACGCCACCTTGCGGTCGTCGCGCAGCGAGTTGATGAAGTCGTTGGTGAACTCCTCGCTGGACACGTACCGGACCCGCATCCCGCGGAACAGCCGCTGTGCGTAGTGACCGATGCCGTGCAGCAGGTGCGTCTTGCCCAGGCCCGACTCACCCCAGATGAAGAGCGGGTTGTAGGCGGCGGCAGGCGCCTCGGCGACCGCGACCGCGGCGGCGTGCGCGAACCGGTTGGACGACCCGATGACGAAGGTGTCGAAGCTGTAGCGCTCGTTGAGCCGGGTCAACGCCGGGTTCGGCGGTTCGGCGTTGGGCGCCGGCGGCCGGGCGGCGCCGCGGTGGTTGCCGGGCCAGAGCTCCGACACGCTGGCCATCACCTCGGCCTCGTCGTCGGCCTCGTCGTCGCCCTCGTGCTCGAGCTCGGGGATCTCGACGGCGCCGAGACCGGAGCGGGTCGGCGGGGTGTACGCGACGCCGTTGTCGGACTCCTCCTTGGTGACCGTGAGCGCGACCGTGATCGGACGTTCGAGGAGGGTGGACAACGTCGACGTGAGCGGCTCGGACATGTTGCGCTCGATCACGTCCCGGACGAAGTCGTTGGGGACGGCGATGACGCAGGTGCTCTCGAGCAGACCGATGGGTCGGATCAACGAGAGCCAGGCGGCGTGCTGACGGGTGACGGTCGGGGCGAGCTCGTCGAGAGCCTGCGTCCAGACCGTCGCGAAGTCCGGAGACTGACCCGTCACTGACATGCTTCCCCTCGATGTGCCGCTCTGTGGACCCGGTGTGGTGACACACCACATCGCAGACGTCGGCGTTCCCGGTGCAAACCTACGGGCACATCGACCGCGCGCACAGTTGTGCACACACTTTGTGCACAGGGGTGGATAACTCAGCCAATGAGAGTGGGTCCGAGCGACGCTAACAACAGCGAGCCGGTTCCCACAAGGGGCGATCCGGGGCTCCGGACGTGGTACGGCCGCGTGTCGTGACGGTCATCGCAGCGGTGCGAACCGGGCCTGTCGGACGCTCCGCGGGCCCGGTTCCCGCTCCGCGGTGCGCTCCCCCGGGCCGCGGCCGCCCGGCGCTCGCCTTGACCGGACTCGGGGTCAGTCCGTACCCTCGACTCGGAGCTCGGCGTTACCGAGCCCCTGTGGGCTGCCCTCGTTTCGTCATCGGGCACCCGGACGAACAGCCTGTGCCTGAAGTGAACCTGGAGACATTGTCGTGAGCAAGCGTACTTTTCAGCCGAACAACCGGCGTCGGGCCAAGACCCACGGTTTCCGTCTGCGCATGCGGACCCGCGCCGGCCGCGCCATCCTGGCCACCCGTCGCGGCAAGGGCCGCAAGGAGCTGTCGGCCTGACGGTCGTGAGTGACCGCCCGGTCCGATGACCGGGGTCCGAGATGAAGATGCTGGGGTGCTGCCCGTGCTGACGAAGGCGATGCGCGTGACCAGGCCGGCCGAGTTCTCCGCCGTCCTGCGCACCGGTCGTCGCGCCGGCACCAAGCACCTCGCGCTGCATCTCCTCCGCGACCCCGGTGAGGTCTCCGGCCGGCGCGGTACCGCGCACGGATCGGGTTCAGTGACCCACCCGACCCCGGTCACCGCGGCCGCGGGGACCCGATGCGACATCGCCGACACCATCGACGCCACCGCCACCCGGTCCGTGCCACCCGCACGGGCCGGATTCGTCGTTTCCTCGGCCGTCGGCAACAGCGTGATCCGGCACCGGGTCACCCGCCGTCTGCGCGACCAGGTGCGGCCGCTGCTGACCGGGTTGCCCCCCGGTACCGCCATCGTGGTCCGTGCGTTCCCGGCAGCGGCCACCGCCACCAGCGCAGAGCTCGGTCGTGACCTGCGGACCGCGCTCCAGCGGGTGCGGTCGCGGTGACCGTCCCGTCCGACGCTGATCGACCGGTTCCCGTCGACGTCGCAGACGCGACTCCGGTGACCGGAGCGGCGTCCAGCACCGACTCGGCGGCGCCTACCGCGACGTCGGTGCCGGTGCGTGTGCTCCTCGCGCCCATCCGCTTCTACCAGCGGTTCATCTCCCCCGCGCTCCCCCCGACCTGCCGTTACTACCCCAGCTGTTCGGCCTATGCCGTCGGCGCGCTGCAGGAGCATGGTGCCCTTCGCGGCGCCTGGCTCGCCGTGCGACGCATCGGACGCTGCCATCCCTGGCACGCTGGTGGCTACGACCCCGTACCCCCCCGGAGAGGCACCACGACGTGAGCTTCAACTTCTTCTCGCTGGACTACGTCTACTACCCGGTGTCCGGCATCCTCTGGGTCTGGCACAAGGTGTTCGGGTCGTTCATGGGCGCCGACAACGGCTGGGCCTGGGTGCTCTCCGTGGTGTTCCTCGTCTTCACGCTCCGGGCGATCCTGTTCAAGCCGTTCATGAAGCAGATGAACTCGCAGCTGCGCATGCAGGAACTGCAGCCGCAGATGAAGAAGATCCGCGAGAAGTACAAGGACGACCGCCAGCGGCAGTCCGAAGAGCTGATGAAGCTCAACAAGGAGGCCGGCGTCAACCCGCTGGCCGGCTGTCTGCCGGCGTTGATCCAGGCGCCGGTGTTCCTGGGCCTCTTCCACGTGCTGCGGGAGTTCAAGCCCGGCAAGACGGAGAACTACTTCTTCGGTCAGAACGATGTCGGCTCGTTCGTCGATGCCAAGCTGTTCGCCAACAGCAATGGCACCGGCGGCGCTCCCCTGTCGTCGTTCATCACCATGCCGCAGAACGAACTGGCCGCGCTCGGTGGCCACCACGCGACCGTGGTGTGGGTCGCGATCCCGCTGATGATCCTGGCCGGCATCGCCACCCACATGACGTCGCGCAAGTCCATCGCGCGTCAGTCCGCCGCGGCCGCCGAGGCCCCGCAGACCGCGATCATGAACAAGGTCATGCTGTACCTGTTCCCGCTGGGCGTCGTCGCCGGTGGACCGTTCTTCCCGCTCGCGATCCTGATCTACTGGCTGTCCAACAACACCTGGACGTTCGGGCAGCTGTTCGTCGCCCACCGCATCCAGGACCGGCAGAAGGCGGAGCTGGCCTCCGTCGTGGAGGCCGAGCAACAGGCCGCGAGCTTCACCAAGCCCCGTCCCGGCGCGAAGCCCGTCGACCCGAAGCGTCCCCTGATCAACCCGGTCAGCATGGACAAGACCGGCACCGACAAGAGCGGCCCGGCGAGTGGCACCAACGGCACGGGGACGACCAACGGCTCCACCGGGACCGGCTCGACCAACGGGTCCTCCCCCGCCGGCCAGCGTCCGGCGCCCGGCGCCCGCCCCGCGGGGGCGCGACCGGGCGGCCCGGGAAAGAAGAAGACCCGGAAGCGCTGACCGCGCCTCCAGACGGAACCACCGAGCGACGCGACGATTGGCAGACTGGAACGATGACGGAAACTGACGTGACTGCGGTCGAGACGACGACGTCCGACGAAGCGGTTCCCCCCGCTCCCACCGAGAAGAGCCGGTCGGCCAAGACCGCCGAACTGCTGGTCGAGGAGGGTGACGCGGCGGGCGATTACCTGGAACGACTGCTGGACATCCTCGATTACGACGGCGACATCGACCTCGACGTCGAGGGTGAGCGTGCTGTGGTGTCCATCGTCGGTGGCGGTGATCTCGAGAAGCTCGTCGGTGATCGGGGGGCCGTGCTGGATGCGCTCCAGGAACTCACCCGCCTCGCCGCGGCGGCGGAGACCGGGGTCCGCTCACGGTTGATGCTGGACATCGGGGGCTACCGCGCTCGTCGGCGCGAAGAGCTCACCGCGCTCGGGCACGACGCCGCGCGCCGGGTCCTCGACTCCGGTGAGGTGGAGAAGCTCGCGGCCATGAACCCGTTCGAGCGCAAGATCGTGCACGACGCGGTCGCGTCGGTCGAAGGCGTCACGTCCTCGTCCGAGGGCGAAGAGCCGCGTCGCCGCGTCGTCGTCACCCCGAGCTCCTGACCGAGCCGCGGGAGTCCGAGCCGTCGAGCGCCGCGCAGGTGTTCGGCGGCTCGTTGGCGTCCGCCCGTCTGTACACCGACTGGCTGGTGAGTGCCGGCGTCGAACGCGGCCTCATCGGCCCCCGCGAGCCCGACCGCATCTGGTCGCGGCACGTGCTGAACTGCGCGGTGCTGTCATCGGTGGTCCCGGCGGACGCGACGGTCGTGGACGTCGGCAGCGGCGCCGGTCTGCCGGGAATCCCGCTGGCCATCGCACGCCCCGACGTCAGGGTCACTCTGGTCGAGCCGCTGGAGCGGCGGACGGCGTTCCTCGACGAGGTCGTCGCTGCGCTCGAGCTGACGAACGTGCGGGTGTTGCGGGGCCGTGCGGACGAGGTGGTCGACCGCTGCGGCGGCGCTGACGTCGTGACGTCCCGTGCGGTGGCGCCGCTGGCCAGGCTGATGACCTGGTCGGCCCCGCTGGCCCGGATCGGTGGGGAGATCCTGGCGATGAAGGGGTCGTCGGCCGCGGAGGAGATCGAGCGGGACCGTCAGGCCGTCGCCAACCTCGGCGTCGGCGAGCTGAGTGTGTTGACCGTCGGCGACGGGGTGGTGGACCCGCCCACCTACGTCATCCGCGGCCTCGTGCGCTCGTCGGGTCGGGCCGGGCGCAAGGGCGGCAAGCCCACGGCGAAGCAGCGTCGTACCGCGCGCTGAGTCGGCTGGTGCCGGTCGGTGAAGTTTCCGGCCGGCGCACCGCGCGCTGAGCCGGCGGGTGCTGGTCGGTGAAGGTCCAGCCGACGCGGGTGTCGGCATCACCGTGACGGTCTTCGCTGGTTGCGGGGAGGACGTAAGCGGCTCGGAACAGGGGTCGTTCGCTGGACGGCCTGCGGCCGAGGGCGCGGTCGCTCGGTAGCAGGGGTGGGTCCCCCGAGGGCGCAGCTGGTGTCGGATGGTGTGTGGCCGCGCTCGGTTTACCCGGGGCGGCATCGATCGGGACGGCGCAGAGCCGTTCGGTCGTGCGGCCCGTGCTGTTCCGAGTTTCCGCGGCGACGGGGTCCGACCGGCACACACCGCTCGCCAGCGGTGGTGGGGTTCCTGCACGCCGGCTCGGCGTCAGACGGTCGAAGTTGGCCCGTCGACCGGGCGGAAGCGCCGCGCACTCCCCTACGGCGGAGGTGGTCAGGGCACCCGATGTCGGCATCGACGCTCGAGCAGGATGGAGTGCGTCAGGGGCTCGTTGATGGCCCCACACTCGAATCGCATCGGTACAGATGCGACTCGGTCGCGAAGAGCGCTCAGCGCTTGCGCGATCGGCTCGGCCGGCAGCCAACCACGCTCCCTGGAGGGACAGTGGTGATGTGCAGTGGGGCGGGGGCCGGCTGCTGATGGCTCAGGCGCAGCGGCCGGTGTGTGTTTCATCCACGGAAATGCCGTGCGTTCCGCGGATCTGCTGCGGGACCGGACAACGGCGCTCGGCACGGTGGCGGCGCGGACGCCGTCGAGGGGGTCTGAGTCGGCTGCTGAGGGTTGCTCCGTGGTGCTCGGTGTGTCTTCGCCGCGGATCTGCTGCGTGACCGGACAACGGCGCTCGGCATGGTGGCGGCGCGGACGCCTTCGAGGGGCCTGAGGCGGCTTTTAAGGGTTCCGGCGTGGTGCTCGGTGTGTCTTCGCCGCGGATCTGCTGCGTGACCGGACAACGGCGCTCGGCACGGTGGCGGCGCGGACGCCGTCGAAGGTGGTTTGAGTCGGCTGCCAAGGGTTGTGGCGTGTTGCCCGGTGGTGTCTTCGCCGCGGATCTGCTGCGTGACCGGACAACGGCGCTCGGCACGGTGGCGGCGCGGACGCCATTGAGGGCGGCCTGAGGGCGGCTGCTGAGGGTTGCTTCGTGGTGCCCGGCGTGTATGTCGTCCGCGGATCTGCTGCGTGACCGGACAACGGCGCTCGGCACGGTGGCGGCAAGGGCGCCATCGAGGGCGGCCTGGAGGCGGCTCGCGAGCGTTCCGGGGAAGTGCCAGCTGTTGTTTCCCGTCCGCGAACCTGCCATTCGTTCCGGCGTCGTGTACGGCGGCACTCGCTGCTCTTCCAGGAGAGATGCGCGGCCCACGGTCCGGCAGCACGGGACAGTGGCGACGACGTCGGGGGCGGCTTGAGAAGGCTCCCGATGGGCTGTGAGGTCAGCGCTGCGGTCCGGTTCACCGCGGCGGGCGCGGCTGCGCGTAGAAGTGCGTACCGCGTCTCGTTGAGCCCTGCCGGACAGGCCCGGCGACTTACAGCAGTGCTGAGGACAGGTCGGACGCACTCAGCCCCGAATGTGCGGGCGGCTGAGGCCATGCCGGCGTCCCACGGGGTCGACGCCGGAGTTGTCAGGCGAGACAAGGCAGCGCCGCAGTGTGTGGATTCGTGTGCACGGGTGGCCGGCTTCGGCGGAACCAGACTGATAGTCGGCGCTGCGGCTCCGAGGACGTGAGCGGATTGATGCCAGGCCGAAAGTCGGTGCCGGCCGTCTCAACGAATTCCGCATGAGCCATCGCGACCGATCTCCTTGTTCGGTCTCTTCGTGCGTGCGCCTGATGGGGTCGGTGTCGGCAGTGGTGCAACCATGCGCGAGCCTCAGGGAAGGCTCCGCAGGGCCGGAGCGAGCTCGGAGTCCACGCGAGTTCTGTCGGGAGGGTTCTTGCGGCCGGGCCCTGGGCGACGTCCACCGTGGATCGCACGGCACATTGACGTCGCCTCCTGACGCCGACGCGCAGTGAATGACCTCGATGGCGCCGCGGTCATGGGTTTGGTCACCGGGACGCCCTGTTGGAATCATGGTCGCCGGCAGGGTGACGCACAGTCGGTCGAACGGAGTTGTGCCAGGAACGGGAGTTCGACGACCCCTCCCCCATTGCCGTCTCCCCCGACCCGATCATCGTCGAGTGGGGGCACGGCGGCATGGTGATGCCGGACGCCGGCAGCGCTTCGGCGGAGCTGATGCTGTTTCACGTGAATCATCGCAACGCCAGTGGGACCAATCGGCCCTTTTGCCACCCTCCGACGGACCTGGTTGCGACCCGGAGCTGTTACGTCACGGTGACGATAGAAAGACCGTCGGTGTGGTGTGGCGATCGGACGTGAACGTGTCCGGAACTGCGTCACCTGGCGTGTCGAATCATCGCATCCCCGGATGCGGACCGCGCACGTCATAAGTTCGACAGACGCACCAGCTGGGAGGCAGTATGCAGGGATTGACGTCAACAGCAGAAGTCGGGGCTCCACCGACCTCCGTTTCACGTGAAACCGAAGCGTTCTCCGAGTCGCCCATCGAGGAGGCGGCACGGAGGGCCATGGAGGTGCGTAGTGGTGACCTCACGCTCCCCCGCCCGCGGCACCGGCGCATCATCACCATCTCCAACCAGAAGGGTGGCGTCGGCAAGACGACCACCACGGTGAACATCGGTGTGGCCCTGGCCCTGGCCGGGCTGGATGTCCTGGTGATCGATCTCGACCCCCAGGGCAACACCAGCACGGCCCTCGGGGCGATCCGGACCAGTGGCACGCCGTCGGTGTACGACGTCCTGCTCGGCGAGATCTCGATCGCCGAGGCCGCCCAGACCTGCCCTGATGCGCCTCGCCTCGGCTGCGTCCCCGCGACGATCGACCTGGCGGGCATCGAGATCGAGCTGGTGGGCATGGAGCGCCGCGAGTACAGACTGAAGGAAGCCATCGATGCCATCGACGGCGACTTCGACTATGTCCTCATCGACTGTCCACCGTCACTGGGCCTGCTGACCATCAATGCGATGGTCGCCGCGCGCGAAGTGATGATCCCCATCCAGTGTGAGTATTACGCGCTCGAAGGGCTGGGTCAGCTCATCGGCAACATCGACCGCATCAAGCAGCATCTCAACCCGGAGCTGGATCTCAGCACCATCCTGCTCACCATGTACGACGCACGGACGAAGCTGTCGGTGGGGGTGGCGGACGAGGTACGTCGTCATTTCGGTGCGTCGGTTTTGACCGCGTTGATCCCGCGTTCGGTCAAGGTGTCGGAGGCCCCCAGTTACGGCCAGTCCGTGATCACGTATGACCCAGGTTCGCGCGGTGCGATGAGTTATCTCGACGCCGCCAAGGAGATCGCCTACCGAGGCGCGAAGGAGAACGCGAAGTGACGAAATCCCGTGGCGGCCTGGGTCGTGGCCTTGCCTCGTTGATACCCAGTGGGCCTTCGAGTCCGATCACCGATGTGCTCATCGCCGGGCCTGTTTCACGTGAAACTCCTCCACCTCCACGCCGTCGACCACCAGCGGACCACGTTTCACGTGAAACGGACCAGGAGCCGCCGACAGCCGCCACGTGGCGAGGGCAGAAGGACATCCAGCGCTCAGTCGACACCCATGTCGTCGACGACACGACCACCGAGGGTCCGCACTACCGCGAGATCCCGCTACGGTCCATCACGCCTAATCCGAGCAACCCGCGCACGGTCTTCGACGAGGACGCGCTCGCCGAGCTCGAGCACTCGATCCGTGCGTTCGGTCTCCTGCAGCCGATCGTCGTCCGAGAACGACCCGGCGGATACGAACTGGTGATGGGGGAGCGGCGATGGCGTGCGGCGCAGCGTGCGAACCTCGAGGTCATCCCGGCCATCGTCCGTCGAACCGAGGACGCGGATCTGCTGCGCGACGCGCTGCTGGAGAACATCCACCGCGCCAACCTCAACCCGCTGGAAGAGGCCGCCGCGTACCAGCAGCTCCTCGATGAGTTCGGTGTGACCCACGACGAACTGGCCACCAGATTGGGCCGGAGCCGTCCCGTCATCAGCAACACCATCCGGCTGCTCAAGCTGCCGGTCCCGGTTCAGCGGCGGGTGGCGGCCGGCGTGCTGTCCGCCGGGCATGCCCGCGCTCTGCTGTCTCTGGAGGAACCGTCGGTCCAGGAGGAACTCGCGGCGCGCATCGTCGCCGAAGGGTTGTCGGTCCGCGGCACGGAGGAGGCGGTGACCATGCTCGCGGGACGCCGGATCACCCAGCGGCGAGCGCCCGCAAAGCGTGTCATCACGCCCGGCATCGAGGACCTGGCGAATGACCTGGGGGACCTGCTGGACACGCGGGTCCTGGTCGACATGGGTCGGAAGAAGGGCCGCATCGTCATCGAATTCGCGACCACGGACGACCTGTCGCGAATCAGCGACGTCATCCGCGGCCGCCGCGACGGGTCACCGGCCTCGGTGCGATCCCGAGCCGATATCGAATGACACGCGTGTAACCAGCTACCCCAGGCACCTTCGTCACGGTGACGATTCCGTAGGGTGCGGACCGACAACCGTTGATAAGTAACTGTTCTCGTGTACTGAGTCGAAATCACCCGATAGCACGCCGGTATGGTCGCGACAGCCGCCCGACCGGCCCGAGGTCCCGTCTCGGGCCGGTCGTGCGGTGGACGACGAGCCGGACCGTGGAAAACCGGTGGAATCGTCCTGCCGACGCCGCTCACACTCCGGGGTATGACCGACGACGTGTGGACGGAGGAGGCGGCGCGGCACGACGACGACGACACCGCGGCGATGTTCGCGCCGGAGCTTCTGCAACGCACGGTCCGTTTCCTGCAAAACGAGGCGGCTGGTGGGCGGGTTCTCGAATTCGCAGTCGGCACCGGTCGTGTCGCCTTGGCGCTGGCCGCTCGCGGTGTCCCGGTCGACGGCGTCGAGCTGTCACAACCCATGGTCGACCGGCTGCGGGCCAAGCCCGGCGGTACGAACATTTCCGTCACCGTGGGGAACATGACGACCACACAGCTGCCAGATCGCTACAGCTTGATCTACCTGGTCTTCAACACCATCAGCAACCTGCTCATCCAGGAGGAACAGGTGGCGTGCTTCCGCAACGCCTCCGCACATCTCGTCCCGGGGGGCTCGTCGTCGAGCTCGGCGCACCTGACCTCCGCCGGTTGACACCGGGGGACGACGCCGTCGTCTTCGACCACGGTGACCGTCACGTCGGAGTGGACACCTTCGACACGGTACGCCAGTTGTTGACCTCGCATCACTACTGGGTCGGCGACCGGGAACGCCCAGCCGTTCGCTCCCGACATCGCTACGCGTGGCCCGCCGAACTCGATCTGATGGCCACCCTCGCCGGCATGCACCTGACCAGCCGATGGTCGGACTGGGAGCGGCATTCCTTCACCGCAGAATCGCGATCCCACGTCTCGGTGTGGCGCGCGCCCGTCCGACCGATGCGGACCGGCAGGTGAGAACGTCACGCGTCATTGCTCCGGAAGGTCCCCGTCGCCGGCTCGACACAGGCTCCGGCTATGACCCCGCTCGCGGGAAGCGCGCGATCGCCCGCTCGATGAGCTCCGAATACAACGCGCCCAGCTCGCGTCCGGACTCGGCCACCGCCATCGGGAACATCGACGTCTCGGTGAGACCGGGGGAGACGTTCACCTCGAGGAAGTGTGCGGCACCGTCGGCGTCGACGATCATGTCGGTGCGGCTCATGTCCCGCAGGCCGAGAGTCCGATGAGCCGCGACGGCGAGGGCGGATGCCTGCTCCGTGGTCGCCGCATCCAGGCGGGCGGGGGTGAAGTACGTCGTCATTCCCGCGGTGTACCGAGCCTCGTAATCGAAGACGTCGCCCGGGAACGCGATCTCGACCGCGGGCAGCGCCACGGGGCCGTCTTCGGTGTCGATGACCGAGACCGCCAGTTCGGTGCCGGTGACGAAACGTTCGACCAGCACGACGGATCCGTACGCGAACGCACCGACGAGGGCCTCCGGGAGCTGCTCGGGGCTGCGCACCACGCCGGCGCCGAGTGCCGAACCACCCTGGTGTGGCTTCACCATCAGCGGCAGGCCGAGGTCGGCGATGACCGCGTCGATCATCCCCGGAGCGCCGAGGTCCCGGAAGGTGTCATGGGCCAGGGTGATCCACTCGGGGGTCCGGTGACCGGCCCGGGCCATCAGCGTCTTGGCGGTGGACTTGTCCCACGCCAGACGGCAGTTGCGCGAGGCCGTTCCGAGGTACGGCACCCCGGACATCTGGAGAATGCCTTGCACCGCGCCGTTCTCACCGCGGCCGCCGTGGAGTGCGATCACCGCCGCGTCGGGCTCGGCGTCCCGCAGCCAGCCCAGCAGCGAGCCGTCGGCGTCGCGCAACGACACCTCGTGCCCCTGCCGACGCAACGACTCGGCGATCCGCGAACCCGACCGCAGCGAGACGTCGCGCTCATGGGTCAGTCCGCCGGCCAACACCACGACATGCCGCTCGGTCACCGGGGAACCTCTTTCCAGGTCAGCACAGCCAGAATTTCGACGTCCCCGGGTTCATGCCCCACGGGCGTTGCCGCGCACTCGATCACAGTGTGTCGTTGGACGGTGATCGGGGCCCGCCCACAGGACGCGGGCTGTGGGCACCGAAGGTGCGCATCACGTCGAGCTCGGCGTCGATGACGTCGGACAACCGCCGCACGCCTTCGACGATCCGCTCGGGTGTCGGGAAGCAGAACGACAGCCGCATCTGACGCGAACCGAGACCGTCGGCGTAGAAGGCGTTCCCGGGGACGTAGGCGATCCGGTTGGTCACCGCGCGGGGCAGCATGGCAGCGGTGTCGAAACCTTCCGGCAGCGTCACCCACACGTAGAAACCGCCGGTCGGATGCGTCCACGTGGTGCCGGCCGGCATCATCTGCTGGAGTGCGGCGAGCATCGTGTCACGACGCTCGGCGTAGGTGTGCTGATAGGCCTTGATCTGCGACTGCCAGTCGTAGGTCTCGAGGTACCGCGAGATCATCATCTGGTTGAAGACCGGAGGGTTCAGCGTCGCCGCTTCGTTGGCCAGCACCAGTTTCTCGCGCACGGCGTGGGGCGCCAGCACCCAGCCGACCCGCAATCCGGGAGCGAAGGTCTTGGAGAACGAGCCGAGGTAGATGACGTTGTCGGCGTCGTCGGCGCGCAGCGCCCGGTGCACCTTGTCGTCGAAGCCGAGCAGTCCGTACGGGTTGTCCTCGAGCACGAGAATGCCGGCGTCGCGGCAGATCTGGGCGACCACAGGCCGTCGTTCGGCCGCCATCGTCACGCCGGCCGGATTGTGGTAGTTCGGGATCGTGTACAAGAGCTTGATCCGCCGTCCGGAGGCCTGGACCGCGGCGATCGCCGCTACCAGCGCCTCGGGGATCAACCCGCCGTCATCCATCGCGACGTGCACCACGCTGGCCTGGTAGGAGCTGAACGTCGACAACGCCCCCACGTACGACGGCGCCTCGGCGAGGATGACCTCGCCCGGGTCGATGAAGATGCGGGTGGTCAGGTCCAGCGCCATCTGGGAGCCGACCGTCACGACCACGTCGTCGGGGTGGGCGTCGATGCCCTCCAGCGACATGACCTGACAGATCTGTTCGCGCAGCCGCAGGATCCCCTGACCGGAGCCGTACTGCAGAGCGACGAGCCCTTCCTCACCGACCAGTTGCGCCGCGTCGACGGCGAGCGCCTCGAGCGGCAGGGAGTTCAGGAACGGCATGCCGCCTGCGAGGGAGACCACCTCCGGCCGGTTCGCCACCGAGAACAGCGCCCGGATCGCCGACGCCCGCATGCCCGTGGTCCGTTGGGCGTAGCGCTGCAGGTGCTGATCGAGGCTGTTGCCGGTCATGGAGCGGTCCTCGGGGCTGGTCGGCGCACGCGGCAGTGCGCCGGGAGTTCTCCCCATTCTAGGTCGCCGCCACCCACGGACCGACGACCCGACGGGATGCGGAGCCGCTCACACCCCCGACCGTGCCGGGCGGCAGCGCCTATCCTGGACAACTGGCGAGAGAAAGGAGCGGTGCGTGGGCGAGAGCGCTCTGATACCGCTGAACCTCGACACGATCTCCCGGCTTCCCGCGCCGTGCCGGTCGTGCATCCGCTGGGAGCTCGGTCCGGATCGCTCGGGCAAGGTCGCCAACGCCGGTCAGGCGGAGTTCGAGAAGGAGGTCTGGCTGTCGGGGGTGATGTTGAGCTGGGGTGCCTGCGGACAGCTGCTGACCGTCGACGACGAGGTGGTGGGACACGCGGTGTACGCCCCGCCTACCGCCGTCTCCACCGCGGCCAACTTCCCGACCGCGCCGGTCAGTCCTGACGCCGTCCTGCTGATGACGGCGACCATCCAACCGGCCCACCGCGGGCGGGGGCATGCGCGGACGCTGCTGCAGGGCGTGGCCAAGCACCTCGCCGGCCGTGGTGTCCGGGCCATCGAGATGTTCGGCCACCGGGGGGAGCTGACCCACCTGCCGTCCGACGAGACGATCCCGCCGTGCCTGCTGCCGGCGGAGTTCGGGTTGCGGCTGGGATTCACCGAGGTCGGCCCGCACCACCGTTACCCGCGGCTCCGGCTGGAGCTCGAGTCGGCTCTGGGTTGGAAGGCCGACGTCGAGTCCGCGCTGGAGCAGTTGTTCTCGGTCATCGTGATCCCGGCCGGCCCGGCGCCTCAGATCGCGGCGGTCCGGGTCTGCTCGTAGGCCAGCAGGTCGGAGAAGGTGAACGTGCCGGTGTGCGGCTCGTCGCGGCCGTCCAGGTAGAGCCGCTTCACCGCGACCAGGATGCCGTCGGCGACGGTGTCGCGGAACTCCTCGCGCGCCAGCGCGGCCCGGTTGCCCGGGTTCGTGAGGTAGCCGAGATCGATCCGGACGGCGGGCATCTGCGTCAACCGCAGGATGTCCCAGGGCCGGTGCTGCACCCGGCAGTCCACGAAGTGCGTCCGGGCGACGACCTCACGCTGGATCAACGCGGCCAGCGTCTCACCCAGGGTGGAGGAGCCGCCCGCGTCGGTACCGAAGTGGAAGGCGGCGATCCCCTCCGCCAGCGGTGACGCGCACCCGTCCACGTTGAGGCTGATCAGCAGATCCGCGTCCACCGCGTTGGCGACCTCGGCCCGCTCCGCCTGCGTCGGGTTCTCGCGTTGGCCCCGGGTCAGGAACGTCTCCATGCCGGTGGCCGTCATCCGGCCCTCGAGGCGCCGGGCGATGTCGAACGACAGGTCGCGGGCGCACAGCCCGTCGACCTCCCACCCGGTGTCGTCCCCGCCGAGCGCCGGGTCGAGCACGATGCGCTTGCCGCGCAGTCCCGGCCCGCGCCGGCGGGCGGTCTGCTGCTCACGGAGGAACTGGGCACGGCCTCCGGTGACCATCCGGCCCATCCGGGTCAGTTCCTTGAAGGTCTGCGGCCCGAACACGCCGTCGTCGGACAGCCCGCGGTCGCGCTGGAACTCGCGCACACAGCGGTCGGTCTTGGGCCCGAAGATGCCGTCGGTCTGGCCGGTGTTGTAGCCGAGCTCGGCCAACCGCTGCTGCAGCGCCAGCACGTCGTCCCCGGTCATCGGGGCCGACAGGGTGTACGCCAGCATCCGGTCACCGACCCGCCAGCGGGCGTCGTTGAGCGACCGCAGCGTCATCGGACCGACGATGCCGTCGACGATCAGACCCCGCTGCTGCTGGAACGCCCGCACCGCCGCGTCCAGGCCGTCGTCGAAGACGACGGCCGAGTCGGGGGTGTCGAGGTCCGGCGGCAGCAGGGTCAGCGACGCCAGGGTGGACCGGACCGAGGCTACGAGTGAGCCGTGGTCTCCGCGCCTGAGCAACATCCGTTTACCGTAACCCGGCTCACAGGTACTCGGCGAACTCCGCCAGCAGCGCTGCCTTCGGCTTGGCCCCGATGATCTGCTTGACCGGCTTGCCGCCCTGGAAGACCAGCAGCGTGGGGATCGACAGGATCTTGTAGTCCTGCGAGACCTGCGGGTTGGCGTCGACGTCGATCTTGGCGATGGTCACCTTGTCGCGGTGGGCACCGGCGATCTCCTCGAGCACCGGGGCGACCATCCGGCACGGCCCGCACCACTCCGCCCAGAAGTCGACGATGACCGGCTTGTCGGACATCAGGACGTCGTCGGCGAAGCTCGCGTCGGTGACGGTGACGGTGTTGCTGGTTCCGGTGGCCATGGTGGCTCCTTCAGTTCAGGTGGTGCGGGGAAAGACGGGGGAGTGGGGAGATCAGACCGAGACCGGGACCGGGTCGGCGGCGAGCTCCGGTTCCGGATCGGTGGTGTGCGCGCCGTGCGACGCCAGGTAGTGCTGGGCGTCCAACGCGGCCGCGCACCCCGAGCCGGCGGCGGTGATGGCCTGCCGGTAGATGTGGTCGACCAGGTCACCACACGCGAAGACCCCGGCGATGTCGGTGAGCGAGGTACGACCACGGGTCTGCACGTAGCCCTCGTCGTCGACGGCGACCTGCCCGCGGAACAGCTGCGAGCGCGGATCGTGACCGATGGCCAGGAACAGGCCGGTCACGTCCAGGTCGCGGGTCTCTCCGGTGCGGGTGTCGGTGAGTTCGAGCCCCTCCACGCTGGAGTCGCCCCGGACCCCCGTGACGGCGGCGTCGGTGGCCCAGCGGATCTTCGGGTCGGCCTTGGCGCGGTCCAACATGATCGCGCTGGCGCGGAAGGTGTCACGGCGGTGCACGATCGTGACCGACCGGGCGAATCGCGACAGGAACGTCGCCTCCTCCATGGCCGAGTCGCCGCCGCCCACGACGGCGACGTCCTGGTCGCGGAAGAAGAAGCCGTCACAGGTCGCGCACGCCGACACGCCACGGCCGATCAGCCGCTGCTCGTCGGGGAGGTCGAGGTAGCGGGCGGCCGAACCGGTCGCCAGCACGACGGCGCGGGCGAGGTACTCGTTGCCGTCCACCCGGACCTTCTTGACCGGGCCGTCCAGCTCGACGGACTCGACGTCCTCGCTGCGCAGATCCGCACCGAAGCGCGCGGCCTGCTCACGCATCTTGACCATCAGGTCGGGACCCTGGATGCCCTCCGGGAAACCGGGGAAGTTCTCCACCTCGGTGGTCGTCATCAGCGCGCCACCCAGCTGCGAGCCCTCGAACACCAGCGGCTTCAGGTCCGCGCGCGCCAGGTAGATGGCGGCGGTGTACCCGGCCGGGCCGGATCCGATGACGATGACGTCATGAAGCGTGGTCACGTGACTCCTCACCGGCCTGACGCCGGGACTCACCCGACCGGCCGCGCATGTCGTGTACTACGGAAACGGTGCCTCCGGAGGTTCCCGGACGCACCCGCTGGAACGCCACGATACCGGCGTTCATTCCCCGTCCCGGGCATCCCGGGCGGCGCCGCGACCGGCGCGTACGGACGGTTCTCAGCCCGCCGCGGTCACCTGGATCTCGCTCAGCGACGCTTCCCAGTTGTTGCCGCCGCCGGTCAGCCCGGACACGAACACGATCAGGTAGCGCGAGGTCGGCGCGGTGTCGGGGATCGCGATGGCCGCGGGCGCGTCGCCGATCTGCGACTCGGCCAGCACGGTGGTGGCGTCGAGCGGGGCGTCGATGTCGCCGTCCGACGCGCGGATCTGGACCTTCATGCAGTTGTTCGTGGTGGCGCAGTCCGCCGTGCTCGGGGTGGTCGTCGCGACCGTGACGGTGAGCGGTCTCACCTCGCGGTCCAGCGTCAGCATCAACCCGACACCGGTCTTGAGCCCGTTCGGCCCGAACTGCTGGAAGTAGGCGAAGGTCTGCCAGGCCGTGCCGGGATCGCCGTCGAAGGCGCGGTCGATGTAGCTGACGTAGTCCTTCTGACCCCGGCCCTGCGGGTCGTAGACCTCGCCGGCGGTGATCGCCACCGGCACCGGGGTGACCGCAGCGCTCGTGGGCGGCGCCTCCGCGGTGGTCTCCGGCGTCGCGGTGTCCACCGGCGCCGACGTGTCGCCGGCCGTCGGGGCGAGGGTCTCGGGGGTGACGTCGAGAGCCTGGTCGGAGGTGATGACCGGGTCCTGCACCGAGTCCACCACGCGCTTGATCGCGCTGCCGATGACGATGGCGACCAGCACGGTCAGCGCGAGCAGCATGACCCCCGCGACGCCGAGCTTGGCGCGGCGCTCCCGGATCAGTCGGCGTTCGGCGAGCTGACCGGCCGTGAGCACCGGCTCCTCGTCGGGTTCCGCGCCGGCGGCGACCGGAACGGCCTCGGCGCTGTGCAGCAGCGCGGCGATGGCGGCGGCCGAGCGGACGCCGTGCGGTCCCTCCGGGTGCAGCGCGCGCTCGGCCAGCGCGGACAACCCGGCCGGGGCGGTGGTGCGCACCTCGTCGGCGGGCAGCTCGCGACCACCGCCGGTGGGCGCCGCGGTCAGCGGTGGACTCATCCCGTTCTGGGGCAGCGGGAAGGTTCCGGTGATCATCAGGTACAGCAGCGCGCCGACCGCGCGGATGTCCTGCTCCGGGGTCGCTCCGGGGTAGGCCAGGACGTGACTGAGCCGCACCTGTCCGTCGAAGTTGACCCGCACCAGCGAGGGGTGCAGCGCGCCGAGGGCGATGCCGTTGCGGTGTGCCTCGGCGACCGCGTCGGCCACCTTGGCCGTGACCGACCCGGCGACGTCGCCGTCGAGCGGACCGCCGGCGAGCAGGTCGGTGAGGGTGGCGCCGTCGACCCACTGGCCGACGACGTAGGACATGCCGTTCTCTGTGCCGAGGTCCAGCGTCTGCGGCAGGCCGATGTGGTGCAGGCGGCCGGCGCGCAGCGTGGTGGTCACCGTGGCGTTGGTGCTGGGCCCGTCGGGCAGCAGCGTCACGGCCATGTCCCGGGGGAGCACGGTGTCCTTCGCCCGCCAGAAGCGGTTCCCTCCGGCGTCCACCGCCACCAGGCTGACCAGGCGGTAGCGACCGCCGACCATCGAGCCGGGAGCCACCCGGGCGGCGTCGGACTCGGCGCGCGGAGCGCTGCCGGCCGGCGTGTCGTCACGGCCGGGCGGCACCTGCGACCCGGATGCCGGGGCGGGGGTCACGGTGGAGAGGTCGGGAGCGGTGCGGGTGGAGTCGGACTCGTCCGGAGCGGAGGGGTCGCGGCTCACCGGGATGCTCACCTGCTCTCTGCTCGCCACATCGGGGAGGTCGACATCGGTCGTAGCCACGCTACCTGCTGGGTCTCCTCCCGAACCCACCTGACGACCCTGGCGGCGCACGATCACCCGGAGTCGACGGACCAGGGGTTCGAACTCCTCGACCTTGAGCAGCACCGCGGCGACGGCGATGACCAGGGCGCCGACCGCGCCACCGGCCAGGCCCTGAGCCAGCGCCGCCCACCAGCCGTCAGGATGACCACCCCAACCGAGACGGACGACGCCGAAGGCGGCGCCGCCGGCCACGACGGAGGCCACAGCCATCTTGGCCAGGGTGCGCAGCATCCGACGGCTGCCCATCGGGCCGAAACGATGGCGCAGCCACAGCTCCCCGACCACGGCACCGACGATGTATGAGATCGCGGTCGCGCCGGCCAGACCCGGGATGAGCAGGTCCGGTGAGAGGGTGGCGGCGAGCAGGAACAGCGGGATCCTGATGCCCACCATGACCGCGTTGATGACGACCGGGGTCCGGCCGTCCTTCATCGCGTAGAAGACACGCATCTGGACCAACGTCATGGCCAGCGGCACGAGCCCCACACCGAGGGCCGCGAACGTGATCCCGATCTGGATGGCGGCGTCGATGGACACCTTGTTGTAGGCCGATGTGAGCACTCCGATCGCACCGGACAGCGCCAGCACGCCGGCGGTGATCGGCAGCAGCGCCACGGTCGACAGACGGTTGGCCAGCGAGACGTCGTCCTTGACCAACTCCATCTCGCCGGCTGCCGCGTGCCTGCTCATCCGGGGCATCACCGCGGTCAGCACCGAGACGCCGAGGATCCCGTAGGGCGTCTGGAACAGGAGATTGGCGAAGCTGAAGGTGCTGATGCCGCCGTCGACGCGGCTGGCGAGGTTGGTCGCGACGACGTAGCCGACCTGCGACACCACCACGTAGGCGACCGCCCAGCCCGCCAATCCACCGGCCTCGCCCATCCGCGCGTCCCACCGCAGACGCCACCGGAAACGGAAGCCGGCCCTGCGCAACGACGGCAGCAGCACCATCGCCTGGAGCACGATTCCCGCGGTGGTGCCGATGCCCAGCACCAGGATCTGGGTCGTGGTCGGCGGGCCGAAGAGGTCCCGGTCGCCGCTGCGGCCGACGACCCCGTTCAGGCCACCCGGCAGGAAGGCGAGGTAGACGGCCATGCCGATGACCACGACGTTGTTCAGGACCGGCGCCCAGGCCGGTCCGGCGAACCGCTCCTTGGTGTTGAGGATCGCTCCGAAGAGGGCGGCCAGCCCGTAGAAGAGGATCTGCGGGAGCAGCAGGTAGGCCAGCACCGTCGCGAGCCGGGTGTCGCCCTGGAACGAGGGGGACAGGTACAGATCGATGAGCAACGGTGCCGCCGCGACGGCGACGAGGGTGGTCACCGTCAGGGCCACGAGGGCCAGGGTCACCAGTTGCTGCGTGTAGGCGACGCCGCCGTCGGGATCGCTGCGCTGCGCGCGGGCCAGCAGCGGGATGGCCACCGACGTCAGCACCCCGCCGATCAGGAGCTCGAAGACGATGTTGGGCAGCGTGTTCGCGAGCCAGTAGGAATCGTTGACGGTGAGCCCGAGAACCCCGAGCAGCACCACCTTCGACAGCAGCCCGGTCACCCGGCTGGTGAGCGCGGCCACCGCCATCAGCGCACTGGCGCGGACGATCCCCCGCGGGGACGGGGTGGCCGTGGCGGTCACAGGGGGACTCCCCTCGGTGTCGGTGTACTGGGTGGTGTCGCTGCTCTCGGGGCGGCTCACTGGAGTCCGGCCGCGATCCGTTCCCGGCGCTGCCGGTACCGCTTGCGGATGCGGATCGCGGTGGTCAGCACCACGATCGCGCCCGCGGCGATGATCAGCACCACGGTGAACGAGCCGATCGCCGTCGACCGCAGCTGGAGTTCCTGCTCCGGGCCCCAGGCGGCGCCGTCCGGGGTGGTCAGCTTCACCTTCAGGCTCAGCGCGCCGGAGCGGGTCACCTCCGACGGCAGCAGCACCTGGATCACCCCGGCGGCCGGCACGGTCTGCACCCCGACGTCGGTGACCGTGATGCCGGCCCGGAAGGCGTCGCTGGCGTCGACGGAGATGCGGACGTGGGCGGCGTAGGGCAGCCGGTTCGCGATGGTCACCAGCAGCGGGGACGTGGCCGAGGTCAGGGTGTACACGCTGGCCGGTGGACTGATGCCGACGCCGCTCTGCACGGCGTCGACGAGATCCTGCACCGCGGCGTTCGACCGGTTGGCGGCGCCGAGGTCGGCCCGGAACCCGCCGGCCGCCTGCCGGGACAGTCCGGCCTGGGTGCCGGCGAAGATGTCGTCGGGTGCGATGGTCGTCCGGTCGTCGGTGGGCAGCGGATCGAAGGCGGCCTGGGTCGAGGCCATCAGTCCGGCCAGTCCCTGCACCTCGGCGAACAGTCGCACCGGCAGTTCCCGGGCGGCGGCGGCGTCCGGGTAGGCCAACCGGGCGGCCGCACCGTCACCGGTGGCCGCCCGCGACGCGACGCGGTCGATGGGAAGGCCGTCGACGAGACCGCTGCCGCCCAGGGTGCGCATCAGGTCGGTGAGGGCGGCGTACTCGTCGCGGTCGGGCTGCCAGCTGCGGGGTGGGGCGATCACGGTGGCGGCCGTGTCGCCGCTGAGCCACCGCTGGGCGGTGAGGGCGGTGAAGTGGTTGAGATCGACCGGGCTGTCCGGCACCGACGCCGTGGCCAGCACCGCGGTGACGTCGCCCGAGCCGGTGCCGATGGTGGCGCGGTCACCGGTGACGTCCTCGACCCCGGCCCGGTCGAGGACGACGGTGTCCTGTCCGGTGCTGCGCAACACGGACAGCGTCATCGGGTCGACGAGCCCGTCGATGGGCCATCCGACGTCGGTGATCAGCTGCGCCTGCGGGCCGAGGACGGCCGTGGCGAGCGCGCGGCCCTGCGCGACCGCCGACGTCACCTGCTCCGGATGGTTCGCCCGCACCGCCGCCGTCGCGTCGATGTCGGTGTAGGGCAGGACGAGCACCGGCGTGGTGGTGGCCAGCGCCCGCAGCCGTCCCAGGAAGTCCGCCGCGGCGCCCGCACCGGCACCGGGCACCGTGTCCGGGCCGGGCACGGGCTGGAAGGCGGCGTCCGACGCCGTCGCGGACGTGGTGGCCGCCCCCGCACCCGAGGTGGTGGTGGCTGTGTCGAGGCCGGCCGAGGACGGGGCGACCGGGGAAGAGGGCGCCGCACCCGCGGTGTCCGGGGAAGTGGCGCCGCCGGTCGGCGGGGGAGCGGCACCGGTGGTCGACGACGCGGTGGTGGACCCGGCCGGGTCCGCGGGACCGAGGGTGACGACGGAGGGTCCGACGACGTAGCCCTGCGCCATCAACCGCAATTCCTCGAGCAGCTCCGGGTCCACGGCCAGGGTGACCGCGCCGGCGGGCAGGTCAGGGGCTTCGGCGGCGGACAGCACGTCCTCCAGCCGCCCGCCGGTGCTGATCAGGGCGGCCAGGTCGTCGTCGAAGAACGCGCCGGTCGGGTCCCGGTGCGGCCGGTCCACCAACGGCATCAGCATGCTCACGGCCTGCCGGGTGCCCGTGGCGGGAGTGCCGCCGGGCACCGAGCCGACGGTCAGCAGGGTGTGCAACTCGCCGACCCGGGCCCCGTCCTCGGGGCCGGAGTCGAAGCCGGCGTTGACGTTGACCATCACCGGGTACACGCCGGGGGCCGTGACGCCGAGGCCGACCCGGGGGCGGCTGAAGGCGTCGGTCTCCAGGGTGAAGTCGACCGTCTGGCCGGCCGCGATCGTGTCGGTCACCGGAGTGAACCCGGTCAGCACGCTCTCCGGCTGGCCGGGGTCGTCGATCGCCCGGCGGACCTCGTCGGTGCTGCTCAGGGCCTCGCCGCGCTGGAACCGGGCGACCACTCCGGTGAGCTCCTCGCTGCCGGTGTTGACCATCGAGCCGCGGATCACCACGGTCGACTCCGTCGGTGACACGAGCGCGGGGGTGAGGCTGCGGACCTCGAAGCGCAGGGTGCCGGCGTACTCACCCTGCGGTGCGGCCGCCCCGGCCGGCGGGGGCGTCGTCACCAGCGGCGTGCTCACGGCGACGGCGAGCACCGCGGCCAGTAGCCAGCGGATCCGTCGCACCGGACGCGTCACGCGGACTCCGCGAGGATCTCCGTCGCGCGGGCCACCAGCCGACGTTCGCCGGCGTAGGCGAGCCGGCCCGGCAGATCGGTCAGCGGCACCCAGGCCACCTCGGTGACCTCCACGTCGGCGTCGGACAGCTCACCCGAGACCGCCTCCATCAGGAAGTGGTGCACGCGTTTGTGGATGCGGCGGCCGGCGGCGGCGAAGGAGTAGTCGACACTGCCCAGCCGTGCGGTGATCCGGCCGGCGATGCCGGTCTCCTCCTCGACCTCGCGGACCGCCGCCTGCTCGGTGGTCTCGCCGGCTTCGAGGTGCCCCTTGGGCAGTGACCAGCGCAGTCGGCCCCGGCGGTCCAGCCGTCCGATGATCGCGGCGACGGCGATCCCGTCGTCGACCCGGACGACGAGTCCACCTGCGGAAACCTCATCGGTCCGGCGCGCCGCGGCGCGGACGGCGGGCCGCCGACCAGGCACGGGACGAGGAGTGGACACCTGGTGATCTTAGGTGGGCGGGCAGACGCCCCCGATGTCCGTGGAGCGCGTCGAGGGGGAGTTTCCGCTCACCGGAGCCGGCACTCGAGCCGGTTGAGCGGAGCCCTGAAGGGGTACTCCTTTACGTCCCGTTTGACCACTCCATCGCCAATACCCCCTGTGTGGGTGATCCCATGTGAGCTCTCACATCGGACATTCATCCCCTCCACATATTTCTGTGTGGTGTCGTGATGTCCCTTGTGAGGTCTTTGTGCACCGTCGCGCGCATCGTCGTAGCTCCCACAGCGTGAAGTCGGCCATGGTCATGTTCCTGACCATGGCTCTGACGGTGCCGCTGGCGGTGATCACCTCGACCCCGGCCGCTGCGGACCCGACCCCGCCGCTGAGCGTGAAGGTCAGCTTCCAGCCGGCCGCCACCACGACGGCCGGGTACACGCCCGACACCGGCGCCGCCTACAGCGACGCCGCGGGCATGGGCTGGATCCGGCAGGACAGCCTGGCCGGAGCGCACGTACCGTTCGCGCTGCCGCTGAACACGCGCGACCGGTCCGCGTGTACCGCGCTGCCCGCACCGCAGCGCTCCTTCATCCACATGCAGGCGCCGGTCACGAACGCGACGAACAACAACACCCCGGGCGCCTGGGAGTACAAGCTGCCCAACGGGCGCTACCAGGTGTCCGTCGGGGTCGGCGATCCCAACTCCGGCGCCGACGCGGAGCGACACGTCCTCAACGTCGAGGGCGTCCGGGCGGTCAACGGCTTCCCCGGGAGCACGACCGCCAACTGCACCCCGTCCCGGCTGAAGACCGCGACGGTCCTGGCCACGGTGACCGACGGGCTGCTCACCGTGGACGCGGTCGGCGGCATGAACACCAAGCTGTCGTTCGTCACCATCGACTCGGTGTCGGTGTCCGACGTGTCGGCCACGCCGTCGGCCTCCGGCATCGCGCTGAACTGGCCGGACTCCGCCGACGCGACCGGCTACCGCATCTGGCGCAGCACCAACCTCCCGGTGAACACCACCGGTACTCCGCTGGGCACCTCGACCGCGTCCGAGTTCCTCGACTCCTCCGCGGTCAAGGGCACCAGCTACTTCTACGCCGTGGCCACCGCCACCGGTGCCGGCGCCGACAACACGACCGCGCCGGTCCAGATCGACGACGCCACTCCCGTCAGCGTGCCGTTCCCGGCGAAGTTCGACTTCGCCGAGATCCCGAATACCACCGGTGGCACGAACCCCAGCGTCACCCCGGCCGGCTTCATCCGCGACTACGGACAGAACTACGCCAACGTCCGCGGCTACGGCTGGATCACCCCCGGCACCAGCCTTCCCGCCAGCCTGGTCGGCAACGGACGCTCCCGGGTCGCCAACAGCAGCGACCCGATGAACAGCCCGATCCACATGCAGGGCGACACGGTGCCGAACTTCGCCAACGTCGCCGAGCCCGGCGCCTGGCAGCTGGCCGTGCCCAACGGCAGCTACGACGTCGAGGTCGCCGTCGGCGACGCGCTGCCCGGTTCCGACCCGACCGTGCACCGGATCAACGTCGAGAGCGTCAACGTCATCAACAACTTCACCATCACGGGGACCCCGGCCGGTGCCGCGCGGTTCCAGACCGGTACCAAGACCGTCACCGTCAGCGACGGGTTCCTGACCGTGGACGCCATCGGGGGCACCAACACCAAGATCAACTACGTCACGGTCACCCCCACCCCGACCGACCCGCCGCCGGCCGCCCCGACCGCGCTGGTGGCCACCGCCGGCGACAGCAGCGTCGCCCTCGACTGGGCGGACAACGCCGACACCGACCTGGCCGGCTACAACGTCTTCCGCGGGACCACCGCCACCGTCGCCACCAACGGCACCCCGCTCAACGGAGCCACCCCGGTCACCGCGTCGGCCTTCGCCGACACCACGGCCGTCAACGACACCACCTACTTCTACGTCGTCGTCGCCGCCGACGAGGCCGGCAACAAGAGCGCGGCCTCGGCGAACGCCTCGGCCACGCCGAGCGCGGCCAACCCGACCTTCGCGGCGCTGCCGCTGAAGATCAACTTCAACGACAACAGCACCGCCGCGAACAACCTGCTCACGGGCGGCATCGTCGGTGACTACGGTCAGCCGTACACCAATGCGCGTGGTCGTGGCTGGGTCACGCCCGGCACGAACAACGGCCTCAGCCTGGTCGGCAACGGCCGGCTCCGCGTCCGTCCGGCGGTGACCGTCGACCCCCGCCAGCAGGGCCTGATGCACATGCAGGGCCAGGACGTCGCGGGCAGCTTCGGCGGGATCAAGCTCCCGGGCGCCTTCGAGGTGGCGGTGCCCAACGGCCGCTACAACGTCACCGCCAGCGTCGGTGACCAGATGGGCGCGACCAGCTACGACAGCCTGCACACCGTCAACGTCGAGGGCGTCAAGGCCATCGACAAGTTCCAGGGCACCGCGGCCGCCGAGTTCAAGACGGCCACCGTCACCGTCACCGTCACCGACGGCAAGCTGACCGTGGACGCCACCGGCGGTACCAACACCAAGATCAACCACCTCGACATCGACGTCGCCGACGTCACCCCGCCGGCGGTTCCGGCCGATGTCACGGTCGCCGCCGGGGACACCACGAACACCGTCACCTGGGGCCCGGTCACCGACACGGGTGCCGTCTCCTACACCCTGTACGCGGCCACCGGCGACACCGTCGCGCTGACCACCGAGAACCGGAAGTACTCCGGCACCGCCACCACGTTCGAGCACACCGGCCTGGCCAACGGCACCAAGGTCAACTACGTCGTGACCGCGACCGACGCGGCGGGCAACGAGTCCGCCGGCTCGGCCGTCGCCGCCGGCACCCCGCAGGACGCCACCGCCCCGGCCGCCCCGACCGGGGTCCTCGCCCTCGCCGGCGACGGAGTCGTCTCCCTGCGCTGGACCGCCAACACCGACGCCGACCTGGCCGGTTACCGCATCTACCGCTCGACCACCACGCCCGTGGCGCTGAACGCGGCCAACCGGATCGCCGACGCCGTCACCGACGTCGAGTACACCGACGCCGACCGGGTCAACGACACGGCCCTCTACTACGTCGTCACCGCGGTCGACAGCAACGGCAACGAGTCCGTGGCGTCCGCCGAGAAGACGGCGACCCCGACCAAGGCCGCCGACGTCACCGCCCCCGGCGTCCCCGCCGGGCTCACCGCCGTCGCCGGTGACGGCCGGGTCACGCTGACCTGGACCGCCAACGCCGACCCCGACCTGGCCGGTTACCAGGTCTACCGTTCGTCCTCCGCGGGCGTGCGGGGCACTCCGCTGACCACCAGCCCGGTGCCGGCGGCCACCTACGTCGACACCACCGCGGTCAACGGATCGGCGTACTTCTACGTCGTCACCGCCGTGGACGTCGCCGGGAACGAATCCGCCGCGTCGAACGAGGCGTCCGGGACGCCGTCCGACACCACCGCTCCCGCCGTGCCCGCCGCCGTCACCGCGACGGCCGGCCGGCACAGCGTCACCCTGCGCTGGACCGCCAACACCGAGGCCGATCTGCGCGGCTACCGCGTGTACCGCGCCGAGACCGCGACCGTGCCGACCGACGACGACGCCCTGGTGGGCATCGTGATCCGGCCGGGCCGCACCTTCCTGGACAGCGACCTGGTCGCCGGCACCCGGTACCACTACGTCGTCGTCTCCTACGACGCGCTGGGCAACCGCTCCGCCGCATCGGCCGTCGTGAACGCGGTCCCGCTGGACGACCCCGACACCACCGCGCCGAACACGGTCACCGGCGTCACCGCCACGGTCTCCGACAGCCGGGTCGTCGTCGGCTGGTCGCCGACCACCGCCGCCGATCTCGCCGGCTACAACGTCTACCGGTCGACCACCGCCGGCGGAACGCGGGTCAAGCTGACCAGCACCCCGCAGGCCGGCACCACCTACACCGACCTCTCCGCCCCGACGGGGGTCCCGTCCTTCTACACCGTCACCGCCGTCGACACCGCCGGCAACGAGTCCAACGCCTCCGCGGAAGCCACCGTCACGGTGCCGGCCGCCGGCGTCGACGTGAAGTTCGTGTTCCAGCCCGCCACCGCCACCGTGCTCACCGGCTGGACCCCGGAGAACGGCGCCGCCTACTCCACCACCCGCGGCTACGGCTGGGTCCGCCAGGACACCCTGGGCACCGCCGCGCCGACCCCGCTGGACCTGGGCGCCAACACCCGCGTCCGGACCCGCCCGGCACCGGTCACCGACCTGCAGAACCGCGCCATCCACCTGCAGTACGGCGACATCGTCCCGACCCCGACCGCCAACGGTTCGCTGATCGCCGGCGCCTGGGAGTACGGCCTGCCCAACGGCCGCTACACGGTGTCCGCGAGCGTCGGTGACCAGCCCGGCGCGGCCAAGACCGGCTGTGCGGCTCCGTGCTACGACAGCCAGCACACCATCCGCGCCGAGGGCGTCACCGTCATCAACCGCTTCCAGGCCACCGCCGCCGCCGAATACGGCACCGGCACCGCCACTGTCGACGTCGTCGACGGCAAGCTGACCATCGACGCCGTCGGTGGCGTCAACACGAAGATGAACTGGCTGACCATCGTCAGCAGTGGCCCCGTGGTGCCCGACACCACGGCGCCGGGTGCCCCGTCCGGTGTCCTGCCGGCCGCCGCTAACGCCGCAGTCACCCTCACCTGGACCGCACCCGCCGCCACCGACATCGCCGGCTACCACGTCTACCGCTCCACGACCGCGCCGTTCGAGCCGACCGTGGGCAACCGGGCCAACACCTCCGGCCTGATCGCCGCCACCAACTTCACCGATTCCGGCCTGACCAACGGCACCCGCTACTACTACGTCGTCACCGCCGTGGACCAGGCGGGCAACGAGTCGATCGCTTCGGCCGTCCAGAACGCCGTCCCGACCGACGCCGCCCCGGCCGCGCTCAGCGTCAAGATCGACTACAGCGACGCGACGAGCGCTCCCGCCACCGGCTACCTCCGCGACTACGGCCAGGCCTTCGGCCCCCGCAGCGGGGCGAACCAGGGGACCGGTCTGTCCTACGGCTGGCTCGCGCTCGCCACCGACACCCCGACCTCGCTCGAGGGCAACGGCCGCAACCGCAACGTGGTCGGCCCGGGCACCACCACCCCCGTCAACCAGCCCGACCAGCGCCTCGCGAGCTTCGTGCACATGCAGCTGGGTGCGGCCACCAACGGCGGCAGCATCACGCCGGGCAAGTGGGAGATGGCCGTGCCCAACGGTGCCTACACGGTGACCGTCGCCGTCGGTGACGCCGGCGTCCCGGTGGACAGCGTCAACTGGGTCAACATCGAGAACCAGAACGCGGTCGCCGCGTTCGCCCCCACGACCACCAGCAAGTTCGCCACCGCCACCCGCACGGTGGTCGTCGCCGACGGCCGGCTCACCCTGACACCGACCGGCGGCACGAACACCAAGATCGCCTACGTCGACATCGACTCGCTCGACCTGGCGGGCCGGCCGTTCACCTCGGCGGTCAACCCGGGCAACGGTGCGGTCAACGTCGTCACCAACGCCTCGGTCACCGCCGACAACAACCTCAACGCCGAGACCGGCGCGGTCGACGAGACCACCCTCGGTGGCGGCACGGTCAAGGTCACGCGCGTCGCCGACGGTGCCGCGGTCCCGGGCACCGGAGCGACCTCCGGCGGCGGCGACACCGTGTCGTTCCAGGCCTCCGCGCCGATGGCGGCCAACACGCTGTACCGCTTCGAGATCACCGCCGACGTCAAGGACAAGAGCGGCCGCGCCTTCATGCCGTTCTCCTCGGTGTTCACCACCGCGGGAGCGGGCACCGGCGGCAACACCGGGACCATTCCCCCCAACGTGGCCTTCGACCGTGTCGACAGCGGTGCCGCCAAGGGCGCCATGTACACCTCGGTCGTGATGGGACCCGACGGCAAGCTCTACGCCGGCAGCATCACCGGTGAGATCTACCGCTGGACCGTCAGCCCCACCGACGGCACCCTCAGCAACCGCCAGACCATCAACACCGTCCGCACCCACGCCTCGACCCGGGGCTGGGAGGGCGCTCCGAACCGGACGATCATCGGTCTCACCTTCGACCCGGCGTCCACCGCGACCAACCTGATCCTGTGGATCACCGACAACTACGCCTACCTGGGCTCCGACGTGCCCAACGCCACCGGTGCCGTGTCCAAGCTGACCGGTCCGAACCTGGAGAACTACCAGGAGGTCGTGGTCAACCTGCCGCGGTCCATCAAGGACCACGAGACCAACTCGATCGCCTTCCGCGACGGCAAGCTCTACATCACCCAGGGCTCCATGAACGCCATGGGCAACATCGACGGCACCTGGAAGCGCGCCGAGCACCTGCTGTCGGCCGCCATGCTGGAGCTGGACCCGGCGAAGCTGCCGGCCACCCTGCCGCTGGACGTGGCCACCCCGGATCTCACCGCCCCCGCCCGCGGCGGCGTCCCGCAGCACGTCGGCACCTACGACCCGTACGCCGCCGGCGCCCCGCTGACGCTCTACGCGACCGGTATCCGCAACGCCTTCGACCTCGTCTGGCACAGCAACGGGCACCTCTACACCGGCACCAACGGTTCCGCCGCGGGTGGCTCCACCCCGGCGACGCCGGCCACGTTCCCGGCCTCCTGCGCCAACCGGCCGGAGGGCGGCTACACCGGCCCGTCAGCCCCCGGCATCGCCAACAACCAGCAGGCCGAGACCGACTACATCTTCGACGTGACCAAGGGCAAGTACTACGGCCACCCGAACCCGGTGCGCTGCGAGTACGTGCTCAACGCCGGTAACCCCACCGGCTACACGGGCAACCCGCTGTACAAGGTCAATCAGTATCCGCTGGGCCAGCTGGCCGATCCGAACTACGACCTCGCCGGGGTCAATGACGCCGGCCTGCACGCCTCCGCCAACGGCTCCATCGAGTACCACAACACCGCGGCCTTCGGCGGTGCCCTGGCCGGCAAGCTGATCACCGTCCGGTACAGCGCCAACCAGGAGGTCGTCGCCTTTGTCCCCAACCCCGACGGCAGCCTGTCCAAGGCGGTCACCGGGATCACCGGGTTCACCGGCTTCAAGCAGCCGCTGGACGTCGCCGAGAACGTCGAGAACGGTTTCCTCTACGTCACCGAGCTCACCGACAACCCGGCGACCACCGGCATCCAGCTGCTGAAGCCGCAGGGCGGCAGCGGCAGCACCGGCAAGGCCGAGGCCACCTCCCGCCTGGTCTTCACCGACGCCATCGGTGGCGCGGTCAGCGGCACGCAGAACGTCGCGGTCAAGAACGTCGGCGGTGCTCCGCTGACCCTGAGCGCGGCGACGATCACCGGCGCCGACGCGGCGCTGTTCGCCCGGTCCGGCGGGCCGACCCTGCCGGTCACGCTGTCCCCGGGGGACACGGCCACCTTCCCGGTGACCTTCAACCCGACGACCGCCGGTCCGCGCGGGGCGACGTTCAGCGTCACCACCAACGGCCCGACCACCCCGACCGTCAGCACCACGCTGCGCGGCCTGGGCACCCTCGGCGCCGGCGGCACCAACGAGCCGTCCCTGCAGTGGATCCTGGACACCCTGCAGATCCCGGTGAACGTGGGCGACCCCAACCCGGCCAACAACGACCTGCCCGCGAGCAGTGCGCTGATCGGTGAGGAGGTCGCGCTGACCTCCTTCACCAAGGCCGCGTTCGACCACGTCGTCGAGGTCCAGATGATCTCGCTGTTCGGGCCCAACGGACCGACCGCGAACCCGAACGTCGTCACCGTCGGTGTCCACTCCACCGCCAACCCGGCGGAGCGCACCACCCTGATGCGCGGACCGAACACCTCCAACCAGACCGTGCTCCCGACCGTCACCCCGATCGGTGAGTACGACCTGGAGACGCCGTTCGGCTTCGACTTCACCTGGCACGGCCTCACCGACCGGGTCGCCTACAGCGAGGACGCCCTCAACACCTGGGACGCCACCAACAAGCACAAGGTGCGCGTGTTCCAGATGAAGAACGCCGACGGCAGCATCGAGCCGAACGCCTACATCGTGGCGCCCGAGGACGTGGCCTCCCCGGTCGACTTCCAGGACGCCGTGGTCATCGTCCGCAACGTCAAGCCCGCCGCGGTCAGCGGCGCCGGCAGGATCTCGGTCAACCCGACCGAGCTCGTGTTCAGCGGCGTCCGGGGCAGCACCATCCCGGCGAAGACCGTGACGGTCACCAACACCGGCACCACCCCGCTGGTGATCAGCGACGCCCGGGTGTCCGGCACCAACGCGGCCTCCTTCGTCCTCACCGGAGGGCCGCAGAGCATCGCCGCCGGCGCCACCGGCACCTTCTCGGTGCGGTTCGCCCCGTCGACCACCAGCACGGTCGGCTACCAGAACGCCGCGCTCGTCCTCAGCTCGGACGACGCGACCCGGCCGACGCTGTCCGTCGGTCTGTTCGGCCTGGCCACCACCGGCGAGCAGGGCAACAACGAGCCGCCGCTCAAGGCGGTCGTCGACACCCTGGGCCGCACCATCGACGTGGGCGGGACCGGGCTCATCCTCGGCATCAACCCGTCGCCCATCGGTGACGAGGTCGTCGCGCCGCTGTTCGTCAAGGCCGGCACCGGCGAGGTCGGCATCACGCCGCTCGCCCGGTACTCGCCCGACGAACTGCTGCCGTTCGGCTGGTACACCTCGACCACCGGTGACGCGGTGACGCACCCCGTCGCCACCATCGCGCTGGACAACGAGCAGACGCTGAACCCGGCGATCGTCGCCGGCGGCGCCGCCTCCTTCGACCCCGGTGCCGAGTCCTTCGGCATCTACGTCGACTCGGTGTCCTTCGGCCGCAAGAGCTACACCCAGGACGGCCTGAACACGAACATCCCGCACGCCGCGCGGGTGTACCCGTCCAAGGACCGCACCGGGACGATCATCCCGAACACGTACCTCGTGACGTTCGAGGACGCCCAGAACGGCGACTACCAGGACTACGTCTTCGAGGTGCGCAACGTCCGGCCGGCCTCGGCGACCGGATCCACCACCCCGGTGGCGCGGATCGACTTCGCACCGGCCGCCGCCGCGGTCGCTGCCGGCTACACGGCCGACACCGGCGCCGCCTTCACCTCCGTGGCCGGACGCGGCTGGGTCATCCCCGGCACGTCCACCCCGCTGGACATGACGGCGCAGACCCGTGACCGCGCCGGCAGCATCGACCAGAAGCTGCGCACGCTGCTGCTGATGCAGCCCACCGCCGCGCAGTCGCCCAACGGACCGGGCGCCTGGGAGTACATCGTGCCCAACGGGACCTACGTGGTCACCGTGGGTGCGGGCGACCCCGGCTTCACCGACTCGGTGAACAAGGTCCAGGTCGAGGGCGTCACCGCGCTCAACTTCACCCCGGCCGGCACCGACCTGTACCGCACCGGTGCGGTCACCGTCGCGGTGAACGACGGCCGGCTCACCGTCGACGCCATCGGCGGGACCAACACCAAGATCCAGTTCATCGACATCGACCGGCCGAGTGTGGAGACCGACACCACCGCACCGACGGTCAGCGCGAGCCTGAGCGGCCTGCAGTCCAGCGCCGGCGTCTACAAGAACACCGTCGACGTCTCGGTCGTCGCGACCGACGCCGGCAGCGGGGTCGCCAGCCGGGCCTACAGCCTGGACGGCGCCGCGTTCACCGCCTTCACCACACCGGTGACGGTCAACACGGTCGGCGCGCACACCCTCCGGGTGCGGGCGATCGACGTCGCGGGCAACGTCGCGACCAGCGGCGTGCTGAACTTCAGCATCGTCGCGGCCGGCGCCAGCAAGGCGGAGATCTCCCTGGAGAACGCCGACGGCGTCCCGTTCGCCGATCGCCTGGCGATGAACCGGATCCAGAACCCGGAGACCGGCACCCGCTGCCGCGACACGGCCGCCTGTGATCCCGTGACCGGGCCGTTCTTCCCGGTCAACAAGGTCCACGACGTGGCCACGCTGACCATCCGCAACACCGGGACGGATCCGCTCAACATCACGGGTCTGCCGATCACCGGACCGTTCGCGCTGGTCAACACCACCGCCCTGCCCGCGCTGGTGCCCGTCAACGGCACCCTGTCGGTGCCGGTGCGCTTCACCGCCACCACCCTGGGCACCGCCGGTGGCCAGTGGACGGGCACCCTGACCGTCGCCTCCGACGACGCCGACGAGCCGGCCCTGCCGGTCGAGCTGGCGGGCTTCTGGCAGAGCCAGTCGGAGAACAACCAGGAGCCCAACGTCGCCGAGCTCGCGCGGCTGTTCGGTTACGGCACGCAGATCACCGCCGCCGGTGTCCCGTTGAACGAGAACGGCCTGGTTCACGCCTCGGGTGACGAGGTGCTCAGCCCCTACTGGCTGCGCGCCGACACCACCCGGCCGGTCACCGTCCGTCAGCTCGCCGCCTACCACACGCAGGGCAACACGGCTCAGTTCCGGTGGTTCGTCAAGGGCACCAGCAACTTCCTCAACACGGTGACCCACGCCGGCGTCGAGGGGCAGTCGATCCTGCCGCACGCCAACGGCTCGACGACGAACTACGCGGCGGGTACCTACACCCCGGCCACCGCCACCACGGCGTTCGGCATCAACATCGACGGGGAGTGGTCCGATCCGACGAGGAACAACCAGACGGTCGACCAGACCAACGGTTGTGCCGGTCCCTGTGGACACCACGTCCGCATCTGGGCCGCCCGTGACCGGGCGGGGTCGATCATGCCCGACACCTGGCTGGTCGGCATGGACTACTCGGGCATCAACTACGACTACAACGACAACGTCTACCTGGTGACCAACATGAAGCCGGAGACGGCGGTGAACCCGGGTGCCCCGGCGCCGCTGCCGGGTGCGGCCCAGCTGCGGCTGGACTTCGACACCACCTACCCGGGGACGTTGGCCGACAAGGACAACGAGACCACCGGCTTCGTGTCCACCCAGCCGAACAAGCTGGACCTGGCCGCGGGCAGCAACTCCTACAACAAGGCGCTGCTGGACGTCGTCATTACCGGGGGGGGCACGCTGGCCGTCAGCTCGGCCGGCACCGCCACCGCGGGCACCAACGGTTCGAACGACAACACGCTGGTCAACGGCCTGCGGTTGCCCTTCGACGCCACCGGCGGCACCTTCACCGTCAGCGGCCGCATGCTCGGCGCCGTCACGCAGTTCGACGCCGGCAGTGAGCAGCAGGCGGTGCAGTTCGGCCCCGACCAGGACAACTTCGTCAAGGTCGCGGTCATCAACCGTGGCGGTGTCCCGGGCGTGGAGTTCTACGCCGAGCAGGGTGGCACCGGCGTCACGGTCGGCAGCACGGTCACCCTGGCCAACCCGGCCGCGGTCACCTCGGTCGAGCTCGCGCTGATCGGCACCCCGTCGGCGCGCACCGTCAAGGCGGCCTACCGGACCAACGACGGGGCCTGGACGGTGCTGCCCACCGTGCTGACCCTGCCCACGGTCAACGCCGGGAAGTTCTTCGGCACCCAGGCGCAGGCCGGCATCCTCGTCTCGCACAAGGGCGGGGCGCCGCTGGTCGCCACCTTCGACCGCTTCATGGTCGACGACGGGGACGTCACCACCACCGCACCCGTCCAGGAGGCGCTGTACCGCCTGGACGTCGCCGGAGCCGGCAACTACACCGACTCCAAGGGCGCGGTCTGGACCCCGGACAACGGCCGGTTCTCGCCGGCCACCGCGATCGCCGAGGGCGCCACCACGACGCCGCAGGAGATCGCCGGCACCGTCGACGACGCGCTGTTCCGGACCTACCGGGGCAACGTCGGGAACGTGCCGCAGGCCCAGCGGGTGCTGACCTACGCGCTCCCCACCCGCGGGGCCACCACGGTCGACGTCCGGCTGTACTTCGCCGAGCGTGCCGCCGGTAACAACACCGCCGGCAAGCGGCTCTTCGACATCTCCGTCGAGGGCCGGACCGTCCGCAGCAACTTCGACATCTTCGCCGCCGCCGGCGGCCAGAACACGGCGACCGTGCTGCCGATCAACGACGTCACGGTCACCGGCGGAATGCTCGAACTGGGCTTCAGCGCCTCGGTCGACTACCCGTCGATCGCCGCGATCGAGGTCCTCTGCGACGGCACCTGCCCGGTGGACACCACCGCGCCCGGGGCCCCGACCGGACTGACCGCCGTCGCGGCCACCTCCGGCGTGACCCTGGACTGGGCCGACAACACCGAGGCCGACGTCGTCGGGTACGACGTGTTCCGCTCGACCACCGCGACCGGCACCTTCACGAAGCTGAACGCGACCCCGGTCACCGCCTCCACCTACGTGGACGCCGCAGCGGCGGCCAGCTCTTCCTTCGCCTACCAGGTGAAGGCGGTCGACTCCTCCGAGAACATCTCGGCGGCGTCGAACACCGTCACGGTGACCACGCCGGCCCCGCCGACGCAGGCGCCGATCTACATCAACACCGGTGGCCCGACGCAGACCGTCGGCGGCATCACCTGGCAGGGCTGCACGTCGCTGACCGCCTGCAACAACTGGGTCAGCGGGGGCAATCCCTACTCCGAGGCCGACACCATCACCGGCATCCCGGCCGGGCTGAACAACACGATGTTCCAGTCCGAATGGACCGGCGGCGGCACCACCGGGGCGCGGGCGTTCGGGTACCAGATCCCGGTGCTCAACGGCTCCTACCAGGTGCGGCTGTACTACGCGGAGCTGAACAAGACGGCCGTCAACGCCCGGACCTTCGACGTCCGGCTGGAGAACACCACCGTCACGGCCAACTTCGACGTCTTCCAGCAGGCCGGTGGCATCGACCGGGCGATCGTCCGCTCGTACAACGCCACGATCACCGACGGCAACGTCACGATCGACTTCATCCGTCGCATCGAGAACGCCAAGATCAGTGCCATCGCCATCGTCCCGGTCGACACCACGGCACCCTCCGGGGTGACCGGCGTGACCGCGACCGGCGTGGCCACCGGCGTCGACCTCGGGTGGGCCGCGAACACCGCGACCGACCTGGCCGGCTACAACGTCTACCGGTCGACCTCGGCCGCGGGCACCTACACCCGGGTGAACACCACCCTGGTGACGGGCACGACCTACGCAGACACCACGGCTCCGGCCGGCACGGCGTTCTACCAGGTCACCGCGGTCGACCAGGCCGGCAACGAGTCGGTCCGGTCGGCGACGGTGAGCGCCACCCGCGTCGACGTCACCCCGCCCGCCGTGGTGACGGGGGTGACCGCCACCGGCTCCGCCACCGCGGTCACCCTGGGGTGGACGGCATCGACGGCGACCGATCTGAGCGGCTACAACGTGTACCGCTCGGCCACGGCGACCGGCACCTTCGTCAAGCTCAACGCGACGCCGCTGTCGGGCGTCGCCTACGCCGACACCACGGCCCCGCTGGGCCAGTCGTTCTACCAGGTGACCGCGGTCGACCTGGCGGGCAACGAGTCGGTCCGGTCGGCGACGGTCGCCGGCACCCGGGGTGACACCACGGCACCGGGTGCGGTGACCGGGGTGACCGCCACCGGCACCGCCACGGCGATCAACCTGAGCTGGGCGGTGAACCCGGCCACCGATCTGGCCGGCTACAACGTCTACGCGTCCACCAGCGCCACCGGGACGTACACGAAGCTCAACGCCGCACCGTTGACCGGCACCACCTTCGTCGACACCGCGTCGGCGGCCGGAGTGCCGTCCTTCTACCAGGTCACCGCGATCGACCAGGCCGGCAACGAGTCCGTCCGGTCGGCGACGGTGAGCGCCACCAAGACCGACGTCACGGCACCGAACCAGGTGACCGGGGTGACGGCGGCAGGTGCGGCGTCCGGGATCAACCTGGGCTGGTCGGCGTCCACGGCGACCGACCTGGGCGGCTACAACGTGTACCGCTCGAGCAGCGCCACGGGCACCTTCACCAAGGTCAACGCTGCGCTGGTGACCGGTACGACCTACGCCGACACGGCGGCCCCGGCCGGGGTGGCGTCGTTCTACCAGGTCACCGCGGTGGACCGGTCGGCCAACGAGTCGGTCCGCTCCGCCACGGTGAGCGCCACCCGGCCGGCCGCGCCGGCGGGAACCACCGTCCGGATCAACACCGGCGGTCCCGCGCAGACGGTCAACGGCGTCACCTGGTCGGCATGCTCCTCCCTGACCGCCTGCAACGGGTGGGTCAGCGGCGGCGGGGCCTACGCGGAGGGCGACACCATCACCGGCATCCCCGCCGGGATGAACAACACGATGTTCCAGTCCGAGTGGACGGGGACCGCCGCCACCGGTGCCCGCGCCTTCGGTTTCCAGATCCCGGTCGCCAACGGCTCCTACCAGGTGCGTCTGCACTTCGCGGAGCTGAACAAGACGGCGGCGGGAGCCCGGACCTTCGACGTCCGGCTGGAGAACGGGACGGTGCTGTCGAACTTCGACGTCTTCGCCCAGGCGGGCGGCATCGACCGGGCCATCGTGCGGTCCTTCACCACCACGGTCACCGACGGCAACGTCACGCTGGACTTCATCCGGCGGGTCGAGTACGCCAAGATCAGCGCCATCGAGATCATCCCGGCGACCGTCACCAACCCGCCGGCGGCTGTCACGGGCGTCACCGCGGCGGGCGTCGCGACCGGGATCAACCTGGGCTGGTCGGCCTCCACCGCGGCCAACCTGGGCGGCTACAACGTCTACCGCTCGGCCAGTGCCACCGGCACGTTCACCAAGGTGAACACCGCGGTGCTGACCGGCACGACGTACGCCGACACGGCGGCGCCCGCGGGTGTGGCGTCGTTCTACCAGGTGACGGCGGTGGATCAGGCCGGTAACGAGTCGGCCCGCTCCGCCACGGTCAACGCCACCCGGCCGGCGTCCACCCGGCCGACCGTCCGGATCAACGCCGGCGGTCCGGCGGTCACCACCGGCGGGGTGGCCTGGTCGGCCGACCAGTTCTTCACCGGCGGGAAGACCTACTCCAACCCGCAGGTGTCGGCGATCGGCGGCACCACCGACGACGTGCTGTACCGCACCGAGCGCAGTGGGGCGTCCTTCAGCTACGCGGTCCCGGTGGCCAACGGCACCTACGACGTCCGGTTGACCTTCGCCGAGATCTACCACGGCGCCACCGGGGGTGGCCCCGGCGGGACGGGTCGGCGGGTCTTCTCCGCCAACATCGAAGGTGGCGCGGTCGAGTTGGCCAACTTCGACATCAACGCCGCCGTGGCGCCGATGACCGCCGTCAGCCGGACCTACCGGATGACGATCACCGACGGTGTCGCCAACATCGCCTTCACCTCCGGCGTCGACCAGGCGAAGGTCAGCGGCATCGAATTGCTTCCCGTGGGGTAGCGGCAACCCGTCGGGGGACTGCCGAGCACTGTTCGGTCCGCCGACACCCCGGGGACGTCCACCGCCCTGCCGATCCGCATCCGCGGACCGGCAGGGCGGTCGGGTACCACCCGTTTTCAGAGCACGACTCAGCCCCCGGCCTGTGGCCGGGGGCTGACGTGTGTGGTGCCGGAGTTCGTGGGTGGGCCGCTGGCCGACGTGGGGTCGGGGTCGCACGGGCCAGGGCGCGTAGCACGCTGCCAGGCACGACTGCGCCCGCCGGTCGGGGGCTCAGGGATGCGGTCCGGTCAGATTGCCGGTGTGGGTCGTGCGGTGTGCCGGGACGGTCGGGCGTGGCACGTCGCTGGGAACGGTTGTGCCGCCCGCCTGGGGTTCGGGAATGCTGTCGGGTCTCGTCGCCGGTGTGGGGTCGGGTCGTGCGGTGTGCCGGGGCGGTCGGGCACAGCACGTCGCTGGGAGTAGCTGAGCTGCGCGCCGGCGGCCGGGAGCTCAGGAGTGCGGTCCGGTCAGGTCGCCGGTGTGGGGTCGGGTCGTGCGGTGTGCGGGGACGGTCAGGCGCGTCACGTCGTCGGGGACGAGTGAGCCCCGGCCGGCGGCCGGGGGCTCGGGAGTGCGGCCTTGACGCGTGACCGGCGAAGGGCGGGTCGTGCAGTGCGCCGGGCGGTCGGGCGTGGGACACCGCTGGGTGTCGCTGAGCAGGCGTCCGGGGGCTCGCGATATGTGGTCCGATCTCGTTGCCGGTGTGTCGTCGGACCGTGCGGTGCGCGGGGACGGCTCGGCGCGGCGCACCGCTGCGCACTCCTGAGCCGCCGGCCGCGGCTGAGCAGTGCGGTCCGGTCCCGTCGCCGGTGTGCGGTCGGGTCGTGCGGTGCGCCGGGACGGTCGGCAGTGGCACGTGGTCGGGAACGACTGAGCCCCCGGCCGGCAGCCGGGGGCTCAGAGTGCGGTCCGGACGCGTGACCGGCGAGGGTCAGGCCGTGCGGTGCACCAGGACGGTCAGCTCGACCCGCGAACGCACACCGAGCTTGGTGAACGCGCTCTTGAGGTGCGAGTCGACGGTGTGCTTGGACAGGAACAGCTGTTCGGCGATCTGCCGGTTCGTCAGACCCTGGACGACGAGCTGGACCACCCGCTGTTCACTCCGCGGCAGCTGTCGCCAATTAGGTGCCACCGCCGGGGCGGGCGCGTCGGCCGCCGGTGTGCCGGACCGGCGCGGGCCGCGGACCGAAGCCGCCGTCCCGTCACCGCGGACCGCGGTGACCTCCGCCGGGGCCGGCCGGTCGAGGGGGATCGACGTGACCGGCCGTTCGGCCGGGGCCTGCGGGCCGCCGTCCGCTACGTCACCGGGCCGCCCCTGGCGTCCGGCGAGCGCGGCGAGCTCGAACCGTGAGGCGACGCCGAGTTTGCGCAACAACCGGGAGGTGTACCAGCGCACGGTGACCTCGCTCAACGACAGCTGCCGCGCGATGGACTTGACCGTGCCCTGACCCGCGAGGGCGACCAGGATCTCGTTCTCGCGCGGGGTGAGCGACGCGACCGCGTTCTCGTCCGGCGGTGGCGTCGCGGCCGCCGGCCGACGGAGGAACGCCACCAGCTCGGTGACGTGCTGGCGGGACAGGCCTGCCTCCCCCCGGGAGGCGCCGCGGATCGCGCGGATCAGCACCGACGGCGCGAGATCGATGCTCAGCCACCCGTCCGCGCCCGCCGCGAGGGCCGACACGAGCGCGTCCCCGGAGATCCGTTCCGGAGGTGACAGCACCATGACCGCCCGGACGATGCCGGCCCGGCGGAGTTCGCTGATCATCGCTACCGGCGACTCGCCGGTCGGCGCCACGATCACCGCGATGTCCGGGGCGCTGTCGGCTGCCGTGTCGACCGCATCGGCGACCGTGGCCGCGATGTGCGTGACGTCGAGTTCGGCTCCGTGCAGGGAGGCATGCAGGTCCGAGCGGATCGCCGGATCGGCGGCGATGATCAGCAGCCGGACGTCCGCCGGCACGGACAGGGCGGCGGGGACAGTGGCGGCCCCGTTCGCGACACCGACCACCGGCGGCAGGTTGTCGGCTGCCACGCCCCCGGGTGCCTCCTCGGACTCGTCCGTGGGGTCGATCAACGGCGGAACCAGGTTGAGCAGGATCTTGACGGGGGCCGACTCGGGGTAGGACAGCTCGATCTGTGCATGCGGCTGCACGGGTATCTCCTCGGCTGTGAGGACGGACGCGACGGGAGCAACGCTCGACCGGGAGAAGCCCCCGCGCTCCCATGGGTCGAATCAGCGTTCGTGTGAACGATAGCCGATCCGTCCTACCCATTCGTGTGTAAACGGGTCCCGATGAGCCGAACTTCCGGGTGGGTGCAGTGAAATTATTCACTGAGGGTCACACCAGGCCCACCAGCGGTGGACGGACGCAGCTGTCTGTGGTGCTGCGCGTGCCGCGCAGGATCAGTCGTCGTCGACGCGTCGTGTGCGCAGGAAGGTCGCTGCGGCCCCGGGCGGCCCAACGGGACGGCCGACACCTCAGGCCCCGTGACGTCAGCGTCGGTCGAGAACGGCGGCGGTGCCGGGATGACCGGCGAACCGGGCCCACTCCGCCGGTGTCGCCGCGAACCGCCGGTCCCGCACCGAGGGATCGGCCCCGGCGTCCAGCAGCAGCTCGACCAGCTCGGCGGCTCCATCGCCCGCGGCGTGGTGCAAGGCCGTCTCCCACTCCTCCTCGACCGGACTGTCCCCCCGTCCACGGGCGTCGACGTCGAAACCCAGATCGACGAGGAGTCGTACCGCAGCCGGACGCGACCGCGCGGTGGCCCACACGATGAGCCCCGGCCGGCGCCGGCGTGCCCGTTCCACGACATCGCCGTCGGCCCGCATCGCCTCGACCGCGGCGACGTCCCCCGCCATGACCGCGGCCACCAGGGTGTCGACGGCGTCCAGGACGGGTTCCGGCGCACCCGCCTCGCGCAGCAACCCGGCGATCTGGCCCTCACCGGTGACCAGCGCCGCCGCCAACGGCGTCCGCCCGCCCGGCAGCGGCGACCCGACGTCGACCCCGTGGGCGATGAGCAGCCGCACCCGCGCCGCCATGCCGTGATCGACCGCCCAGGCCAACTGGGCGCGCAGCAGTTGGGTGGGGCCGTCGAGGGCGGTACCGAGGCGGCGGCGCCACGGCCCACCGTCGCCGGTTCCCAGCCCGTGGGCGAACAGCAGCTCGAGGTGGTCGTCGTCGGCACCGAACATCCGGTTGTACAGCGTCTGTGCGTCGTTGGGATCGGCGCCGGCGGCGAGCAGCAACCGGGCCAGCGGCACGCCGTGCGGGTGCGCGGGCTGCCGCTCCGGGCCGCCCTCCCCGTCGCCGAAGGCGCCGGTGATCAGGGTGAACGGTGTCGGCTGCCCCGCCCAGAGGTAGCCCTCGTGCGGATCGGCCCCCGCTGACAGCAGTATCCGGGCGAGGTCGACGACGTCGTCCTCGGAGGCGTCCGTCCGGGCCCGGGCGTAGGCGAGGTGGTAGAGCGGGCTCCACCGCTGGGGCCCGCCGCGCCGGGCGGCCAGCCCGGGGTCACGGTCGAGGTGCCGCCGAACGGCAGCGACGTCGACGGCGGCCGCCGCGGCCCACACCGAGTCGTCCACAAGATCGGGACAGTCGGCGAGCAGGGCCCTGGCCTCGCGCCACCGGCCGGGGTCGTCGCGGTCGTAGCGCAGCGCCGCCAGCCGGCAGAAGCGGTCGGCCGGCGGCTCGACCTCGGGGTCCGGGACGACGTCCCAGCGCAGGTCCACGGCGAGGTCGAAATAGTGCTTGAGGGCCGGCCAGTCGGCGAAACCGTGCGCTCGGGCGATCACCTGATGCGCCACGTACAACGGCAGCGGCTCGTGCGGATCGTGCCGGGCACCGTGATCGGTCAGCAGGGCAAGCGCCGACGGGTGCCGATGCCGCACCGCTTCCTGGAGCTCCCGGGCTTCCCGGCGCGCACCCGACAGCGTGGCGTGGTCGGGCAGTGACACCGTCGACACAGGACCTCCCTCGGGCCGGAGAGGACCGCGGACGCGGGCATCCGCAGCGCACGGACCACGCTACGCGCGGGCTCCCCGAATGCGGCCGACTAGACTCGCCCCCCGTGACCGACCCCCGAACCGCCGTGGACGCCCTGCTCACGCGGCATCCGGTGGTCGTCGAGCTGGGCGAGCGGTTCCGGGCTGCCGGCCATCAGCTGTACCTGGTCGGTGGGCCGGTCCGGGACGCACTGCTGGGCCGTGACGCGAGCGACCTGGACTTCACCACCGACGCGCGTCCGGAGCAGATCCTGCGGGTGGTCGACGGTTGGGCCGAGTCGATCTGGGACATGGGCATCGCCTTCGGGACGGTGGGCGTCGGCCGGCGCGGCGCCTCGCTGGAGATCACCACGTTCCGGGCCGACGCCTACGACGGGGATTCCCGCAATCCCGCGGTCAGCTTCTCCGACACCGTCGAGGACGATCTCGTCCGGAGGGACTTCGCCGTCAACGCGATGGCCGTGTCGCTGCCCGACGGCCGGCTCATCGACCCCCACGACGGGCAGGCGCAGCTGACCGCCAAGGTGCTCGACACCCCCGCCGCACCCGAGACCTCCTTCCGGGACGACCCGCTGCGGATGATGCGGGCCGCCCGCTTCGCCGCCCAGCTCGGTTTCGAGCCCGCACCGCGGGTCCGGGCCGCGATGACCGCGATGGCCGGTGAACTGCGTCGGATCACCGCCGAGCGGGTGCAGGCGGAGCTGTCGAAGCTGCTGCTGGGGCGGTTCCCGCGCAAGGGCCTGACCCTGATGACCGACACCGGCCTGGCCGACGTCGTCCTTCCCGAGCTGCCCGCGCTGCGTCTGGAACGCGACGAGCACCACCAGCACAAGGACGTCTACGAGCACTCGCTGACCGTGCTGGAGCGGGCGATCGCCTTCGAGCCCGACGGGCCGGACCTGACGATGCGGCTGGCCGCGCTGCTGCACGACATCGGCAAGCCGGGGACGCGTCGCTTCGAGTCGGGCGGCGGGGTGAGCTTCCACCACCACGAGGTCGTCGGGGCCAAACTCGTGCGCAAGCGGATGAAGGCGCTCAAGTACGCCAGGCAGATCACCGAGGACGTCGCCAACCTGACGTTCCTGCACCTACGCTTCCACGGCTACTCCGGCGGCGTGTGGACCGACTCGGCGGTGCGGCGCTACGTCACCGACGCCGGGCCGCTGCTTCCCCGGCTCAACCTGCTCGTCCGGGCCGACTGCACGACGCGCAATCGGCGCCGCGAGATCGCCCTGCAGAAGTCCTACGACCAGCTGGAGGAGCGGATCACCGCCCTGCAGGCGGCGGAGGACCTCGCCCGGGTCCGGCCGGACATCGACGGCAACGCGATCATGGAGCTGCTGCAGGTGCCGCCGGGACGGATCGTCGGCCAGGCGTGGAAGCACCTCAAGGAACTCCGGCTGGAGCGCGGACCGATGTCGCGCGACGAGGCCGAGGCCGAGCTGTTCAAGTGGGCGCTGGAACGTGGCCTCGTCGATGTCCACGGCAACCCCGTGACGCCCGCCGCCGATACCGCTGCGGACAGCACTTCTGCGAACGCCACTCCGGCAGCCGGTACTGCTGCGGACGGCACCGCGGCGGTCGGCAGGGCGGCGCACGTCACTGCGACGACCGATGTTGCAGCGGACGGCTCTGCGAAGGCCGACACAGCGGGGGACGACTCTGCGACGACCGGCACGGCGGCGGACATGCGGTCCGCACCCGCTGCGACGCCGGACGGGTCCCCGCGGTAGCGCTGCGGGGTTTCGACGCTGGACCTGGGCCTAGGGCACGGCACCGTGGCGAACGACTTCGCGGCGGACGGGTCCCCGCCGTAGCGCTGCAGGTGTCGACGCTCGGACCTCGGCCCCGGCTGCCGGCGGCCGACACGGCAACGACCGTGACCGCGGCGGACGGTGCCGCCACGACCGACACGGCGGCGGACATCCCGTCCGCGGCCAGCAGCGACTCCAGGAGCCCCACCCCAGCGCTGAGCGTCCCGACGCTCGGTGACGGATTGCCCACTCCGGTCAGCCGGGCCGACCGCCGTCGCTGCCGATGGTCCGGAACGTCTCCGACGGCAGTTCGGGCGGGAGTTCGCCGCCGGCCGCGAGGTAGGCGTCGAGGTCGTCGACCCGCAGCGCCACCAGTTCGTGGGCGTTGGCGTTCGCATAGAGCATCAGGGTGTGCGGCCACTGCCGGGCGACCTTGCGCAGCGCCTCGAGCGCACGCTCCTCGGCGTGGTTGAAGCCGTCTCCGGACCCCTCGTCGGAGCTGGGGGCGGGGCGGGCCTTGCGCTGGAGTGCCATGGCCCCCCAGTGTGCGCCCTGCTGGTCGCGGTACACCCCGGGCAGCGGCGCCGCTGTGCGGCGGCGCCGGCGAACCGGGTGGCGCTCAGGGGCCGTTACGGGGCGGTGTCGGCCGCGCCACGGCACCGGCCGCCGACCGGGCTGCTGCGGGCGGGCCTGGGCGGCGCCGGCGGACCAGGGTGGCCCTCCGGGGCCGCGACGGGGCGGTGTCGGCCGCCCCGGCACCGGCGGTCGGCCGGTCTGCGGCGGGCCTCGTCGCCCCTCGGCGGCGCCTGCGAACCGGGGTGCGCCTGTGGGGCCGTTACGGGGCGGTGTCGGCCGCCCCGGCACCGGCGGTCGGCCGGGTGTGGGCGGCCTCGTCGCCCCTCGGCGGCGCCTGCGAACCGGGGTGGGCCTGTGGGGCCGTTACGGGGCGGTGTCGGCCGCCACGGCACCGGCGGTCGGCCGCGCCACGGCTCCGGCGGTCGGCCGCGCTGTGGGCGGGCCTCGTCGGCTGCCTCGCCGGCGCCGGCGAACCGGGGTGGGCCGGCCGTTACGGGGCGGTGTCGGCCGCCACGGCACCGGCGGTCGGCCGGGTGCGGGCGGCCTCGTCAGCCGCCTCCGCGGCGACGACGGTGGGATGGGTGGCCAGCCGCTTCATCGCGTAGCGGAAGCCGATCGCGGTGAGCAGGTACATCACGCCGAGGGCGATGATCAGGCCGGTGCCGGCCCCGCGCTCACCGAGGACGGCGGCTCCGACGACGAACGCCAGCACGTACAGCACGTTGTTGGTGGTGTCGTACAGCGCGTAGACCCGGCCGATGTGGGCGTCGTCGGAGTCGGACTGGACGAGCGCGTCCGCGCAGATCTTGGTGCTCTGGTAGGCGAACCCGAGCAGGAACGCGACCCCCATGGCGATCGCCGGCCCGATGTGGACGGCGCCGCCGAACGCGACGAGGCCGGCGCCGACCAGCACCGCGGTGACCCACGCGGTGCGTCCCCACTTGGCCACCGCCGGAGCGGTGATGAGGGCCGCCACGAAGACGCCCGCGGCGCCGAATCCGAGGACCTGGACGATGCCCGCCGCGCCGGCCCGGAAGAAGCCGTGCGGCTTGAAGTGGCTCTGGAACAGCACCAGGACGAGCAGCGTGGCCAGGCCGAAGCAGAAGCGCACCAGCATCACCATGGTGACCGCCACCGCGACCCGGGGGCGTGCCCTCATGTGCAGGAACCCGGCGGACAGACCGCCGAGGATCGCCTTCATCGTCTGGGCGGGTTCGTCGGTCTCGTCCGGTCCGAGGCTGCGGCGGCCGAACTTCATCGCCACCAGCGCGGCCGCGGCGTAGAACGGCACGACGCAGAGCGTGATCAGGGCCAGCGACATGTCGGACTTGCCGATCAGCGCACCCGCGCCGAACGCGGCGGCGCCACCGATGGCGGTGCTGACCGCACCGGCAGTGGCGGCCAGCGAGTTCGCGCCGACCAGCGAATCGGCGGCCACACAGTGCGGCATCGCCGCCGACAGGCCGGAGCCGATGAAGCGGCCGGCGCCCAGGACCAGCAGGGCGGTGCTGAACTCGAGCCACAGCGGCGCGCCCACCGCGATCTCGACGGCGACCAGCACGACGAACAGGCAGCGCAGGGCATTGGCCCAGACCAGCACCTGCCGTCGGCTCCACCGGTCCAGCAACGACCCGACGAACGGGCCGATCACCGAGTACGGCAGCAGCATCACGGCGAAGCCGGTGGCCAGCTGCATCGGGTTGGCGGCCCGCTCGGGGCTGAACAGCACAGCGCCGACGAGGGCACCCTGGAAAGCACCGTCGCCGAAGGAGTTGATGACCCTGACCAACACGAGCAGCCGCAGCCGGGCGACCCGGAGCAGTGCACGGAGCCCGTGCGCCGACGGCGGGGCAGTCGTCGGCACGGTGGTCACCCCGAAAACGGTACCTGCGGACGACAATGGGCACCGAGGCCCACCCGTGTGAACTGTGTGTGCATGCAGATCACGGAGCGTCACGTCTGGGGTGATACTGCACCTGTGGGTGTTCGCGGGGTCCTCCGCGGCGTCCGGGAGCCGCACGCAGCACCGCCATCGCAGCACCGCCACCGCACCACCGGTCACCGCAGCACCAGTCACCGCAGCACCAGTCACCGCAGCACCAGTCACCGCAGCACCAGTCACCGCAGCACCAGTCACCGCAGCACCAGTCACCGCAGCACCAGTCACCGCAGCACCAGTCACCGCAGCACCGTCACGCCGCCCACCGGTCGGCGGGCACGTCCGGAACAGCCGGAACCACCAGCACGAGAGCACGAGGAGCAACCCGGCGATGAGTACGGACGAGGACTTCGTGGCGGAGCTGCGCACCGGCGCCCTGCTCGTCGCGACCCCGGATCTGACCGGCCCGACGTTCGAGCGCACGGTCATCTACCTGGTGTCGCACAGCGACGGCGGCAGCCTGGGAGTGGTGCTCAACCGGCCCAGCGAGGTCCCGGTGCACAACGTGCTGCCCCAGTGGAACGCACTGGCGGCGCGATCGCAGGTCATCTTCGTCGGTGGGCCGATGCGCCCGGACGCCGCGATGTGCGTGGGGGTCGCCCTGTCCGGCCGGCGGCTGCGTGAGCTCTCCGGGATCGCCCCGATCCGCGGGCCGGTGTGCCTGGTCGACGTCGACGCCGAACCGGACGAACTGGCCCCGTCGCTGCGCGGGGTGCGGTTGTTCGGCGGCCATGCGGGCTGGGCGCCGGGCCAGCTCGAGAACGAGGTCGAGCGCGGCTCCTGGTTCGTGGTGCCCGGCCTGCCCGACGACATCCTGGTGCCGCCGAAGGTCGACCTCTGGTTCGAGGTGATGCGCCGCCAGCCCTTCCCGCTGAAGTGGCAGGCCTGGCACCCGGGCGACCTGACCCGCAACTGACGGTCCGCGAACGGGTACTGCACGACACGCTGGACGCCACCGGCACCCACCACCCCCGGGAGCCCGATGTCGCACCGCCCCGTGTCCGACCGCCCCGTGTCCGACCGCCTCGGGCCTGAGCGCCCCGTGTCCGACCGCCCCGGGCCCACCCCCGCGCTGCCCGATCCGGCGGTGTCCGCCGCCGGCCGTCCCCGGGAGCGCGCGGGCGCCGCGGCGGAGGTCGCCGGCACGGTGCTCGGCGCGGTGTCGTCGGTGGCGGCCCGGCTGCGCCGGACGGGCCGGCCGCTGCACCCCAGGGGCGCGTTGTTCACCGGCACCCTGAACCGCTTCGGCTCCGACCCGGCGTGGGGCGTCCCGTGGCTGGACGGGACGGGCAGCTCGCCGGTCCTGGTGCGGCTGTCGCGCAGCGCCGGGTTGCCCACCGGTCTGCCGGACGTCAACGGCGTCGCGATCCGGCTGCTGGACGGCCGGGGCGGCGACCTGCTCCTGAGCAACACCGGCGCCGGTCGGCTCGGCCGCTACCTGTTGGTGCCACACCGTCACGTCGGCGGTGTGCACACCACGATCATGCCGTTCGCCACCGCCGCCGGACCGCTGCTGCTGCGGGCCGACCTCACCGGTGCCGACGAGGGCGGCGCCCGCGCCCGGGCGGTCGACCGGGTGCGGCTGCCCCTGACGATGACGCTGTCCGCGGCCACTCCGCGCGGCCCGTGGCGGCCTTTCGCGCACCTGACCGTGACCGCGCCGGCCGGTCCCGTCCCCGACCCGCCCATCGCCTTCGATCCGCTCAGCGACACGATCCCGGGCCTCGCGGCCTACCCGTGGGCCGCGGCGCTGCGCGGCCGGTCCTACGCCGCCGCCCGGGCGGTCCGCGCGAGAACCACCGGCTGAGCCGGTCACGACACACTGTCGGTGCCGGCTGGTACCTGTGGAGGACGTGACGATCCCCGCCCAGCGCCTCCTCGACGTCCGCCGACTCTGGGCCGAGCCGGCCGCGCTGGACACCGACCGCGGCCGTCAGGTGCGGTCCCGGTTCCCCGACGCCGAGATCATCGAGGTCGACTCGCACTGGGCGATCCCGGAGCTGCACGGCAACGAGGGCAACCTGCAGCGCTGGGTGCGGGTCAAGACCGAGGATCTCGTCGTCGGCACGAAGAAGAGCATCGCCACCCGGGTCAACGGCCGGTCCGCGGACTTCATCGCCCCGTCGACCTCCAACGGCTGCGCGATGGCCTGCGTGTACTGCTACGTCCCGCGGCGGAAGGGCTTCGCCAATCCGATCACCGTGTTCACCAACATCGAGCAGATCACCGCCCACCTGCGGCGGCACGTCGCCAAGCAGGGGGTGAAGCCCGAACCGAACCAGTGCGACCCGACGGCCTGGGTGTACGACCTGGGCGAGAACAGCGACTGTTCGGTGGACGCGCTGGTCAGCGACAACGTGACCGATCTGATCGACACCTTCCGCGCGCTGCCGACGGCGAAGGCGTCGTTCGCCACCAAGTACGTCAACCGGGACCTGCTGGCCGCCGACCCACAGGGCCGGACCCGGATCCGGTTCTCGCTGATGCCGCACGCCGACGCCCGGCAGCTGGACGTGCGCACCACGCCCATCGCCGAACGGATCGCCGCCATCGACGACTTCGTCGAGGCCGGGTACGAGGTGCACCTGAACTTCTCGCCGGTGGTGCTGCGCGGCGGCTGGATCGAGGACTGGACGGAGCTGCTGCGCAAGCTGGACGACGAGCTGTCCCCGGCGTTCAAGGCGCAGGCCGCGTGCGAGGTCATCTTCCTGACCCACAACGAGGGCCTGCACGAGGTCAACCTCGGCTGGCACCCCCGCGCCGAGGACGTCCTGTGGCGCCCGGACCTCCAGGAGGCCAAGGTGTCGCAGAACGGTCAGCGCAACGTCCGCTACGACCGGAACAACAAGGCCCGCGGGGTCCGGGCGCTCACCGCGCTCATCGCCGAGCACACGCCGTGGCTGCCCGTCCGCTACGCGTTCTGAGGCCCGGCAGCCGCCCCTCCGCGCCGGTCCGGGACTTCAGACCCCCGGAACGATCCAGTCGCTGCGCCCGAAACCACCCTGGATGCTGTCGTAGTCCACGGTCGGACGCCCCAGCAGGTACCCCTGGGCGGCGTCCACCCCGAGATCGCGCAGCACCTCGAGATCGGCGAGCTGCTCCACGCCCTCACCGATCACGGTCGCCCCGATGTCGTCGGCGAGGCTGACGAAACCGCGGATGACGCTGCGCCGCGCCCGGTCGGTGGCCGCCCCGTGCACCAGCGACCGGTCGATCTTGATGATGTCGGGCTCCAGTTGCACGATGTGGAACAGCGAGGCGTACCCGGCGCCGGCGTCGTCGATGGCCAGCCGGATGCCCTGCCGGCGCAGCGCGCTCAGCGAGCCCCGCAGGTCGTCGTACTCCTCGACCGCCTGATGCTCGGTGAGCTCGAAGATCAACCGGGCCGGGTCGATCCGCGCGAACCGCCCCACCAGCCGGGCCGCCGACCGGAAGGTCCGTGGCGACAGGTTGATCGAGAGGAACTCGTCGTGTTCGAGCAGGCCGGCCAGCGCCAGCGCCCGGGTGGCGGCCAGCTCCTCCAGCTCGGTGCCGAGCCCGACGGAGGCGGCCGCCGGGAACAGCGTGGCCGGTGATCCGACGCTGTCGGGGAAGCGGGAGAGGGCCTCGACGCCGATGCGGCGGCCGTCGCGCAGGTCGACGACGGGCTGCAGCGCGACGGCGAGCTGCGAGTTGGTGAGGACCCGCTCGATGAGCCGCCGCGTCTCGTTCCACTCGTACTCACGGTCCAGCTCGGTGGTCAGCAGATCGGCCAGCACCTCGAGGAAGTGCACGTCACGGGCGGTCAGCTCGGGATGGGCCTCGTGGCTCGCGCAGCAGAAACTGCCGAACACCGTCCCGTCGGACAGCCGCAGCGGCACCCCGATGTAGGACCCGATGCGGGCGCGGGCGGTGACGGGCAGGTCGCTGACCCGGGCGTCGGTGCGGGTGTCGGGGATGAGGCGGGGGAGCTGACCGGAGGCCATCTGGGCGCAGTAGGTGACGCCCAGCGGCAGCCCCGGTCCCGGGTCGACCCCGAACGACGCCGGATCGCCGGCGACCCCGTGGAAGTACTGCCAGTCGCCGACGAACTGGGAGACGTAGGCGACGTCCATGCCCAGATGCCGGTGGGTCAGTTCGACGACGCGCTGGATGATGGCCGGGGCGCCACCGCGTGGGGTCTCGTCCGGACGGAACAGCGCACCGGTGGACGGCGCGTCGGGCATGGCGATGGTCACCCTCCGATCCGGGGGATCGACGGGTCGGTCGCCGACTGGTTCGCCGGTCAGGATCGGTCCCGTGTGACACAGAGCTACTGACTACATGCGAAAAGTAGCACTGATCGGTGACGAGGTCACCCGTCATCCGTCGGCACCCGTGGAGCGGGCGGGGCAGGTCAGCTGGTAGCGGTCTCCGCCGGCGCGGTCCGGGTCAGTCCCGAGCACCCGCCGCCGCCACACGCGCACCCGCCGCAGCCGCCGCCCCCACCGGGCTTGCGGGCCGGTCGCGGCACGGTGCGGGCCGCCCGGTCGCCCAGCTGCGCCGCCTTGACCAGCAGCACCACGGTGCCCGCCAGGGCCACCACGAAGACCACGATGCCGGTCGGCATTCCGAGAGGAGCGACCGCCAGCACCACTCCGCAGACGCCGGCGATGACCGCGGCGCCGGCCACGATGGGCCAGGCCACCCGGTTGGCCAGCGTGAACGCGTCCGCGCTGACCAGTGCGGCCTCACTGCGGACGCCGAGGCGGCCCCCCCGGTCGAGCGTGCCGGCGCGACCGCGGATCGCGGTGACAGCGGCGGTGGCGGCGACGACGAGCAGGACGAGGGCGAGCGGCAGTGCGACCAGCCAGTGCGACAGAGGCATGACCAGAATCGTACGGCTCGCGCGACGGTAGAGTCGTCGAGGATCGTGACACGGGAGAACTGAAGCTGATGAGTGACAACGGAACCACTGCGCCCCCCACCACCGGGACGCCGCCGTTCCGCTACACCGCAGCGCTGGCCAACGCGATCGAGTCGCGCTGGCAGGATCGCTGGGACGCCGAGCGCACCTTCGAGACGCCCAACCCGTCCGGCCCGCTGGCCGCCCCGGACGGCGTGGTTCCGCCCGAGAAGATGTACATCCTCGACATGTTCCCGTACCCCTCCGGAGCGGGCCTGCACGTCGGGCACCCGCTGGGCTACATCGGCACCGACGTGCTCGGCCGCTACTCGCGGATGAACGGCCGGAACGTGCTGCACACCCTGGGTTACGACGCCTTCGGGCTGCCGGCCGAGCAGTACGCCGTCCGCACCGGCACGCACCCGCGGACGACGACCGAGCAGAACGTGCAGCGCTACCGCGAGCAGCTGCGCAAGCTGGGCTTCGCACACGACCAGCGGCGCTCGGTGGCCACCACCGACGTGGAGTTCTACCGCTGGACGCAGTGGATCTTCACCCGCCTGTTCAACGCCTGGTACGACACCGATGCGCAACGCGCCCGGCCGATCGAGGAGTTGGTCGCCGAGTTCGCGTCCGGTGCGCGTCCGGTGCCCGGCGGTGCCCTCTGGTCCGAGCTGGGCTGGGCCGAGCAGCAGCGGGTGCTGGCCGACCGCCGGCTGGCCTACATCTCGCAGGCGCCGGTGAACTGGTGCCCGGGCCTGGGCACGGTGCTGAGCAACGAGGAGGTCACCGCCGACGGCCGCTCCGAGATCGGCAACTTCCCGGTGTTCCGCCGCAACCTGCGCCAGTGGATGATGCGCATCACCAGCTACGCGGACCGCCTGGTCTCCGACCTGGACCGGCTGGACTGGCCGGAGTCGGTCAAGGCCATGCAGCGCAACTGGATCGGCCGCAGCGTCGGCGCACAGGTCGGCTTCGACGTCGTCTCCGGCGAGGCGGAAGCCTCCATCGAGGTCTACACCACCCGCCCCGACACCCTGTTCGGCGCCACCTACATGGTGCTGGCGCCGGAACATCCGCTGGTCCCGTCGATCACCACGATGGACTGGCCGGACGGGGTCGACCCCCGGTGGACCGGCGGGGCGGACACCCCCACCGAGGCGATCGAGGTCTACCGTGCCGCCGCCGCCCGCAAGTCCGACCTGGACCGCCAGGAGAGCAAGGACAAGACCGGTGTGTTCACCGGCGCCTTCGCCCGCAACCCGGTCAACGGTGCCCGTATCCCCGTCTTCATCGCCGACTACGTGCTGATGGGCTACGGCACCGGCGCCATCATGGCCGTCCCCGGCCAGGACACCCGCGACTGGGACTTCGCGACCGCCTTCGGACTGCCGATCGTGCGCACCGTGCAGCCGACCGAGGGCCATCCGGACGATGCGCCCTTCACCGGCGACGGGCCGGCGATCAACAGCGCCAACGACGCGATCGACCTGAACGGGATGGGCGTCGCCGAGGCGAAGGCGGCGATGATCGCCCACCTGACCGAGGCCGGCACCGGCCGCGCCCAGGTGCAGTACAAGCTCCGCGACTGGCTGTTCTCGCGGCAGCGCTACTGGGGTGAGCCGTTCCCGGTCGTCTACTCGACCGAGCCCGGCCAGGAGGACGTGGCCATCGCGCTGCCCGACACGATGCTGCCGGTCGAGCTGCCGGAGGTGATCGACTACGCGCCCACGTCCTTCGACCCGATGGACGCCGACTCCTCCCCGGAGCCGCCGCTGGGCCGGGCCACCGAGTGGGCCACCGTCACGCTCGACCTGGGTGACGGCCCGCGGCGCTACCGCCGCGAGCTGAACGTGATGCCGCAGTGGGCCGGCTCCTGCTGGTACGAGCTGCGCTACCTGGACCCGACCAACACCGAGCGCTTCGTCGACGCCGACGTCGAGAAGTACTGGATGGGCAAGGACCCGGACCGGCCCGGCGACACCGGTGGCGTCGACCTGTACGTGGGCGGTGTCGAGCACGCCGTGCTGCACCTGCTGTACGCGCGGTTCTGGCACAAGGTGCTGTTCGACCTGGGTGAGGTCAGCAGCGAGGAGCCGTTCCGCCGGCTGTTCAACCAGGGCTACATCCAGGCGTACGCCTACACCGACGACCGCGGCTTCTACGTCCCCGCCGAGCACGTCGTCGGGGTCGAGGACCACTTCGAGTACGAGGGCAACCCGGTCCGGCGTGAGTACGGGAAGATGGGCAAGTCGCTCAACAACGTCGTGACCCCCGACGAGATGTGCGAGCGCTACGGCGCCGACACCTTCCGGATGTACGAGATGGGGATGGGGCCGCTGGACCTGTCCCGGCCGTGGCAGACCGCCGACGCCGTCGGCTCGCAGCGCTACCTGCAGCGGCTGTGGCGCACCGTCGTCGACGAGGAGACCGGCGCACTGGTCGTCTCCGAGGACGCGCCCGACGCCGAGACCCTGACGCTGCTGCACCGCACCATCGACGGTGTCCGCACCGACTACGCGGCCATGCAGTACAACACCGCGATCGCCAAGCTGATCGTGTTGAACAACCACCTCACCAAGTCCGGGGTGCCGGTGCCGCGGGCGGTGGCCGAGGCCAGCGTGCTGATGACGGCGCCGCTGGCGCCGCACATCGCCGAGGAGCTGTGGGAGCGCCTGGGGCACCGCGGTTCGCTGGCGTACGGCCCGTTCCCGGAGGCCGACCCGGCTCTCCTGGTGGACTCCAGCGTCGAGTACCCGATCCAGATCAAGGGCAAGGTCCGCGGCCGCATCACCGTCGCCGCCGATCTGACGCCCGCCGACATCGAGGCGGCGGCGCTGGCCGACCCGAAGATCGTCGAGGCGCTGGCCGGGGTCACGCCGAAGAAGATCGTCGTCGTGCCGGGCCGGATGGTGTCGATCGTCGTCTGAGGCCCGAGGCCCGTCACGCAGAGAGGCTGCGCATGCTCCGCATCGCCGTGGGTCAGTTCGTTCCCGGTTCCGATCCGGTCGCCAACCTGGACCGCATCGACGGCCTGGCCGCCCGGGCGGCGGCCGGCGGTGCCCGGCTGTTGGTGCTCCCGGAGGGCAGCCTGGTCGAGTTCATCGACGACAAGGGCGCTTCCACCCGGTGCGCCGAGCCGCTGCACGGACCGTTCGCGGCCGGCCTGGCCGCGGCATCCAGTCGGCACGGTCTGACCGTCGCGGCCGGCAGCTTCGTGCCGGTGGGCGACCGGGTGGCCAACACCCTGATCATCGCCGGCGGCGGTGACATCGTGGCCGCGTACCGCAAGATCCACCTGTACGACGCGTTCTCCTTCCTCGAGTCCGACACCGTCGCGCGCGGCGACGCAGCGCCGCCGGTCGTGGAGATCGACGGGGTACCCGTCGGTTTCGCCACGTGCTACGACCTGCGCTTCCCGGAGCTGTTCCGCAGCCTGGTGTCCCGCGGTGCGCAGGTGCTCGCGCTGCCGGCGGCCTGGGTCAGCGGGCCGCTGAAGGAGGAGCACTGGCTCACCCTGCTGCGGGCCCGCGCCATCGAGAACACCTGCTACGTCGTGGGTGCCGACCAGGTGGGTCGTCGCGTCATCGGCCGGTCCGCCGCGTTCGACCCGATGGGCCTGCCGTTGCTCGACCTGGGGACGGCGAAGGACGCCGTCGGGTTCGTCGACGTGGAACCCGACCGGCTCGCCGAGGTGCGCGCCCAGCTGCCGAGCCTGACGCACCGCCGCTTCCCGGTCGGCGAGCGTCCGGCGTGAGCACCGTCCTCGGCCCGGTGGTCGGTCTGTTCGTCCAGCGGCAGCCCGTCAAGCAGGGCCGGGCACCGCTGCGGCGGTACCGCACCGACGACATCGTCGGGGTTCCGGCGCTCACCGTCGATGTCGACGGCGTCATCGGCCACCCGGGGGTCGGGGAGCCGATCCTGGACGTGCACCACCGGCTGCACCCCGCCAGCCGCGACCGCCGGGGGACCGGCGGTATCTCGGTGATGGCCACCGGTGACCACGTCCGACTGCGCCGGCGTTACGGCGACCACCTGGTCGACGGAGCCGCCGGGTGCACCCTGCTGATCGACGAGCCCGACGGGCTGGCCGGTCTGGACCTCGGCGCGGGCCTGGAGGTGCACGGCGCCGCCGGCGTGCTGGTGCTGACCGGCGTGCGGGTCGCGGTGCCCTGCGTGGAGTTCAGCCGGTTCTGCCTCGGTGAGCCGGCGTCGGCGGAGGTGTCGCCCGCGGTCCGGACGGCACTGGCGGAGCTGGACGGTGGTGCACGGGGGTACCGGGGTGCGGCCACCGGTCCGGGCCGCATCGAGCTCGGTGACGTCCTGCACCTCCGCGAGCCGCACGCCCCGTCCTGAGGCGCCCCTCCGGCGCCGTCCGCAGGCGGTCTCCGCGGCGAGTTGCCATCGGAGGCACGACGCACCGGGGGCGGCAACCGCAGGGCCCGACCCGCGCCCCGGCCCCCGCCGCTGCGCCGTGGTCGCCCCGCCGTGTCGAGACCGCCCGCTCCCCGATGGTCTTGACTCCCATCCCGCAGCCTGGCGATCCGCTCGGTCGCCCGGACCCGCCGGCCACGGCCACGGCGGTGGGCCCCAGGGACGCGACAGCATCACCGCCCCGGTGGGGCGCGGTTCCCCGAGGGTGTGATGCGGGGGCGCCGACACGGCCTCGGAGGGCCCGTCGTCACGCGCCGGAGTACCCGTTCGGGTTGATCGTTCGCTCGAATGGCGACCGAGTCGACGAGTGGCATCGGGGACAATTCACCCCATGACTGGGGGCGGGCGGTGCGGCGACGGCCGCCCGATGCGGCGTTGACGGCCGACGCCACGTCGGGCGCCGACGGCGCCGTGGCCGATCCGGCGTTCGAGTTGCTGCCGCGGGGCACCGCGCTGGAGGCCCGCCTGTTGCGGGAGTTCGCCGATCACGCGGCGATCGGCTTCTCGCTGTACGAGGTGCCGGTGGCACCCGGGGAGCCGGGTCGGTTCAGTTTCGTCAACCGCACCTACCTGAAGCTGCTCGGACTGCCGTCGGAGTTGGCGATCGCCGAGGTGGGGGACGCCGTCCTCGAGGCGGTGCACCCGGACGACCGTCACCGCACCGCCCAGATGGCGGCCGACTTCCTGGCCGGCCGGCCCACGCACCAGACGCTGCGGATGATCCGACCGGACGGCAGCGTGCGCTGGGTCCGGTCGCGCCGGACACCGATCCTGGACGACGACGGCGGTCTGGTCCGGGTGGCGGGCACCGTGGAGGACATCACCGAGTTCGTGATGACCTCGACGGCGCTGCGGGAGAACGAGGAGCGTTTCCACCAGCTCGCCGACAACGTCCCGGTCGGTTTCACCCTCACCGACGTGGGTGATCCGCCGCGCATCGTCTACTGGAACCCGGCCTTCCTGCAGATCCTCGGCGTGGACCCGGACGCGGCGGACGAACCCGTCGAGCGCCTGCTCGTGAGCCGCACCCATCCCGACGACGTCGCCGCCTGGTCCCGGAGCCTGGACGACATCCGGGCCGGACGGCCCTTCGACGGCGAGATCCGCATCATCCGCCCCGACGGCGAGCTGCGCTGGCTGCGGATCCGCCGGCATCCGGTCCGCGACGAGCACGGCGTCGTCTTCCGTGCCGCCGGCACCGACGAGGACATCACCGACCGCAAGTCCGCGGAGGCGGCGCTGCGGTTCGCCCAGTCCGAGGCGGACCGCGCCAACGCGGCGAAGAACGAGTTCCTGTCCCGGATGAGTCACGAGCTGCGGACGCCGCTCAACGCGGTGCTCGGCTTCGCCCAGCTCCTAGAGATGGACCAGCTCAGCGAGTCCCAGGCCGACTCGGTCGGCTACATCGTGCGCGGCGGCCGGCACCTGCTGGCGCTGATCAACGACGTCCTCGACATCGCCTCGATCGAGGCCGACCGGCTGGAGCTCTCGATCGAGCCGGTGCACGTCGGCACCGCCCTGAACGACGCCGTACGCCTGGTGCAGCCGCAGGCCCGCGACGCCGGGGTGGCGCTGTCCTTCGACCCGATGACGCCCGCGGCTTCGCTGTTCGTGCAGGCCGACCAGCGCCGGCTGCGGCAGGTGCTGATCAACCTGTTGACCAACGCGGTGAAGTACAACCACCGGGGCGGCCGCGTCGAGGTGTCCGCCGAGCAGGTGGGTACCGGCCAGATCCGGTTCGTCGTCTCCGACAGCGGGATGGGCATCCGGGACGAGGACATGGCGCGGTTGTTCGTGCCGTTCGACCGGATGGGCCAGCAGGCGTCCGGTATCGAGGGGGCGGGCATCGGGCTCGCACTCTCGCAGCGTCTGGTGTCGTTCATGGGAGGTCATTTCGACGCCCATTCGGTGCACGGGACCGGCAGTGTCTTCGGAGTGACGCTGCCGCGCTCGGAGCACGTCGACCACCCCGTGGTCGCGCCGTCCGCGACGGCGGAGGCGGTGGGGCCGCCGGAGCGGGTGTGCACGCTGCTCTACATCGAGGACAACCACTCCAACGTCCGGTTGCTGCAGCGCATCCTGGCGCGCCGCCCGGGGTGGGAGCTGGTGCACACCGACCGCGGCCGGCGCGGCCTGGAGCTGGTCGGGGCCTGTGATCCCGCGCTGATCATGCTGGACCTGCACCTGCCGGACATGAACGGCATCGACGTGCTGCGCGAGTTGCGCCGGCAGCCCGGTGGTGAGACGCGGCCGCTGGTGATCGCCAGCGCGGACGCGAGCCCCGGGCAGGTCAGCCGGTTGATCGCGGCCGGGGTCGACGCCTACATCACCAAACCGCTGGACGTCCGGGACGTCCTGAGCCTGCTGGACCGGTTCGCCGCCGACCCGCAGACGGTCGCGCCGCCGCGCGCGGTCACGTGACGGGGACCACGTTGGAACTACGTTCAGTGAAATCCCGTGCGCTTTCTGTCATGCTGAGACGGTATGTGCATGCGCCGCTGACGGGGGGTTGAGGTGTCGATTTCCGAGCAGGAGCCGCAGCTCTTCGCGCCGACTGCCGGACGGACGCCCCCGCAGCAGCCGGCGCCGCCCCCCGCCCCGCTGCCGACGGTCTTCCTGGTGAGCCGGCTGTCACCGCCCCGCCACCTGTCGGTCAGCGACGGCTTCGAGACCGTCACCGGGATCCCCGCGAGCACGATGCTCGACGACCCGACCACGTTGATGCGCCTCATCCATCCCGACGACCTCGAAGCGACCGCGGCCTGGGTGCAGCGCAACTGGTCGGGACACCCCGGGCAGATCGAACTCCGACTGGTGCGCCCGGACGGCGGGACCCGCTGGATCCGGCTCGCGTCGGCGCTGCTGCCGCCGGATCCGGCCGACGGGCAGCGGATGGTCACCACCATCGACGACATCACCCCCCGGGTGGCCGCTGTCGAGGCGGCCCGCACCGCGGAGGCCGCGGCCCGCGCGGCGCACGAGGCCAAGAGCGCGCTGATCTCCCGGATGAGCCACGAGCTGCGGACCCCGCTCAACGCGGTGATCGGCTTCGCGCAGCTGCTGGAGCGGCGCATCACCGACCCGGACGACCAGTCGTCGGTGCAGTACATCCTGTCCTCGGGCCACCACCTGCTCGCCATGATCGACGAGGTCCTGGACGTGGCGCGGATCGGCGCCGGCAGCCTCTCGCTGACCGTCGAGCCGGTGGAGGCGCCGTCGCTCGTCGACGAGGTGGTGCAGCTGATCCAACCGGCGGCCGACCGGGCGCGGATCGCCGTGGCCGTCGAGGGCGGTCCCGCGGGGTTGCGCCTGCTGGGCGACCGGCAGCGGCTCGTGCAGGTGCTCCACCACCTGCTGGACAGCGTCATCGAGCACCACCGTCCGGGTGGGCACGTCTGGGTCTCGTGGTCGGCGCTGGGCGGCGCGTCGGTGACCGTCCGCGACGACGGTCCGGGCCTGCCGGCGGAGGTCCGGCGGCGGCTGTTCACCCCGGCCGGGGGAGCGGACCCGGGCAGCGCCCCACCGGGCGGCGGCGTCGGGCTGTCGGTCACCCAGGCGCTGGTCGAGCTGATGAGCGGGACCATCGCGGTGGACTCGGCGCCGGGGGCGGGGACGTCGTTCACCGTGAGGTTGCCGGCCGCCGCCGACCGGTGGGCCGACGTCGGGTCCGCGGACGCCGCGTTCGTGCCGACCCAGCAGGGCATCGGACCGACGACGCTGCTCTACATCGAGGACAACGAACCCAACGTGCGGGTGGTCACCTCGCTGCTGCGGCTGCGGCCCGGGTGGCAGCTCGTCCACGCCGGCCTGGGTACCACCGGCCTCGCGCTGGCCCGGTCGCGCACCCCCGACCTGATCCTGCTGGACCTGCACCTGCCGGACTGCTTCGGCCAGTCGGTGCTGGAGACGCTGAAGGCCGATCCGGTGACGGCCGAGATCCCGGTCGTCATCCTCAGTGCCGACGCCAGCCGGACCCAGGTGGACCGGTTGCTGCAGGCCGGGGCCGCCCAGTACATGACCAAGCCGCTGGACGTGCGGGAGGTGCTGATGCTGCTGGACGGCATCACCGCCGAGCAACTGACCCGGATGGTCGATGCCTGACACCCTCGAGCGGTTCTCGACGATGTGCGTGCTGATCGTCGACGACAACGCCGCCAACGTCGCCCTGCTCAAGGCCCTGCTGCGCGACGCCGGGCTCAACCAGGTCATCACCGAGACCGATCCGCGCCGGGTGTTCGGGCTGCTCCCCGTGGTCAATCCCGACCTGGTGCTGCTGGACCTGCAGATGCCGCACGTCAACGGCCTGGAGCTGCTGGGCGCCATCACCCGGTTCGCGGCCGGCAGCTACCTGCCGGTGATGGTGCTGACCGCGGACACCTCAGCCGACACCCGTAACCAGGCCTTCGAGCTGGGGGCCCGGGACTTCCTGACCAAGCCGCTGGACATCGTCGAGGTGGTGCTGCGGACGGCGAACCTGCTCGAGACGCGCCAGCTGCACCAGCTGCTGCGGTCGCCGCCGCCGACGGGCCAGGCCGCCACCCCGTCCATCCCGCAGCCGGCCACCGGGGCGCACGACCAGGCCGAGGCGGCCGGGCAGCGGGTGCGGACGGTGCTCCGCGACCGCAGCATCGTGCCGTTCTTCCAGCCGGTGATCGATCTGACCTCGATGGCGATGGTCGGCCAGGAGGCGTTGGCGCGGTTCCCGAGCCCGCACCCGCAGGGACCGGCCGGCTGGTTCAGTGACGCCTTCGCCAGCGGCATGGGCTCGGAGTTGGAGTGGCTGGCCGTGATGAACGCGCTGCCGATGCTCGACACCGCCGACCACGACACGTTCCTCGCGCTGAACATGTCGCCGGCGACGATCGAGCTGATCCCGGAGCGGAACATCTTCACGCCGGCGATCTGCCCCCGCATCGTCATCGAACTGACCGAGCACGTCCCGATCGAGGACTACTCGGCGATCCACCGGGCGCTGTCGGTGCTGCGCAGCCACGGCGCGCGGCTGGCCGCCGACGATCTCGGCTCCGGGTACGCCGGGTTCCGGCACCTGGTGGCGCTGCAGCCCGACGTGGTCAAACTCGACATCTCGCTGATCCGGGGCATCCACCGCAGCCGCCCGCAGCGGGCGCTGGCCAGCGCGCTGGTCGCCTTCGCCCACGACATCGCGGCCGAGGTCATCGCCGAGGGTGTCGAGGAGGCGGCCGAGGTGGAGGTGCTGCGCGACATGGGCATCCGCTGGGCCCAGGGCTACTACCTCGGGATGCCGGCGCCGGCGCGCTGAGCGAGCCGACCCGGGCTCCGTCGACCGCGGTGCACCGCCGGCGCCGGCGGAGCCGGTCGAACAGGTCACCACCGATGTGCCGTTCGGCGAGGAAGATCCTTGCCGGGGACGACCTCCCCCCGGCCGGCGCCGGCCCGCCGCCGGAGCTGGCTGCCGGCCAGCAGCTCCGACACCGGCGTGACGTGCGCGTCGGGAGAGAAGCAGCTGCTGCCGTCGGTGAACCCGCTCAGGACCGTCCCGACTCCGCCGCGGTCAGCCCCAGTTGGCGGCGAGGGTGAGGCAGAACGGGTGCCCGGACGGATCCAGCAGCACCCGCCAGCGGCCCTCCCCCGGCTGGTCGTCCGGAACGGCGGCGCCCAGCTCGACGCAGCGTCGTTCGGCGGCGGCGAGATCCTCGACGGCCAGGTCGAAGTGGAACTGCTTGCTGCCGTGCGGGTTCGGCCACGCGGGCGGCTCGTAGCCGGGGGTGGTGCCGAACCCGAGGGCACTCGTCGGTCCCGACACCATGGCCGCCTCCGGGGAGTCGTAGGTGATGTCCCAGCCCAGGACCGCCGACCAGAACGCCGCGTCGCGGGACGCGTCGGCCGAGTCGAGGGTGACCATCTTCAGGGAGCCGACCGGGTCCGTCATCACGGGTCTCCTTCCGCGGGTGCTCGCGCCACGAGTGTCGTCCGTCGCGGCGGACGCCGCCACCTGATCCGCCGCGACCTACGGGAGAGCGGCGCCGCGGGCGGTGGTCCACAGCCGGTACCACTCGTCGTGGGTCAGCTCCGGGCGACGGTCGACGGCGTCGGCACACGCGGCGATCCGGTCGGTGTCGGTGGTGCCGATGGTCGGGGCGATCCCGGCCGGGTGACGCTGCAACCACCACAACACGATCGTCTCGGGTGTCGTGTTCTTCGCCTCGGCCAGCGACGCGACCAGTGCCGTGGTCGCCTGTGCGGCGGCGTCGCCGCCGGCCCGGCCGGTGTAGCGCCCCTGGGCCATCGACCCCCACGCCTGCAGCGCGATGCCGTGGGCGGCGCAGTACTCCAGCGTCCCGTGCGGGAAGCCGTTACCGGTGGCCGCCGTGGTGTTGACCAGCACGCCGGACTCCACCCAGTCCCGCCGGTACAGGCTCATCTCCAGCTGGTCCACCACCAACGGCTCGTCGAGATGGACCTGCAGCGCGCCGATCTGGGCGGCGCTCATGTTGGACACGCCGAACGCGCCGACGAGGCCCTCGTCCCGCAGGGCCGTCAACGCCTGCGCCACCTCGGCCGGTGGCGTCAGCGGGTCCGGCCGGTGCAGCAGCAGGACGTCGATCCGGTCGGTACGGAGCCGGTCGAGGCTCTGCCGCACCCGGGTGGTGATGGTGGCGGCGCGGAGGTCGTACAGGCCCGCCGCGTCGCCGGCCGGCAACCGGATGCCGACCTTGGTCTGGAGGGTGAGCGACCTCCGCAGCTCCGGCGACCGGGTGAGCACCTCGCCGAAGACCGCCTCGGCCTTGCCGGCGGCGTAGATGTCCGCGTGGTCGAAGCAGGTGATCCCGATGCCCAGGGCCGCCTCCACGACGGCCTCGGCCTGCGCGAGGTCCGCGGCGGTCAGGTCGGGGACGTCCCACGGGCCGCCGAGGCCCATGCAGCCGTACAGCGGACGGGTGGACACGGTGGGAGAGGTGGCGGTCATCAGAAGAGGATGCGGCATCGGAGCCGCCCGGGTGGGCCGGTGGCGGCGACGGCGCGGGTCGCGGTGGGCACCGCGTGCGGGCCGCGTGGTCGCCGCGGCGGCGCGGTCGGGCGCGGAACCGGCGAGCGGTCGGTGTCAGTCGGCGGGCCTGCGTCCGGCGTGCGGTGGGCCGGTGGTGGACCGGACGACCAGGTGCGGCGTGGCGACCTGTTCGCGCGGGCCGTCGCGGTCGGCGCCGGTGGCGCGGTCGACGGCCCGGTGGACGGCGAGGTGGGCGAGCCGGTCGACGTCCTGGGCGATGGTGGTCAGGTCGATGAAGGAGATCCGGGCGAGGTGGCTGTCGTCGTACCCGATGACGCTGATGTCGCCGGGCACGTCGAAGCCGGCGGCGCGGACGATCTCCAGGACTCCGGTCGCGCAGCGGTCGTTGAACACGGTGATGGCCGTGGGTGGCCCGTCGGCGAGGACCGTCCGGGCGGCGCCGGCCCCGTCGTCCTCGGTGAGACCGCCCGGGTAGACGCGGATGTGGCCGGCGAGGCCGTGGCGGGTCATGGCGTCGCGGTAGCCGCGGCGGCGTTCGGCGGCGCCGGGCGCACGCCCGCCGTCGATGTGGGCGATCCGGGTGTGACCGAGCCCGACGAGATGGTCCACGGCCTGCGCCAGCCCGTGGGCGTCGGCCGTGCGCACCACGTCGACGTCGGAGTGGCGCACCGCGCGGGCGACGGCGACCACCGGCACGATGGCGGCGAGCCTGCCGAGCTGCGCCGGCGGTTCCTGGGTGCCCAGGAGCAGCAGCGCCTCGCAGCGGTCTCCGAGAAGATCGGTGATGGCGGCGGTTTCGCCCCGATCGGCGGTGACCGCACTGAGGGTGAGCTGGTAGTCCAGCGGTGCCGCCGCCCGGTAGAGACCGGCGAGGAGGTCACCGTGGAAGGCGTGCTGCACACCGAAGACCACGCCGAGCAGGCGGCTGTTCCCGCGGCGCAGCAACCGCGCCCGGGTGTCCGGCCGGTAGCCCAGTTCGTCGGCGATCCGCAGGATGCGCTCGCGGGTCGCGGCACCGGCCCCCGGCGCGTCGCGCATCACGATCGACACCAGGGACTGTGAGACCCCGGCCCGGGCCGCGACGTCGTGCATCGTCGCCCGCCGCGCGCCGCCACCCACCATCGACACCACGATACCCACCGTCCCTGCAACGAACCAGTTCGTATGTCTTGACAAGTCGGGCGCTGCCCGCGACGATTCGTTGCAACGTACTAGTCGGTGCGGCGGATAGCTCGAGGAGGAGCCGTCATGGGTGCAGGAGCAGGCAACGGTCCGGTACGGGTCGCGTTGATCGGATCGGGTCGGATGGGTGCGTTCCACGGCCGGACCCTGGCGACCGGATTGCCGCAGGCGCGGCTGGTGGCGGTCGCCGATCCGGCGCCCGGGGCGGCGGAGCGGCTGGCGGGGGAGCTCGGCGCGGACCGGTTCTACACCGACGCCGCGGAGGCCTTCGCCGACCCGGAGGTCGACGCGGTGGTGATCGCCGCACCGGCCCGCTTCCACGCCGACCTGGTGGTGGCGGCCGCCGCCGCCGGCAAGGCGGTGTTCTGCGAGAAGCCGATGGCCACCACGCTGGCCGACGCCGACCGGGCGATCGAGGCCGCCCGCGCGGCCGGGGTGCCGCTGCAGGTGGGCTTCAACCGCCGGTTCGCGCCGGACTGGGCGGCCGCCCGTGCGTTGCTGGACGACGGGACCGTGGGCTCGCCCCGGTTGCTGCGGTCGGTGACCCGCGATCCCGGCGGCTTCGACCCGTCCCGGGTCCCGGTCGACACCATCTTCCTGGAGACGTTGATCCACGACTTCGACACCCTGATGTTCCTCAACCCGGGGGCCGCGCCGGTGGAGGTGTACGCCACGGCCGACGCACTCGTCGAACCGGACTGGAAGGACCGCGGTCTCCGGGACACGGCGGTGGTGATGGTCAAGTTCGACAACGGTGCCGTCGGGGTGGCCGAGGCCTGCTTCGAGGCGTCCTACGGCTACGACGTCCGCGGCGAGGTGTTCGGGTCCGCGGGCATGGCCACCATGGGCGACGGCCGCACCACCGGGATGGCGTTCTCGGGTGCGGTCGGCCGGGTCGTCGACACCGCCCGCAGCGACCAGGCCCTGCTCGCCGGCGCCTATGTCGCGGAGCTGTCGGCGTTCGCCGACACCGTCCGCGCCGGCACCGACGCCGCGGTCGACGGCCAGGACGCCCGTGCCGCGCTCGCGATCGCCCTCGCCGCGGCACAGTCCGCCCGGACCGGACTCCCGGTGCGGATCGCGGAGCTGTCGGCATGAGCGGCTACCGGCTCGCGGCCTCGGCCGAGATGCTGTTCACCGAGCTGCCGTTCCTGGACCGCGTCCGCCGCATCGCCGATCTCGGCTTCGAGGTCGAGATCTGGGACTGGACGGCCAAGGACGTCTCCGCACTGGCCGGCAGCGGGGCGACCTTCTCCTCGATGACCGGCTACATCAGCGGCACCCTGGCCGACGAGGACGGCGCCGCGGAACTGCTGCGCACCGCCGCCCTGTCGCTCGAGGTCGCCGACCGCCTGGACTGCCCACGGCTGAACGTGCACGGCACCGGCCTGGACGACCGGGGCCTGCCGGTCGTGGCGACCGAGGTGGTGTCGCCGGCGATGTGGCTCACCGCGCTGCGGACCCTGGACCGGCTCGCCGCGCTGGGCGAGCGGGCCGGGCGGGTGTTCACCCTGGAGAACCTGAACCTGCCCGTCGATCACCCGGGCACTCCGTTCGCGCTCGCCGCGGACACCCTCGCCCTCGTCGAGGCCGTCGACAACCCGCACCTGCGGATGAATCTCGACCTGTACCACGCGCAGATCGGTGAGGGGAACCTCACGGACCTGGTTGAGCGGTCGCTGCCGTTCGTCGGTGAGATCCAGGTCGCCGACGTCCCGGGTCGCCGCGAGCCCGGCACCGGGGAGATCAACTACCCGCACATCGCACGCACCCTGGACCGACTCGGCTACACGGGTGTCGTCGGGTTGGAGGGCTGGGCCTCCGGCGACTCCGACACCGCACTCGACCGGTTCCGGCAGGCCTTCACCACCACCTGAGCACCCGATACGCCCCCTGAACCCACCCCCTGAACCGACCCCCCGCCCCCCCGAACCCGATCGCTGCGCACGATCCCGCCACGGAACGGACACCAACCATGAACCGCAACCCCGGCCCTGCCGACGATCCCGGCCGGTCGAGGCTGGTGCTGGGGACCGCCCCGGATTCGTGGGGGGTGTGGTTCGCCGCCGACGAGCACCAGGTCGGGTGGAAGCAGTACCTCGACGAGGTCGCGAGCGCGGGCTACGTGTGGACCGAGCTCGGCCCGCAGGGGTTTTTGCCCCAGGACCCGGCCCAGCTCCGCGACGAGCTCGGATCCCGCGGCCTCGAGGTCGCCGGCGGCACCGTCTTCGCCGGGCTCCATAAAGGCAAGGAGGGGCTGGACAAGGCGCTGGCCGACTTCGGCCGCGAGGCCCGACTGCTCGCCGCGGTCGACGCGAAGTACCTGGTCCACCTACCCGAGCAGTACACCGACCTGCACACCGGCGCCGCCACCGGCACCGCCGACCTCGACCCCGACCAGTGGCGCCACCTCGTCACCGGCACCGACACCCTCGGCAAGGCCATCTACGAAGAACACGGCGTCCAGCTGGTCT